>JAISQM010000130.1 GCA_031274195.1 Eubacteriales Family XIII. Incertae Sedis bacterium
CCTCGAACGCCGCGCTGTCGTTTGCGATTACCTTTGGGTTGTCGATTGGTGTAAGTCTGCTATTCTCAAAAAAAATCAGAAAGCTGAATATGGTCGAAGCCCTGAAATCCACCGAGTGATTACGCCCGCGAGCCAACGTTCACGTCGTCGCAATCACGATTAGAGACAACTATATAAGTTAGTGCGCAAATCGCTTTAACAAAACACCGCAAATCGTGAGGTGTGGCGGTATTCATAAAAGCATCCTTGACATTTGCCGCGCATCAGGTAAAATATAATTACCAGATGTCATACAAAGGTATGACAATAAGGTATCGTTAAAAAAGGAGTTTTATACAATGGCTGTTATTTCTGTTCGAGTATCTGATGAAGAAAAAAAAGCGATGCTCAACTTCGCGAAATTCCACGGGGAAAGCCTTTCACAGCTTCTCCGCAATGTTTTCTTTGAGCGGCTCGAAGATGAATATGATATTCGGGTCGCCACGGAATATGAAAATCAAAAATCTCATATTTCTCATTCATGGGAAGATGTGAGGAAAGAATTGGACGTTGATTGATGATTTACAGAATCGAGATTGACGATAAAGCAAAAAAACAACTGGCGAAAATCGACGCGTCACAGAGGCGGCTAATCTCAAAATGGATTGACAAGAATCTTGTGGGATGTTCAGACCCCAAGCAATTTGGCAAGCCACTTACCGGAAACCTGAAAGGGTTTTGGCGGTATCGTGTCGGCAGTTACAGACTTCTTGTGAAGATTCATGATGACATAGTCACAGTCATCATTGTTGACATCGACCACCGAAGCAACATATATAATTAGGAACTGTGCTTAAATAAATTGTGCAATTTTGGCATAGATTTTTTTTCGTCAGGCAAGGCGGAGGAAGCGCAGATAGCAGCGCTATCTAAGCTGACGACAACGCGGCATGGCGGAAAAAAGGCAAGCCAAAAGTACAAGTAATTTAAGCACAGTGACTTAGGTGCTTTGCGCGTGCTGGTAGGGTGATTGCGAAGACGTGAATGTTGGTGCGCAGGGATAGTCACCCGTCGCGTAAGACAAATGGGGACGAAGACAAATGGGGACGGAAGACAAATGGGGACGGAGTTAACGTCTTGATTTAGTCCCACCTTTTCCACTATACCTTTACGGTGTCCTATCATACGGGCAATTTGTCGAATCGGCATCCTAAGCGCAAGCCCGAAATGACGTGGATTCAACATAGCCTACCCTGAGTAGTAACCTTTGCAGATTCACTTGACAGCTACACAGCTACATTGTGGTGTTAAAGTTGTTAAATTTTTACCGGTCATCGTGTAAAATATTTCATGCTTTACTTGTAAGATTATTTATGGTATCTTGAATATATGAAATATCAGCATAGGATAATAGAACGGCAAATCAAGAAAGCATCACCGCCGGCAAGCCTGAATATTATTACAGGTTTGGGTGAATACGCTTACAAGCGCGCAGATGGCGTCAATGTAATACCTGTCACGGCAATCGGGGTGTGATGAGCGTATGAGCGGACGCGGTTCTTGGTTTTGTTGAACAAACGGTGAAAGAACGGACATAAAATGATGAATGAAAGAGAGGAAGAAAAACTTTTCGACGCCGAAGCCGTTGCACGAATCTCCAATACCGATATGAAAACATTCTCCGACGCAGAAGTGCGAGGGAGTTCACGCCTGAAGAAACAGTCAATTGATGAACTTGACGGTTGGGAATAATGCCGTCCCCTTGTGTTCGCAGAAGAACCGATATGTGTTCGCGTGAACCACCACGTTCTGTTGCCTAAAACACGGATTCGGCGAGCTTCCCTGAGATTTCCTCTGTCGCGGCTTGCGACAATCCCGCCGTTTTCGCATAATTTCCCCAGTCACTTATCGCACCGCGAACATCTTTAAGTATCTTCTTTGCATATTGTATCTCATGTCTTTCCGCAAAATCTATCAGCTCCTTTTGCGTTATGTCGCTGAATTTGCCATCTATGCCGGTGAGGTGCTCTTTGAGCCATATATTTTGCGAGTTGTAGGCAAAGGTTACATCGTATGCGGGCGCAAGTGCCCAAACGCCGTTCCTGTTTTGAAGAAAGGAAAAGTTCTTTGAATGATCGTCGCAGTTCATCGCCATATAGTTGAATACCATGCGCCTGTAGGCTTCGGTGACAGCAGCTTCGCCGAGGTTTAATTTGCGGATTACTGTGATGAGCGAGCTATAACTGTTTGTGTGCAACAGGTTGAAGTCGATGTTGTCCATCGCGCACAGGCTTTGCATGTGTAACTTCTTTGGCGGCTCTGCGGCGTCGCCGTCGATTCGATCAAATCGGCGCGTCATAAAATGTGCTCGCCCGTTTTCCTCCAGCAATTTGGTTTCGGTCATGTCGATGCCCGCGGCTTTTGCCATCAACGAATAAGCGTACTCAATTCGCCCATATTGCCGCGATCCCCCCAGTCCTTTATCCTCATCCACCCCGTCAAATTTAAGTAGCCAAGATTCCGTATCGGCGGTCGGACGTTGTCCGGACGTGATCTCCTGTGTCCGTGGATTGAAATTGACGACGGCCTTTGGCCTCGCGCCGCCCGCGCTTGTTCCTACGGAAAATAATTGTTGCAAGGCCTGTTTCGATTCTTTATCGGTCGTCACCTTTCCGCGCAGTGCGTCTCTCGCCGCGGCGACCAACTCCACAATGTCCAGGATTCCCTCATGCTCTCCGCCAAGCGATTGCGACGGTCTGAATTCGAGCGCACCCATCGCCCTGTCGGCGACATACGCCAAACGGTCAAGCGGGGTAATATCGCTTGACGCGACGCCAAGAATCGCGAGCTTTGCGTTGATGAGGCTGTTTCCAAATCTGTCCGGTAATGAATCCGAAATAGCCGGGGGAAGAAGATGCCAGGTCTGTTCGGCAAGACTGTCAAAACGCTTCGGCCCCGGAGTCAGCGGCAGGTGCAGGGGGCTGATCGAATATCCGCTCTCAATCCACGATGGGAAATATTCAAATGTATAGGAAGCTCGCCTGCCCGGAGCCATAGCCAAGGCGCCTACGGATTTGCCGTTTAACAGGATTTCGATTGCTTCCACATGCTTAAATGCCATGCTTATGATCCTCCGCGCTCGCCTTTGACTCGCGCTTTACTTGCGCTTTACGGGACACTCTCTGTGGCGTTTCGGACTTGCCCTGTGACTGTCGCAACGCTTCGATGGGGCTGAATGTCTGCTTTGCGTCAATCCAGTCTTCAAGAATATACAGCTCGTCAAGCACGCGCAAAACCTTAATCAAGGTCGCCAATGATGAACCGCGACCGAGCTCGATTGCGCGCACCGCATTCGGCGACAGATTTGCCCGCGCGGCGACATCCTCCAAGGGATAGCCTTTTCGAATGCGTGCTTTCCTGATCGCGCCACCTAATTCAATTTCAAAATCGTCATTCTGCTTCATGATTACTCCTGCCATTACTTGCCGGGTTGATAATAGTATATGGCAGATCGAAACGTTTGTCAATTAATGTTCACTTTTTTGCATGTTACATGCAGAAATCCGCATTAACATGCACTTATCTGAACGTTAATGATGTCTTTTTCGGAATCGTTCCCTTGTGTTTCAATCAAAGTTCCGGGAGCTTTGGGTGGACGTACAGGGTCTTGTTGTGCGTGAAGATCACCATGCCGGGCTTTGCGCCGGATGGTTTTTTTACGTGTTTGACGAGGGTGTAGTCGACGGGTACGTTGTCCGATTCGCGCGCTTTGCTATAGTAGGCGGCGATGGCCGCCGCCTCACGTATGGAGGCCTCGTCCGATTCGCCCGTGAGGATCACATGGGAGCCGGGAATGTCCTTCGTGTGTAGCCAGAGGTCGCCCGGCTTCGCTCGTTTGAACGTCAATTCGTCGTTCTCCCTGTTGTTGCGCCCGACCAATATCGTCCGCCCCGTGCTGCTCTCGTAGCTCGGATAGTCGGACTTCGGCTTGTACCGCTTCGCCGCGTTCTTTCGCCGGCGCATGAATCCCAGGTCGCGCAGTTCCTCGCGAATGGCGTCTATCTCTCCGTCGGTGGTCGCGTTTTCGATGAATACCTGATAGGATTCGAGAAAATCGATATCCTCCTTCGTCTTCGCAAGTTGCTCGCGCTTGACCACGCGGGCGGTTTTGGCCTTGTTGTATTTCTTAAAATACTGCTGGGCGTTTTGCGCGGGCGAACGCATCGGGTCGAGTCGCACCGTTACTTCCTTGTTCTCGCTGTCTTCTGCGGCGGCGTAGTCCGTGAGCGTGATTTGCGCCATTCCCTTCTCCATACGATAGATGTTCGCTGTGATCAGTTCGCCCTTGCGCCGATATTCCTCCGCATTCTCCGCTTTTTGAATGTCCTCGAGCAGACGTTGCTTCTTCAGGTAGAGTTTATCCAAGCGGGTCTTTAAGACCTGTAGCATGTCCGCGGTCTTTTGATGAAGTCGGTTGCCGCTCTCCTTCTGTTCATAGTAGGTTTCGAGCATGGCGCTGACGTTGGGGAAGGCTCGCGTGTCCATGCCGCGATAGACTTCAAGGTCGAATACGTGAAAATCCTTCATCTGCCCCCGCTCGTCCATGTAGATGAGGGGCGTGTACGCATTGGCGCGGATCAATTCGGCGAAGTGCTCCGGGTCGCGGCGCAGCGCGAGTTCATCCTCCATGAGCGGGCTGATGCCCTTGCCCGGGGGCGGAGGCGTGTACGCGGCTCCCGGCAATATCTGCCGAAACCTGCTCATGTCGATGGATACGTGTTTGATCGAGTCGAGTATCCTGCCGGAAGGCTCGGCAACCTGTGCGTCGTCGGACTCCGGCGGCGCGAGCAGCATGATGTTGCTGTGCTTTCCCATGAGCTCAACGACCAACACGCGGCGTTCCTGCATACCCAGTTCGCCGGTGGCGTTCACGTCGATGCGTATGATACGTTCGGTTCCGATCTGCGAGATGTTCGTGATTCTTCCATTCAGCAGATGCTTGCGCAGCAACATGCAGAATCCCGGCGGGTTTTGCGGGTTGCCTGACTTGATGTCCGTGATGTAGATGAGCGGGCGGCTGCTGTTCGACGAAATGAGCAGATTCAGGCGTCGGCGTTCGATTCGCGCGGAGCCGCTGTCCGTGTTTGCTTCTCCGGGCGGCACATTGACATGAAAAATCAGCTCGTCGCGTTCGGGCTGATAGATGCGCTCTATCTTCCCGCCCGCCAACGCGCTGCCAAGTTCTTTCGCGATCG
>JAISQM010000066.1 GCA_031274195.1 Eubacteriales Family XIII. Incertae Sedis bacterium
AGTTCGTTCGGTACGGGCGGCATGGCTTCGAAAATTGAAGCGGCGCGCACGGTGGGTCGCTTCGGAACGCCCCTGCTGCTCATAAACGGCAAGCGGCCGGGCATCCTCACGGAGCTCGCCGACGGCGCGGAAGCGGGAACCATATTTCTCGCGTAAGACACTTTGATTAAAACTATTGAAACGGCGCGATAGTTTTGATGCAGTCCGGGTTCTGATTTCGACTTTGGCTCCCCGGAGCGTACTTGGGGTACGTGAGGAAGACAAAATCGGAATCAGGTTCCGGAATGCGCAAAAATGGCGTGCCGTTTCAATAGTAACCGAACAAGAAAGGGACGTATATGAAACTCGGAGTAATAGGAGCCGGCAACATGGGCGGCGCAATCATAAGGGGCTATGCGGCCGCACTGCAAGCGACGGGTGAAGGTAAGGATGTCGCCGCTCGCGCGGAGATTCTCGTATTTGACACCGACGAGGCAAAAACCGCGGCATTGTCAACTCTGGCCAACGTATACGCCGCACGCGATCTACAGGAGCTCGCAGACGGAGCGGAGATCATCATCATCGCCGTTAAGCCGGGCGCGTTCGATACGTTGACGCCGCAGATCGCGGACTGTGTGAAGTGGTCGGATTCGGCGATGCAGCCTGTATTCGTTTCCATCGCCGCAGGCATCAGCATCGGATATCTGCGGGGCGTTTTCGGGCAGGAGAGCGCAATTATCCGCGTCATGCCAAATACGCCCGCCATGGTCGGCGCGGGTATGACGGCGATCGCACGGGGCGCGAATGTCCCCGACGACGCCTACGCGGAGGTCTGCCGGATCTTTGAATCGTTCGGAGAAGTCGCGGCGGTCGACGACTCCCAAATGGACGCCGTGACGGGCATCAGCGGCAGCAGTCCCGCCTACGCGTATATGTACATGCAGGCGCTCATCGAGTGCGGCGTGGAAAACGGTCTCAATGAAGCGGAAGCCAAGCTGCTTGCGGCGCAAGCCACATTGGGTGCCGCGAAGATGGTGCTGGAGGGAGGCGACGACCCCGAACAGCTCCGAATCAACGTATGCAGTCCGGGCGGCACCACCATAGAAGCGGTGCGCGTCTTGGAGGAACAGGGATTTATGGACACGGTGAAGGCGGCGATGAACGCGGCGGCCGCGAAGTCAAAACAGATGACAAGGTAGGCTTCGTGACGCGCGCGATGCGGTGATGGGGGTAAAGATGATATTTGAAGAAAAGACGCTAACCTCGGAGATGATCTACGAGGGGACGATCCTGAATCTCCGGCGCGACAAGGTCTCCGTGAAGGGCGGCAAAACGTCACACCGGGAGATCGTCGAGCACAACGGAGGCGTGGTCATCATCGCCCTCACAGACGACGGCAAGGTTCCGATGGTAACTCAATACCGAAAAGCCGCCGGCAGAGCCGTGCTGGAGATTCCGGCCGGCAAGCTCGAAGAGGGCGAGGATCCGGCCAAGGCTGCATTGCGAGAACTCAAGGAGGAGACGGGCTATACCGCGGCAAAGATCAAAAAGCTGACGGCCGCATATTCCTCCATCGGATATTCCACAGAAGTGTTGCATTTTTATTTGGCGACGGAGCTCACGCCGGGGGCGACGGATTTCGATGAAAACGAAGCCATCGACGTGTCCGAGTATCCGGCCGGTGAACTGCACCGCATGGCGATGGACGGTAAACTGGAGGATGGCAAGACCATCGTCGCCGCGCTTATGCTGTCTGAGTTGGTCAGATCCGGACAATTGGAGGGAATCTGATATGACCTACGGAAACGGAAGCGACGGAGTAGCTATGAGCGACCGCAGTCGTGCGGTTCGTACGATCTCCGTGCTTGCCGTTGCGGCGTTGACGGTCTCCGTCATCGTCGGCGTTGGAAGCCATGCGCCGAAAGAAACGCCGGTTCGCGGAGCCGCGCCCGCCGGATATGATGCCTATGCAGAGGCTGTCGATGTGGCGTTCTGCGAGGCGTTGGCCACGCAACTTTCCGAGTTGGGAGACGATCCCGCGACCGGTAATCGATCGGCCGGAAGTCCCGCCGAAAAAGAGGCTGCGCAGCTGATCGAACAGACGATGAAGGACATCGGCCTTCAGAACGTCACCGCAGACGCAGCTGCCTCGGATGGTTGGACATATCGCGGCGCGAATCTCGATTTTATCGATGCGGACGGCGTGGCGCGTCACATTGATTTGGGCGGTTACGCGGTAAATCTCTACGCGGATCGGGAGCGGATTCCCGTCGTATATGTAGGGAAGGGTACGGCGGCGGACTATGAAAATGTAGACGTGACGGACAAGTTGGCGCTCATCGAAATAGATCAGGAAAATGAGTGGTGGATCAACTATCCGGCTTATCAGGCCAAACTGAAGGGGGCGCGAGCGGTTTTGGCCGTGAGTCTCATGGAAGACAATATGGGAGATCGCCTTGGCAGTCAGGATGTATGTGGGTCTGCGGACGCGCCGGCGTTGGCGATCAGCATGGACGACAGCAGGGCGCTTCGCACCGCGATAGAGAGCAACGGATATGAGGAGGGCGGAACGCGGCAGATCGACGTGCAGTTTACCGCCGACAGCCGCGTGACCGCGAACGCGGGTACCTCCAACGTGTGGGGCGAGATTCCCGGCAAGAGCGATGAAGTCATTTTCTTTATCGCCCATTATGACGGTTACTATCACTCGTTTTATGACGACGCAAGCGGTGTAGGATTAATTCTGGGTATGGCAAAGGCCTTTGTGGAGAGCGGCTATGAACCGCAGAAGACGCTGCGCTTTGTGACGCATGGCGCCGAGGAGTGGGGCAGGGCGGATACGGAGGCCGACTGGGCCACCGGAGCCTATGAGCAGATCGTTCATGTGCGTCCTGAGTGGGCGAAAGAAGCTTTCGCCCTCATCAACATCGACAGCGGCTATCCGCTGTCCGGCATGAAAAGCTTTCAGATCAGCGTTCCTTACGAGATGGAATCGTTCATCAGGAATAGCATCGCGTCCTTCGGTGATCGCAGCGACATAGCCATCACTGCGGACGGCGGTCTGCCCGGTTCCTATCGGGAGGACTTCATCTACAACGCGTCGGGCGTTCCTACCATCGCAAATGAGGGCGGAGAGGGAGATGAGAGGTATTTCGCAGGCATGTATCACAGCAATAAGGATCTTCTCGAGGAAGGCGGTTACAGCGAGGAGGGCGCGGATGCCATCGAGCGATATTACGGCTATACGGCCATGATGCTGGATGAACTGCCCCTGCGTCCGTTGAATTTCGCGGCTCGGTTTGAGGCGCTGAAATCGAGCTATACCGACGACAATCCCGCGCAGAATTCAGTCAATTTCCATCTGTTGGCCAACGTGGATCGCGCCATCACCGCCGCGCAGTCGCTGGATAACATGATAAAGGTGTATAACGCGGACTACAAAACGCTCTTGGTCAAAGGGGACGCGGAGCGCGCCGGACAGATGATGGAAAACGCGTCCGGGCTGAACGAAAAGATATTCAAGGCGTATAAGCTCATTCAGGACGAATTGCTGCGCCTCGATTGGCTGATGACCTATGAATTCGCGAACGAGGGCATTCAGAGCAACATCGCGAACCTCGAAGCCGCCATCGCGTCCCTCGAGGACGGAAACGCCGAGGATGCGGTGTACGAATATCTGTCGTCCATAGAGTTCGTCACGGGCGCCACCGCCTTCGATAAGGAAACCTGCGATTATTTCATCGAGAGAATGTATACGCGGCTCGCCGGTACATGGGCCGAGGGAAGAATCGTCAGCAAAGCCTGTTACGCCGATGACGTGGTTCGGAGTCTTCTCGCCAAGATGGCGGAGGAAAATCCCGATTATGCCGCAGAGATCGCCGCATTGGGCGAACTTATGGCGGAACAGGAGGAGATTCTCAAGGGCATCTACGATACGCAGAGCGTCAGCTTGGTCAGACTGATGGACGCGATGAACGAACCGGTGGATCTGAACGCAAAAGAGGAATAGGGTTGTCTGTGAAAATATTATTTATTAAATGTGCAGTGGTTTTTCTGAACGCGATTTACTGCTTCATGAAACTGCGGAGAAAAAGGAATAAGGTGACGTTGATCTCGAGTCAATCGGATGAGCCGACGCTCGATATCCTCATGCTTGCGGAGGCGATTCGTCGCATGTATCCCGACATGGAAGTGACGGTTTTGTCCGGGAAGATGAAACGCAATCTTCATGGTGCATTTGCGTTTTTTGGGTCTCTGCTTTCGCAGATGTGTCATATCGCCGTGTCCTCCGCTGTCGTCATAGAGGGGTATTGCGTGTCGGTGAGTTTGCTCACACACAAGAAGCATACGACGGTTCTGCAGATGTGGCACGCCTTGGAGGCGATCAAGAAATTCAGCTATCAGGTGATTGATACGCCCGCGGGTTACTCCCGCGCGTTCGCGTACGCCATGCGTATGCACAGGAATTACGATTACGTGCTCTGCCCTGCGAAGGCGACGGCGCCGTATTTCTGTGCGGCCTTCGACGTGGACGAGAGCAAATTGGTGTATCTCGGCCTCCCGCGCATCGATCATATCTCGTCCGTAATGTCGGCGGATGAAGCGACAGATCCGCGCGCCGGCATAGAGGCGATGTATCCAATCCTCAAAGGTAAAGATCGGCGAACCGTTTTGTATGCGCCGACTTTCAGGGACGGCAGGCCGACCGATGTGGAAGGACTGCTGCGCGAGATGGACTTTGAGCGGTTCAATGTGGTGGTGAAGCTGCACCCGTCTGACCGCAGCGACATCGCGTTTCGGCCCCCGTATGCGGAGCGGCTGATCGTCGATCGGGCGTATGATACCATCGACTGGTTTTCCGCCTGCGATGTTGTGATCACGGATTATTCGGGTCTGGCCGTTGAGGCCGCTATCGCGAAGAA
>JAISQM010000070.1 GCA_031274195.1 Eubacteriales Family XIII. Incertae Sedis bacterium
ATGGCGGCCACCTCCGTATCCATGGAGGTCAAACCGTCCTTGCCGTCCACGAGAAACACGATCACGTCGGCCATCTCCATCGCGATCTCCGCCTGCTCCCGCATCTGCGAAAGCAACACGTCCTTCGTCGATGGGTCGATGCCGCCCGTGTCGATGAGCGCAAAACGCCTGCCGCACCATTCGGCCTCCGCGTAGATCCGATCCCGCGTGACGCCGGGAGTATCCTCTACGATGGAGATGCGACTGCCCGCAATCTTATTGAAAAATGTGGATTTACCTACATTGGGTCGGCCCACCACCGCTACGATCGGAAGAACCATCGTTTTTTCTCTTTTCCGGCTGCCGGTTTCTCCGCGGGTTCTTCCGCGACTGATACGGCAGCGCCATCATCTGTTTCGTCTGTATCTGCTTCGGGCGATTGCTCGCCGCTGTCATTCTCGCCTACTATGGACGGAACCCCGTCGCTGTCATGCGCACCCACTACGGGCGGTGTCGCGTCATCGTCCTCTGCGCCCGATGCGAGAAGCGCTCCGTCGTCCGCGCCGGCAAAGATGCTCTCGGCGAACGCGCGCGGGTCAAAGGCCGCGAGGTCGCGTATGCGCTCTCCCACGCCGATGAACTTTATGGGCAGGTCAAATTCGTCGGCGATGGTAATGGCGATGCCGCCCTTGGCCGTGCCGTCCAACTTCGTGATGACGATGCCCGTCACCTCGGCCGCACTGCCAAATTCCTTGGCCTGACTGACGGCATTCTTTCCCGTGGTGGCGTCGAGGACGAGCAGGGTCTCCCGCGCCGCCTCCGCATATTCCCTGTCGATGATCTTGTTCATCTTCTCCAATTCGTTCATGAGATTTTTCTTGTTGTGGAGTCTGCCGGCCGTGTCGCAGATGAGGACGTCGATGCCTCTCGCCTTCGCCGCCTGTATGCTGTCGTAGACCACGGCGGATGGATCCGCGCCCTCTCCGTGCCGTATGATGTCCACGCCGACCCGGCCGGCCCAGACCTCCAATTGATCCGCCGCCGCCGCCCGAAAGGTATCGGCCGCCGCGAGAATGACCGACTTGCCCATGTCCTTATATACGGCGGCCAATTTGGCGATGGTGGTAGTCTTGCCGCCGCCGTTGACGCCGATCATGAGGATGATGAGGGGATAGTCCTCCCTCATTTTTAGGCGCTCGCCTTTATCGACAAGAGATTCGACGATCTGCGCAATCCGCGATTCCACCTCGGATGGCTCGGCGAGTCGCTGTTGGCGGACGTCTTCCCGCAACTGTTCAATGATGCGCATGGACGTCGCCATGCCGATGTCGGAGGTGATGAGAATCTCCTCGAGCTCGTCCATCAACGCGTCGTCGATACGGGGACGCAGGAGAATGGCGTCACCTATGCGTTCCTGCAATTTACCGAAAAAACTTTTTTTTACACCAAAGGCCATCTGAATCTCCTTACTGCTCCAACTTCTTCGCGAAGGCTTCCGTTTCCTTGTCGCCCAACAGCAGGGATAAGATGGTCGTGATCCCCTGCTCCTGCATGGTGACGCCGAACAGAGCGTCGGCATACTCCATCGTGGAGCGCTGATGTGTGACTAAGGCAAACTGCGTCTCGCGGAAATTCACGATGTAGTCCGCGAAGCGATGGATGTTCGTCTCGTCCAAGGCCGCGTCGATCTCATCCAGAATACAGAAAGGTGTGGGTTTGGCTTTCAGAATGGCGAACATGAGGGCGATGGCGATCATGGCTCGCTCCCCTCCGGAATACCCGTCTATGCTGACGAGATTGGCCTTGCCCGGCGGCTGTATGCTGATCTCGATGCCGCTCTCAAGCGGATTGTTCTCGTCTTCAAGCCGCAGCTCGCCCTTGCCGCCGCCAAAGAGCAGTTTGAAGGTGCTGTCAAAATTCAGCACGACAGCGTCGAAACATTCCTTGAACTTCGCCTTGCTGATCTTGTCCATGTCTGTGACGATCTTCTGATAATCCTCCATGCTCTTTAGAATATCGTCCCGCTGTTCGCAGAGAAATTCGTAGCGTTCCCGCGTTTCTTCGTAATCTTTGATGGCGCCGGGATTGACCTCGCCGAGCTCGCGCAACCGTTCCTTTATAATGCGGTTTTCTTTGACCGCCGAGCTCATGACAAAGTCCTTCTTCTTGAAATCCATCGCGTGCATATAGGAGAGCTCGAATTCCTCGAACAGTTTCTCCTTCCAACCGGCAAGACGCATATCCTGCCGACCAAGTTCCACTTCCATGGCGTTTTTGGACGCGGCCAAGGTTTCGATCTCGTCCGTCAATTTACCGAGACTCAGTTCGCTCCCCTCTATCTGCCGTTGCACGCCCTTGCGCTCAGCGGTCAGGGTTTCCAGCTCGGCGTTAAGCCGCTCTTTCTCCGCTTCCATCTCCTTTACGGCGTTTTCCGGATCGGTCTCGGCGTCGCGGGCGGTCTCCAACGCCGCGAGTCTCTCGTATTCCTCAGTCCGGCGATTGAGATCCGACTGCAGTTCTTCGATGGCTCGAAGCACCACCTCCGCGTTTGCGTCGCTGTTGGCTTTGTCGGCATTGGCGGCGGCGACGCGCAGCCGAATTTCCGTGACCGCCTCGTTCGTGGCCTCGCTCTCCTGCTGCCGCGCGAGATATTGCTCCGATTCAACCGTCGTTTCTTCTTCGAGGGCGGCGATCTTTCTGCCGATGCGATCGATTTCTTCTTTTAAGCCGTCGTTCATGCCGACGTTCTTCGCCTTGTCCGTTTCAATGTTTCGCAGTTCACGTTCCCGCCGTTCGACGCGCTCCGCAAGTTCGCTCAATCTGTAGTTCAGAGATTTCAGTTCGCCTCGCAAATGCGCCAATTCCGCGCTCTTTTCACGGCTGTCGCTGTCGATCTTTCGCAGTTCCTCTATATAGGAGCGACTCCGCTTTGAGATATCTTCCAAGACCTCCGTCCGGTGCTCGCGCTCACTTTTGAGGCGCGCAATATTCTCCTCCAACGTCGCGATCTCCGATTTTCGTTCCAACAGGTTCGCCGTCCGGTTTCTGTACATGCCGCCCGTCATTGCGCCGGCGGGGTTGATGATCTCGCCGTCCGGCGTGACGAGCCGGAAGCCGTCGCGGTTGTCTCGGTTCATAGCGATGGCGTGATCCAAATCGTCGACGATGATCACGCGACCCAACAGATATTCGAAGACATCTTCGTATTTCGCATCAAATTTGATGCGCTCGACGGCGTAACCGTCGAACCCCGCGGCCTTTTCCAAGGACGCGGAATTCTCCCGTTTTTTCGGACGGATGGAGGCGACGGGCAGGAAGGTGAGACGCCCGGCTCTGTTCTCCTTCAGATAGTTGATGGCACGCTTGGCGCTGTCGTCGTCCGCGCAGATCACGTTTTGCAGGGTCGCACCCAAGGCGGTTTCGATGGCCGTTTCATAGCCTTTCGGCACGTCCATCAACTCCGCCACCACACCGTCTATTCCCGGGAGTTTCTGTTTCATCAAGGCTCTGACGCCGGCGTTATAACCCTCGTAGTTGCTCTCCATCTCCTCGATGGTCTTCTTCCGGGAGGTGAGCTGTCCCAGTTCCAAACCGATCTGCTCGATGGCCTTGCGCTCCTCGTTCCCCTGCTTTTGAGCATCCTCGTGGCGGCTCCGCACGGTCTTTTCGCGGTCGGTGTCGGCGGCGATGTCGGATTCTAAGGCGGCGATGGCGGCGGCGGCGGTTTTGGCCTCGCCCTCTGCATTTGTGCGCTCCTCGGTAACGGCGGTCAGTTCTTCCTCTATCCGCGTCCTTGTCGCGTCAAAGCTACCCATGAGCTCGACATTGCCCATGAGCTCCGCCTCCTTCAGCGAGCGCGCGCGGCTCAGTTCAAAGACCTCGTTCTTTTTCGCCTCGATCGCTTCGCCGCTCACCCGCGCGGCTTCGGCACAGGCGGTTGCCGCCACAGTCTTGGCGCTCAGTTCCTCATCCAAAGCCGCGAGACGGGCGTCGTTAACCGCTTTCGCCTCGAGCAATTCACTGCGGCGTTCTTCCTCCGCCGCGATCCTGCGACCTAATTCCTCTATTTCGTTGGTGAGTCGTTGTTTGTCCCGTTCGAGACCACGCTGTTTTTCCTCGCTGAGCAAGGCGGCGCTCTTGATATTCACGGTGCGCGTGACGTTTGCGGCGATCCGATCCCGCAGATCGGTGCCGGTCAATTCCATTTCTTCGTTTCGTTTTCGCAGAGCGGACAGTTCGGTGTCCAACGCGGCTCGGCGACTCCTGGCGTCTGCGATGATCTTCGCGGCTTCGTCGAATTGCGCGGTCAGTTCCCGGTTTTTCTCGTGAAGATTTTCGATATTCTTCAGCGTGATATTGATCTCCAATTCCCGGTATTTTGTCGAAAGCTCGGCGTGTTCCTTCGCTTTCTCACTCTCGGTTTTCAGGCCGTCGATGCGCGACTCGATATCTATGATGATGTCGTTCATGCGATCTAAATTGCCGTCCGCCGACTCAAGCTTGCGTTGCGCCTCGCTCTTCCGGCTCTTGTATTTGATGATGCCGGCGGCCTCCTCGAAGATCTCCCGGCGCGTCTCCGGCTTGTCGCTGACGATCTTGTCCACACGCCCCTGGCCGATGAAAGAGTAACCGTCCACGCCGATGCCCGTGTCCATGATGAGCTCGCGGATGTCCCGCAGTCTGCACTGATTGCTGTTGATGAAATACTCGCTCTCGCCGCTGCGGAACAATCTCCGCTTGATAGCGACCTCCGTATAGTCGATGGGCAGGATGGATTCGCTGTTATCCAAAATCAGCGTGACCTCAGCCATACCTTTGGGACGCTTATTTTCGGTTCCGGCGAAGATGATCTCATCCATCTTGCCGCCTCGCAATGTCCGCGCACTCTGCTCTCCGAGCACCCAACGCATGGCGTCGGATATATTGCTCTTACCGCTGCCGTTGGGACCTATTATACAGGTGATTCCTTCCTTGAAATCGATGCTCACCGGATCGGCGAAACTCTTAAAACCCTGTATTTCAATCCTCTTTAAGTACATTCAAATCCTCCAACGCATGTCCCGCCGCATCCTGCTCCGCTTCTTTCTTGGAATAACCGCTGCCCGATCCCAGAATTTCATCATACAGGTAAACGTCCACGTAAAACCGTTTTTCGTGGGGCGGTCCTTCCTCTCGTCGCAACCTATACGATATCTTGACGGGTCCTTTTCTCTGCAACTCTATCTGCAGAGCCGTTTTGCGGTCCCACGTGCCCTTATCTCTGCCGATGCCATCCATGGCGTTCAGAATGGACACCTCCAAAGCATTATACACGAAAGTCGATGCCTTTTTCCAGCCCCCGTCCAAAAATATCGCGCCCGCCAACGCCTCAAAGGCGTCCTCGAGCACCGTAGGATTCTCGCGTTCCCGTCCCTTGTCCGCGCCCTTGCCCAGTACAAGATACTCGCCGAGCCCCAAATTTCGCGCGACGCGAGCCAAGCCCGAGGTACAGACCAATTTCGCGCGCAGATTTGACAGCACGCCCTCGTCGGCGTCGGGCAGTTTCGCGAATATGGCGTTCGTAACGGACAGCTCCACCACCGCGTCGCCGAGATACTCCAGACGCTGATTTGACATCGTCTTGTCAAATCCCTGCTCATTGACATAGGATGTGTGCATCAGAGCGTTTTCAAGAAGCTCCGCATCCTTAAAACGATAGCCGATCCTGCGCTGCAATTCTTTGAAATCACGCTTTTCAGGCATCGCCCGTAATCTCCATAAATCTCGCCACCGAGTCCTCTATCGTGTTCACCACGCGGTTCTCCATAAAGGGCACGGCTCTGGCAATCCCGTTGCGCACGGCCTTTGCCGTGGCGGAACCGTGCAATTTCACGAGCGCGCTCTTTAAGCCGAGCACAGGCGCGCCGCCGTATTCCGTATAATCGAAAGCCTTTTTCATCTCGCCCAATTTGTTGTACAGCAGAGCGGAACCGGCCTTGGCAATGAGTCCCTCCGTAAATTTTTGCCGAATGAGGTGGGAGATGCTGAGCGCCATACCCTCGGTCATCTTCAGGATCACGTTCCCGATGAATCCGTCGCAGACGATCACATCGCAGATGCCGATGGGCACGTCCCGCGCCTCAACATTGCCGATAAAATTGAGACCCTGTCCGCTCTCCCGACCGCGTTCCAACAATTCATAGGCATCTTTCACGAGCGCGCTCCCCTTGCCCGGTTCCGTCCCCATATTGACGAGACCGACGGAGGGCTTCTCCTTGCCGAGCACGTTCTGCGCGTAGATGCTGCCCATCACGGCAAACTGCAGCAGATTGTGCGGTTTGCATTCCGCGTTCGCCCCGGAATCGATGAGGAGGGACGCGCCCCCCCGCCCCAAAATCGGATAGGTGCTGCCGATGGCCGGCCTGTCGATGCCCGGAATCCGACCGAGGATGAATATGCCGCCGCTCATGATGGCGCCGCTGTTGCCCGCAGAGATGAAGATGTCCCCCTCGCCGTTTCGCACAGCCTCCATTCCCTTCACGAGCGAAGATTCCTTCTTTTGTCTTACGGCCTTGACGGGAGAATCCTCGCCGCTGATCACATCCGGCGCGTGCAGAACGCTGATCTTGTCCGCGTCGTGTTCGTATGTCTCAAGAAGCGGGATGATCCGCGCCTCATCTCCGACGATACATATCTCATGATCTATGAGCGCGGAGGTTTCCGCCGCTCCCTTTACGATCTCATCGGGCGCGTTGTCTCCGCCCATTCCATCCAGAATGATTCGCATGTATTCCTCCTAAAAATATCCGCAAAGTGTTTCGCCGGTGGTGATATCCGAAACGATTTTCAGATCCCGGCCGCTCACATCGTATATCCGTACGATGCTTCCAATGGATTGATCCTCAGCATCGGAGACGATATCCCACAGGATGTTTCGCTCCGCGCCAAAGAAATCCGGCGCATAGTACAGCGTCGTCTCCTTGTTCTCGAAAATGGACGCGTAGAAGATGTCGGCTTCCACCAAGTCCTGAAAAAAGTGACTCCCAAAGGACAATTCCGGCAGATATCCCGCGCCCTCGTACGAAACCTCACAGGCGATGCTCACGTTGCTGATCTCCGCAAAGCGCACGGGAACGCCCAATTCCGGCGACGATGTCCCGATCCGTCCGGGCGCCAGCAGCATGATGACCTTTTCGCTTCCCTTATAATATTGATTGACCTGACCGATCGCCCGCGCGATCGCGGGTTTTCGATTGTAAGGATATTCGTAATACGACTTGGGATCGACCTGTACGATCACGTCCACCGTTTCAAAATACGCGCCGCCCATCGTACCTCCGGTCAGATGAAAGAACGTATTCTCCCGCGTGACCTGCGGCAACTCCGTCCTTAT
The DNA here is from genome assembly GCA_031274195.1 of Eubacteriales Family XIII. Incertae Sedis bacterium. GTDB lineage: Bacteria > Bacillota > Clostridia > Peptostreptococcales > Anaerovoracaceae > JAISGB01. The sequence continues at coordinate 7,352 of JAISQM010000070.1, forward strand.
GCCGGAACCGCCCACCTGCAGCGGCCGGCACTGCAAGAGGTTGATGACGAAACTGCCGGAACGATCGATGTTTAGCGCGAATTCCATATCCACCGGATAGTCGTACTCCCGCTGAACCGTCGAAAGTATCTTGCGCATCGCGCTCACAAACGCCTCATTCTGCAACAGATTTTCACAGGTCGTAAATACGAGCTTCTTGTCGATGCCGCACTGCTTTAATTCGTTTTCCCTCATGGAATCGTGTTCGATCATGATGGCCTTGAACCAGTCGGCCATCTTGCCGGTAATCTCCTCTATGGACATCGTCACGTGGTCATTCACGGACAGGTCCAACACGTCCACCTTGTATTGCGCGAAATCCGACACGTATTTGCTCTGCATGGCCTTCATCTCGGGATTGTCCAACGCTGCGATCCGCGGATAGTCGCCATCCGTCCTGTCCACAGCCCTCGTACCCAACCCCATGACGAGACGAATCATACCCACCGTCGGGTCTATGGACTGATTCCACCGGTAAGCGTTGTACGAGAACGCCACGCCCGCCGCCGCCGGCATATAGAGGTCTTTGAACAAGGAGCCCGTGACCCTCTGCACCAAGAGCGCCATCTGCTCGTCGCGGGCGGACAAGCCGCGCTGCAGGCGGTATTCGAGGACGGACTCGTCCATCGTGCTGGCATACACCGTGCGCACGGCATCCTCAAAGGCGACAAGCCTGTCCTCGAGCGTACCTTTGTTGACGCAGAAGACCGATTCATATTTGCCCGCGAAAGCATTGCCGAATCCGTCCTCCAGCAGACTGCTGGAGCGCACGATGATGGGACTCTGCCCGAAGTATTCGAGCATCCTGCGAAACTGCTCGCGGATATTGTCCGAGAATACACCCTCGACGATCTTCTCCTTGATGATCTCGGCCACGGGGAAATAGCCCCGCTTTTTCCGCTGCTTGATCTTGAGTCCCCAACATTTATTCTTCACAAGGAAGGTGTAATAGAGATTCGAGCAGATGTAGAAAGAATCGTGCGGCTCGAGTATCGCCGAGATATCCGGCAGATGTTTGTCTACGATCATACGAGAGAGGATCATGCCCGTCGCCTTGCCGCCGATGCTGCCGACGCCGATCATGCGCGCCTTGATATCCAACAGATCTTTCAGCTCCACGTTCTTTACGGCGATGTCCAAGATGCGTTCATCCGTGCCGAATATCAAGCGGCAGAGATCGCGGATATCCGCGCGTCCGCCCGCCTCGGCCACGGAACGCTTCTCCATGAAAAACCGTTCCCAATTATCTAAATTCTGCGCGCTGTCCACGCTGCCGTTCTGCGCGACGAGCGTAAAATATCTGGCCAACTCGATACCGTTCGTCAGAGGGGCGATCGAATCGACATCCTCCACCTCCACCTTGTGCGGCAGAAAGATGGTGGGCAGATAGCGATCAAGCACCTTGGCCGGCTGGAAATACATATGTTTCTCCCCGCGCACGACATCGAGAAGAATGGTAGCCGTCTCCCGTATCCGCGCGATGGACTCGAAAGAGTGATGATTGCGCGTATAGGCAAAATATCCGATGGAATTGGTCTTCGCGATCTCCGGCGCCGTGACCACGAAGAAATTGCCCATCATGAAGTCCGCCACCCATTCGACCTGGAGATCCGTCATGCTGTCAAAGACATAGTGGGTTTCGCCGCCCTCCTCCTCGATGACATCGGAAATCTTCATGACCACGGTCTCGAAGCCGCTGTCGATGTCGATCTCATAGACCTTGACATTTTCCGCATCCTCGATCAGCGGCGCGTGTTTGCCAAAGCGAAAATAGACGGTATTCTTATTGTCCCGCACCGCTCTGTCGATGAACGCGCGGGCAAAGAACCGATACTCGTCGATATTTGAGACCTGCCAGACCACATTGTCGCCGTAGCGCATATGATCCAACGCGGCATCCAAGCCGGCCAGACCCGATACTGCTTTCTTCTGATTGATCATGTCATCCTTCCTCAAAGATAAATGTGTATTCACAATTATATCATAAATGCGGAGCATTTAATGATATAATCCGCCATCTCCGCGAAGCGGAGGGCAGTATATCCATATAATAGCCGCTTGGCGGCTATTATATCATAAACGCGGAGCATTGCGGAGCGGCAGATTAGATATATTCCCGTATATTCCTCCCGAGCCGGGTCTAAATACGAAAAATTTTCCTTGCAATTACAGCCGCTCTGACTTATACTGATACTTGCGAATATTTGCAGGAAGTGGGGTGAAGGAATGGCAAATATCAAATCAGCAAAAAAGCGGATTCACGTGATCGAAAAGAAGACACAGCGGAATAGGCGGGTCAAATCCCGGCTAAAGGAGATTCTGAAGGAATTGGATGCGGCCATCGTGAGTCGCGACAAGGAAACGGCTCGCGAAAAGTTGGCTCTTGCGGAGAAAAAGCTCATGCAGGCGGCGGCGAAGGGCACAATTCACAAGAATACGGCGTCACGGAAAGTTTCGCGGCTTACCGCAGGATTCCGGTCGATATTCGGACAAGAAGCTCTGCTCGAAAAGGCGAACAAGCCTGCGGTAGCTTCGAAGAAGAAAGCAAAGAAGCCGGAAAAACAGGAAACGATCGTAGAGGTCGTTACGGAAACCGAAGCAGCGCCCACAGAGGAAGCGGCTCCGGAAAAAACGCCGGAGGAAGCGCCCGCAGAGGACGAAGCTCCGGAGAAGGCGGAGAAAAAGCCCGTCGCCAAACGTAAATCTACGAAGAAGGCATCCGCTGCGGAAGCGGCCGAAGTCGCCGACGAACCGAAAGCGGAGGAACCGTCTGAGACGGACGAAAAGCCCGAAGCCTGATTTCACCCATTTCGATTCAATACAACATTAAAACGGTGCGGCCAAATTGACCGCACCGTTTTGCTATGCGCTATTCGCGCGTCTATTCTATGGTGATGGAAATCGCCGGCGTCGGGACTTCTATCCATGTACGCCCCGGATTCAATGTGATCTCCTTGCCTGCGGCGTCCGTGAATTTGGGCGGTGTGTCCTTGTCCGCCGTCCACTGACAATCGTACTGCATGCCATCCTTAAAGACGATCGCCTTGCCCGTACCGCCGAGATTCGTGTCATAGGTGGGATTGCCGGCGGGGTCTAAGGTCTGCGCTTTCGTGTATTCCGCGACGATCACGACCACGTTCGTCGAAAATATCTGCTCGTCTGTGGTCGCGTCCTTATGCGGCCCGCCACCCTGCGTGCGAAGGTATACCTGCCGCTCCGCGTTCCAATCCCAGCGCGCGGCCGATTTGCTCGCGAAAGAGACGGTCAAGGCACTCGCGGTGGCCGTCGGGACGGCATCGGACACACCGAATTTCAGCGGAGTGAGATTTTCGGAGGATGTCTCGATGCCGATCTCCGCCGCTTTCTCATAGGCCTTGCTCAATTCAAGGTAGAGATTGTGGGGCGCCGAGCGAAAACTTACACGATGGTAGAGGCTGCCGGCCGCGTTATGGGACATATCCCCGATGTCGATCTTGCGCAGCTTCCCCAACACCTCTGCGTTCGCGCCGGAGTAGAAGAACAGTCCCTGATACTGCGGCACGATCCACAGATCGGAATGACGGGCACTGCGCACCGGTCCCACCTCGTCGGGTATGGTGCTCTGAAAGATGCAGTTGAAGCGGGTCTCACCGCCTTCGACCATCGTTTCATAGATAATGTCGGCCTCGTTCAATCCCATTTGTGGGCGCGCCGCGGATGAATTTTCGATCTTCACCGAGAGCGGGCGGTTCTTGACGATGGCGGCATCCGTCGTTTCCGTGCCCACATAGGGCCATGGATAGGTTTCGGGCGGCTCAGGGACGACCTCCGCAGGTTCGTCCGCAGGCTCGGCCTTGGGTTTCTCACAGGCGCCCGCAAACAACGCCGTAAACAGCAACAAGGCCGCCACCGTAAATACAAAGCACTTCTTTCGTAAGAGTGCTCTTTTCCGATCACGACCCATCGAATAAAATTTCGTCATACTTACTCCCTTCGCCGTTCTATATCCTTTATCAGACTTGACACGCATCAATACAATGCCCGCAAGCCAACTAACTCTAAATAATATTATACATATTTTTTACCGATCGGCGGGAATGTAAGGTAATTGTAATTCAAATGTAAGAGGAAAGAGGAGGCGCAACAATTTATGGCAGATTCGCGGCGGCGCGGTACATTGTTTATAAAACCGCGCAACATTTATAGTATAATGGAGGAAACACAAATTGATCATAACATGGAGGTATATCATGTCTATACATATCAACGCGCCCAACAAGTCCGACATCGCGGAGTCCGTCCTGCTCCCGGGGGATCCGCTTCGAGCGAAGTTCGTCGCGGAGAACTTTCTCGAGGGTGCGGTGTGCTACAATAAGATCCGAGGTATGTTGGGCTATACGGGGCGATACAAGGGGACGCCCGTGTCCGTGCAGGGTACGGGGATGGGGGCGCCGTCGATCGGCATCTATACGTGGGAACTCATCACTGAGTACAACGTTCAGAATCTGATTCGTGTCGGCACGGCAGGCGCGTTCCGAGCCGATCTGAATCTGCGGGATGTCGTCATCGCCTTGGCCGCGTCCACGGATTCCAACTACGCGCACACTTTCGCGCTCAACGGTCAATATTCGCCCTCGGCCGACTGGACGCTGATCCTGAAAGCGAAGTCGGCGGCAGACAATCTCGGCATCCACATTCGTGCGGGCAATGTGGTGACCTGCGATGTATTCTACGAATTTGATCCGGATTGGTGGAAGAAATGGGCGAAAATGGGTGTACTCTGCGTGGAGATGGAGACGGCAGCGCTATATATGAACGCAGCCATAAACGATGTGAACGCCCTATCCATCCTCACGATGAGCGACAACTTTGTGACGGGCAAGCGGTCGAAGGCGACGGAACGGGAGCGGGCGTTCACGGATATGATACAGATCGCGCTCGAGGCGGCCGTATCTTAAAGCAAGCGGCAATCAGGAGCGGCTGAGCAATTCCCGCGCTTTCTCGACGACGTGATCCTTATGAAAACCGAACGTCTCAAAGAGCAGGGACGCGGGTGCCGAGGCGCCGAACCTGTCCATCGTCACATAGTCGCCTTCCGGGCCGACCAATTTGCCCCAGGAATAGCTGCTGCCGGCTTCCACCGCAAGCCGCTTTCGCACGCCGGAGGGCAAGACCGATTCCCGGTATTCCTTGGGCTGCTGTTCGAAGATGTCCATGCAGGGTACGCTGACGACCCGCGTGGCGACGCCGGCCGCTTCCAAGACTTTGCTCGCTTCTATGGAGATGGAGACCTCCGAACCGCTGGCCAATAGGATGAGTTGCGGCGCATTCGCGGACTCTTTCGCGATGATATAGGCGCCCTTTTCCGCGTCCGGGCCGGAGCCTTCGAGCACCGGCAGATTTTGACGCGTCAGCGCGAGGACGGAAGGCGTATCCGTATTTAACAGAGCCTGTTTCCACGCGATGCGAGTCTCATATTCGTCGGCTGGGCGAAATACGTTGAGATTCGGTGTGGAACGCAGCATCGTCAGTTGCTCTATCGGCTCGTGCGTCGGCCCGTCCTCCCCTACTCCGATGCTGTCGTGCGTCAGAATAGCGATGAGCGGCAGACCCATGAGGGCGGAGAGCCTGAGCATGGGCTTCATATAGTCGGCGAATACGAAGAAGGTGGCCGTAAAGGAACGCAGGCCGCCGTGGAGCAGGATACCGTTTCCGATGGCCGTCATGCCCAATTCCCGCACGCCGAAGTGCAGGTTTCTGCCTTCATATGCGTCTTTTGCAAAATCGCCCCCGTCTTTGAGCTGCGTCTTGTTGGACGGACCCAGATCGGCGGAACCGCCGATGAGGAAGGGAATTCTATCCTTTAATTCGTTCAGAACGCGTCCGGAAATGTTTCGGCTCGCGTCGGCCTTTCGTTCGTATTTGAAGAAGTCCCCGTCAAATACGCTTTCGTCGATCTCGCCGCTGATATAGCGCGTGAGCAGAGCCGCGTCTTCGGGATATTTCGCCGCATAGGCGGATAGGAGCGACTCCCATTCTTCGCTTCGCTTCTGTCCTTGGCTCGCAAGCGCATTGTAATGCTCGTATATTTCGGACGGTATCGCGAAGGGCGTTTCGTCTTTCCAACCCAATGAGGCTCTGAGCGCGCGTATGTTGTCCTCCCCGAGCGGTTCCCCGTGCGCTTTCGCCGTGCCCTGTCGTTCGGGAACGCCGTAGCCGATCTGCGTGCGAATCTTGATGAAGGACGGCCTTGAAGTGTCCTGTTTCGCCTGCGCGATGGTCGCGCCGATGGCGGCAATGTCCGTACCGTCCTCTACGGACAATACCTGAAATCCGAAGGCCTCCATGCGCTTACCGACGTCCTCCGTGAACGCGATCGATGTGCTGCCTTCTATGGTGATATCGTTTGAATCGTAGAGTACGATGAGCTTGCCGAGTCCCAGTGTGCCGGCCAACGAAAATACCTCAGAGGAGATGCCTTCCATGAGGCAGCCTTCGCCGCCGAGGGCAAATGTGTAGTGATCGATGGGCTTGCAGTCGTCCTTGTTGAATTTGGCGGCCAGATGAGCTTCGGCGATCGCCATACCCACGGCCATGCCCATGCCCGCGCCCAAGGGACCGGTGGTAGCCTCTACGCCGGGCGTCAAGCCGTATTCGGGATGACCGGGCGTGAGGGATTCGTATTGCCTGAAACGTTGCAGCTCATCGATGCTCACCTTGGGATAGCCGAACAGATGCAGCGTGGAATAGAGCATGGCGGAACCGTGCCCCGCCGACAGCACGAATCTGTCCCGGTTGAACCAGTCCGGATCCTGCGCGGAGAACTTCATACCATGCGCAAACAGGCTATACATGATGGGCGCGGCGCCCAGAGGAAATCCGGGATGTCCCGAATTAGCCTTTTGGACAGCATCTGCCGACAAAATTCTGATGGCATTGACCAACGATTGTTCATTCATATTCAACCTCCGTTTTCATGATCTGATCGATTGGGACATTATAGTTAAAGCGTCGCGTCGCCGCGTGGCTTCATAAGGTAAATAATCCGGCGCCGATGGGCGGCGTATCCACATCAAGGCTTATTATACCATCGTTATCCCAGCCATTCAATATGCGTATCGCCTCGGACGCCGCTCGCGCGGAACGCGCCTCGCCGCCCTCGTCGCCCCATCGGTCGGTTACGCGGTTGGAAACCACCGAGAGTACCGCGCCCATGCGCATATCGTGCAAACGACCCACGACAAACTGAGCGGCCGTCTCCATCTCTATATTCGTCACGCCCGCCTGCCGCA
>JAISQM010000019.1 GCA_031274195.1 Eubacteriales Family XIII. Incertae Sedis bacterium
GTATTGCGGGACTATATTGACGGGGAGCGGCGAACGGAGGAAACCCTGCCGGAGAGCGAACGGGACGCGCTGTTTCTGTCCCTGCAGGGACGGCGGCTGACGGAGCGGCAGATACGCGAGCTCGTAAAGAAGTACACGGGCATCGCGCTGGGCACGGGGAAAAAGGCCTGATACAGCCCCCATAAGCTCCGCGCCACCACCGCCACGTCCCTCATCGAGCGCGGCAACTCGATATTCGACGTGCAGGAGCTTTTGAACCACGACAATATCACGACCACACAGCTGTACGCCGCCCATCGCAAGCACGCGAAGCGCGACCTGATTAAAAATATGGAGTGGGAAACGGAATTTGAGCGGGCAAAAGGAGATAATATCGAAATTGAATTTAACGACGGAGAAAGTGAAAATAATGACGAAAACAGATAATGAAACACAAGGGGACGGTTCTTCTGTGTCGGCGGCCGTCTCTGCTGAAACGTCGGAAACCTACCTCGCGCGGATGTTCGGCGTAGATGGCAGGGTAGGGGAGTTGGTCTTATCCGCGGAACGGGACGCGCAGGCGACTTTCGCGGCGATGGACGACATCTGCGCGTACAATCAATATAAAGTCTTGCGCGCCTTTCAGCAAAACAAGGTCAGCGACACGCATTTCGCGTGGCAGACGGGCTACGGCTACGACGACGCGGGCAGGGCGGTGACGGAGCGCGTCTTTGCCGATGTGTTCGGCGCGGAGGCCGCTTTGGCGCGCCCACTCATCGTCAACGGCACGCACGCGCTCTCCCTCGTGTTTTTCGGCATACTGCGCCCCGGGGATGAATTGCTTTACTGCACGGGCGCGCCCTACGATTCCCTGCACAGCAGCATCGGGCTGACGGGCGAAGGCATGGGTTCCTTAAAGGAATTCGGCATCACCTATAAGCAGGTCGAACTCACGAAAGACGGCGATCTCGATTTTGACGCCATCGAGCGTTCCATAGGTCCCGCCACAAAGATGATCGCCCTGCAGCGCGCCACGGGCTACAGCGACAGAAAGGCCATCACGATAGAATCGATCCGTCGCTGGGCATCTTTCGTGAAGGCGACAGACCCGAACATCGTCACGATGACGGACAACTGCTACGGCGAATTTTTGGACAGAGAAGAACCCACGGAGGTCGGCGTGGACGTCATGGCCGGTTCCCTGATCAAGAATCCGGGCGGCGGGCTGGCGCTGTCGGGCGGCTATGTCGCGGGCAAGCGCGAACTCATAGAGCGCATATCCTATCGCATGACCTGTCCCGGCATCGGCGGCGAGTGCGGCCTCACCTTCGGCCAGACGCGAAACATCCTGCAGGGGTTGTTTACGGCGCCCAAGGTCGTGAACGGAGCCCTCAAGGGCGCCATGCTCTGCGCGCGCGTCTTTGAGAAATTAGGCTATGAGGTGAATCCGCGCTATGACGAAGCGAGAAGCGACATCATCGAAACGATCCGTCTCGGCAGCGCGGAAGCCTTGGTCGCGTTCTGCGAGGGCGTTCAGGCCGCCGCCCCCGTCGACAGCTTTGTAAAACCGGAGCCATGGGCCATGCCGGGCTATGAGGACGAGATTGTCATGGCGGCCGGCGCCTTCGTGCAGGGCTCGTCGATCGAACTCAGCGCGGACGGGCCGTTGCGCCCGCCTTATAACGCGTATTTTCAAGGCGGACTCTCCTATGAGCACGCGAAATTCGGCGTAATCATGGCCGTTCGGCAGCTGTTGGAAAAGGGGTTGATCACCCTATGACGCGCGACAAAACAAGAAAAACCATACAAACCTTGCTCACGATATTAAAATTCCTCGTGCTCGTGGGCATCATCGTGGCGATTCCGCTCACCATATATCTGAAGTACCCGAACATCCTTGAGGATTTCAGCAGCTTCGAACAGGTCAACGACCTCTTGGATCGCTATCAGACCGCCGGCATCCTGTTCTACATCGGTTTTCAAATTCTGCAGGTCGTCATATCCATCATCCCCGGCCAACCCCTGCAGTTCGCGGCGGGCTACGCGTTCGGCACGCCGGTGGGCTTCGCCGCGTCCATGATCGGCATTGCCATCGGCACCGTCGCCACCTATTTTCTCGGCAAGGTCTTCGGCAAAGACATGGCGTATCTCATATTCGGCGAAAAGCGTCTGGCGCGATTCTTACGCCTTATAGACTCGAAACGCGCCATGGTCATCGTCTTTCTGCTCTATCTGATTCCGGGCATTCCTAAGGACATTTTCTCCTACGCTGCGGGCATTTCGACCATGCGCCTGCTTCCCTTCCTCGTCCTCAGTTTGGTCGGCAGGGCGCCGGCACTCCTGTGCAGTCTCCTCATCGGCGGCATGTTTCGAAACGGAAGCTACCTCGGCATGATCATCGTCGCCGCTATCGTCGTCGTCGCCGCAGGCATCGCCATCCTGCGCCGCAAACACCTCAACGCATTCATCGACAGACTCTACGAGAAAGCCGTTAAGCACGAGTAGTTTTTGAGAGAGACGGAAATCGCATTGCCAAACCGTGATGCTATAATTACCGTTCAAAATTGACTTTTGGAATATCTCACAGTTACGACAATAACCTGTTTTTTGGCTTCATCCACACGGAAAATCACCGTAAAGTTGTTCACGAAAAGTTGCCGATATCCTTTATCGGCATACGCACCGTTTTTTCGCATAGTACAACGATGAGGAAACGTTTCTAAACTGAAAATCCCTTCTTCCAATTTGTCGGCAAGTTTTTGCGCTATGCCCGGCTCTTGAAGTCTTGTCGCAATATATTCATAGATGTCCTCCAAATCACGGTATGCGCGGGAGAGCAATTTCACGGAGTAATTATCCAAAATGTCGTCTCCTCAATGCGGACAAAGATTCTCGCGCGTCTATCAATTGTTTATCGGAGGCATATTCCGCCTCGGCCTCGGAAATGGCGGTGTCAACCTCAATGCTTTCTATCATATTTTCATAGGTTTCAATGCTCATAACAACCAAATCGCCGTAACCGTTTTTAGTAATGAAAACAGGTTCTTTTTTTGCATGGCAGATATCGGATATCTCAGTTGTATTTCTTAAATCTGTAATCGGTTTAATTTGTGGCATATGCCCACCCCCTTTCTTGCACATAATTATAGCATTATTACGTGCAAAACGCAAATATATCGCACAAAATCGATCCGCACTAATGTATTTGATTCTGCTTAAACAGGATACACTATACATCTCTCACATTACGGGAATATTACAAATAAACAAATGTTCGTTTTTCTATTTACAACGAACACGCGTTCCTATATAATGATACCACAGAGGCGAACAGACGTTTGCGTATCGCGAGACGGTGAATCAAGATGCCGCAAAATGTCTGCGAGGCAGTGAATAGGAAATGTGAGGTGTTATAATGCGTATATATGAAGCAAAGAGACGGGTAAGGGTTTATTCGAAGGCACGATTTACGGTTTTTATCACAATCCTGATGGTCATGGCGTTTATGATCGGTGGATTCATATTCAACGCGACCGTTTCGGGTGCGGTGGAACCAGCGCTCGAAACCGTCCTCATACAACCCGGCGATACTATATGGGCGATCGCTGATGTCTACAGGCCGGAAAACAGCGACACGCGCGCCTACGTAAAGAAGATCTGCAACTTAAACGACATTGAGCCGGGAAAGATATATCCGGGACAGACCATACAGGTGCCGATCTACGACGCCGCGTGATGAGAATCTGTCAGGCGGCGATATGTCCGGAGAATTTTGCGGAATTCCGCGCGACTCCGCAAAATATCCGATAACGAGCCCGACAGGATAAAAACAGCAGGTACTGCGATACCAAAATCCAAAAAAAGTCGCTTAAATCGAAGATTTGAGCGACATCCTCGCAAACCATTGAAAACACGTGGTTTTCCGGAGGCACATGGTCGAAAAGGCCTCCAAACCGGCGAAATTGAGCCGCCGGCGCATCTCGTATAATGCACTTCAGTATGGAGAGACGAATGATCTGAGTAGGCGCACGCGATCTGCACAGCCGCCGTTGAAGTTGGTCAAGTGCGGGTTGGAGTGGCGAACGTCTTGCTGATGTCGAATGATAATTAACGATAACTATATTATGTAAATATGCGATATTTGCCTAAAACGGTGGATAATGTGGATAACTTACCCCTTATTTATTCCCAAAACATAGATTTTAGGAATAGAAATAAGGAATGAAAAAGAGAGGGACTTCCCCTCTCCGTTTCATAGCACCATTTCAATTTCCTGTTTGCGAACGTCTTCTTCTTATAGATAGAACCCCAGCCCTATCTCGTTGAGACCTTCGTCAGGTAGGCGGTATATGCAGTCTGATAGTCTTGTTCAGCACTTTCAATCAGCATCCGACCATTTTGGATTAACAAAGCCTCTTCCTCACTGTCCGCCGGCCAGACATCGCCATCAATATTCACACCATAAAGTTTCATCCTGGTCATCATTAGAGTTGTGGCTGCCGCGTAAACATCCATGATCGGACCCATCTCCTCCGAAAGCTCGGGATGGTCATCAAAATACCAACGGAAATCACTCTTGACGTTACTAATCATAAGAGACCGCTGTGTTATTGTTTGTAGCTTATCTAAATTCCCCAGGAAAGCATCTTCTCCAAACAGATCAGGCGTGGGAACATCGTGCCGGATATTCTGCATCATGTCATCCAAAAGCGGCTCTTGTCTCGCCCTGTCCCCTGATGTGATATCCGCGATCACCTGTTGGTTCTGTGTCATTTTTTCTGCGTCCAGCTGAGTAAGCGGCGCTCCATCCGCATTCACTTCGAACTGCGTTCCGATAGCGACGATGATGCGATGATCGCAGTGATCCTTCATCCCGAGGTTTACCGCCTGTCTTTGCGCGTTTTCGAACATCTTCAGATTTCTTTTCCTGTGCTCCGATACAAATTTGGTGCGTTCCTCCGGATTTTCCGGTGGGGTGTTCCATAGTTCTTCTTTCCTTTCCTGTCGCCTCGTCGTGACGATGCCAAATTCCTTTTCGAGAACGATCTGAGCGCCGTCGGACGGCTCTTCATCGGTCAAGAGATATTTCATGGCCTGCAGAAGTTGGAGACTTCGTAGCTCCGCGGCCTTATATCTTGGATCAGTCATTTGAATCTGGGTGAAGTTACGTCTCAACTCGACTGGAAAAGGCAGGTTGTCAATCGCGAGCATCTCTGTTTGGCTGGCCTGGACAAATTTTTCCACAACAGCATATTCGCGGAAAATGCGATCGAACACTTCCTTATTGGCTACATATTTGTCATTTTTCTCGTCCATGAGCTTGAGCATCTTCATGTACTGTTCCGCCGTGCCGGCATGATGGAATCCTATGCCTGAGTCTTTCATACGCTTATAATACTCGCGATTTGCTGATCGCTCGGCAAGCGTTTCCTTTGCAACCTCCGCCAGCTTCAGAGCTTTCGGCGAGTGATCCGTTTCCGCAGCTTTTATCTCATTTCGATAAACTTCCATTAATTGGGGATTTTCACCCAACGCTTCTTCTATATCGCCGTTTTTGATTGCGAGAGCTTCTTGGTATGCTACGGCATACTCATCGGTTCCCTTTGCTTTTTCAAACGTTTTTTCCTGCACCAATTGATCGCGATTCAAAACGAGCTTTTGATATTCGGCGGTCGCACGTATTTTGTTTTCGCGGCTCTCAAGGATCATGTCTCTACTTGGTATCGAACCGGGCATATTGTAATTTACACCATTGGCTTGAACGGTGTTTCGCAAAACGGCTTCCGCCGCCTGTTTCGTCGCTTCAAGGTGATCAGCCTGAGCCTGCTCCGTTATGGATAACGTGGCGTCGCTCCTTATTGCCTCCAAAACCGCATCTGCGTACCGGAGTTTCTCCCGAATACCTCCGATGTTGATCGTGGTAGACGATTTCATATCGAAAGACGGCGTAAACAGATCGTCAGGAAAGATGGAATCCAGCTTGACCGTCCGCCAATTCTCTATTTTGATCGGTTCCAGCTTCCTTTCTTCTTTTTGCCTCTTTATGAGCGCATCTCTCATCGGAAGCGTTTGTCCTGTTACATTTTCCGTATAGCCGGCCTTCGTTGCCTTTTTCACATTGTCCGTTTGACGGCTCCGCGCTTTGCGCCGTTTTCGCGACGACAGTTTCGCGTATTCTTCACCCTCCGGGAGTGCAGGCGCAGTTTTAAGAGGACGGATCGCGACCTGCGATATCTCGGTGAGTGAAGCCTTCAACCCTCGACGTAATAATTCGGCGCTGTGCTGATCGAGCGTTTCGGCGGTCTTGAGACGCCGTTCTTCCACTTCCTCGGCGGTCAGATTCCGAACCTCGCCTCCTTCAAACAGCTCCTTTTCAATCTGCTGTTCGGCGTGGGTCTCAACAGGCTCCGCTTGAATCCGTTTTTCCTGATCCTGTTTGTGAAGATCATCTTGTGTCATACCCATCTTTCAATCCTCTCTTTCTTCCTGCGCGGTTAAAAAGCTCATATAACCGCATTGCACATTTTGCTCGACCGATAAAATATACTGCGAAATTCCGAAAACATTACAGATTTTTTGAAGACCTATATTAAAAAAGAGCTTGTGCCCGCAGGTAGCTCTGAAGTATGACGACGGCCGCCTGTTTGTCGATGACTTCCTTGCGTTTTTTCCTGCTCACGTCGGCTTCAATCAAGACCTGTTCGGCGATCTTCGTGGTGAAGCGTTCGTCATGGAGCGTGACCGACACATCGGCTTTCCCATTGCTGCGCAGTTTATTTTCAAGGCGGGCGGCGAATTGTCGAACCTTTTGCGTCTGTACGCTGTCCGTGCCGTTCAGATTGATGGGCAGGCCGACGACGACTACGCCGCAATTGTGTTCTGAGACCAAATCTAATATCTTGCCCGTATCCTTTTTCTCGGACACGCGCTCGAGCGTAAAAAGACCACGGGCGGTGATCCCGAGTTCATCACTCAGCGCGACGCCGATGGTCTTATCGCCTACATCTAAGGCCAGTGCCCTCAAATCACTTACCGAGATAGCTGTGCAACAGCTCTTCGACAAGATCGTCTCTCTCGATGTGGCGAATCAGATTGCGCGCGTTGTTGTGTCCCGTGATGTACGACGGATCGCCGGAAAGGATATAACCTACCATCTGGTCGATCGCGTTGTACCCTTTTTCCTCGAGAGCATCATACACCGTCCCCAGAATGTCGAGTGTGGTCTTTTGCTCATTTTTTTCCGTGCCGTTGTAGATTACCGTATTGCGATTTTCCATAATATCTCCTTCGCACCCGTTGATTCGAATTACAACTATTTTACCCTTTTTGGCTAATGTTCGCAAGGAAAAACTCTGCGGCATCCATCGCGTCGGCGATTTTCGAGGGGTCTTTTGCTCCGGCCTGCGCCAGATCGGCCTTACCGCCGCCTCCTCCTCCCGCCGCCGAGGCCATCGCCTTGACGAGGTTTCCGGCGTGATAGCCCCGCTCTTGCAGGCTGTCCGACACGGCCGCGACGAAGGTCACTTTGCCGTCCGTCACGGAGGCCAACGCGACGATCACATCCTTTGCGCGCGCGCGAATATCGTCGCACAGTTTGCGCAAGGCATCCGTTCCCACGTCCTCGAAGGTTTCGCGAACGAAGGTCACGCCGGCTATGTTCATAGCGGATGCGAGCATGGAATCCACGGATTCGCCCATCTTCGCCTTTTTCGCCGCCGCAAGTTCCCGCTCCGCGGATTTCAGCTCGGCGAGCAAGTCGTCAATCCTGTCTGCCAACGTATCGGGATTGGTCTTGAGCCTGTCGCCCAAGGCGGTCAGGATGTTTTCGGCCTTGACTAAGGGCGACAGGATATTTGTGCCCGTGATGGCCTCGATCCTGCGCGCGCCCGAGCCGACGGAACCTTCAGACGTGATCTTGACGCCGCCGATCTCCCCGGAATTGCCGACATGGGTGCCGCCGCAGAGCTCCATGCTGAAATCGCCGACCGATACGACGCGAACAACATCGCCGTATTTCTCGTCAAAGAGAGCCGTGGCGCCCTTTTCCCTCGCTTCGTCGATGGACAATTCCTCCGTGTCGACGGGAAGAAATTCATCGATCACACGGTTGACAATGCGCTCGACCTCGCTCAGTTTTTCGGCGCCGATTCCCTCGTAATGCGTAAAATCGAATCTCAGTTGCCCCGAATCCACGGAGGAACCGGCTTGCTGCACGTGGTTTCCGAGCACTTCCTTCAGCGCCCGGTGGAGCAGATGCGTGGCCGTGTGGTTGCGCGCCGTCCGGTTGCGCGTCGCCGCGTCAACGGTGCAGATAAGCTCGTCGCCCACGCGGATCACGCCCTCCGTGACTTCTGCGTGATGCATGAACAGGCCATGCGTCTTTCGCACATCGGACACGCGCGCAGAGCCATCGGCACAGGCCATTGTCCCGATGTCCCCGGCCTGTCCGCCGCTCGCCGCGTAGAAAGGCGTTCGCTCCAACGCGATCAACACGCTGTCGCCCGCTGCGGCTTCGTCTACCGATTTACCGCCGGACAGCAGGCGAAGCACTTTGCCCGTGTCCCGCAAGGTGTCGTAACCCGTGAATATCGTATCGGGAAGATCCGCGGTGAGATCGCCGTCCTCCGCCCATCCCTCGGTCTCTCCGGTCTTCATGTGTGTTCTCGACAGATCCTGTTGACGGCGCAGTTCCGCGAGATATCCGTCCTCGTCGATCTCGATATTGTGTTCCGCGAGTATTTCCCGCGTGAGCTCGGGATTGAATCCGTGCGTGTCGTAGAGCTTGAACACCTTGTCGCCGGACAGTACCCTGTCCGCGCTTCCCGCCATTTCCTCGATGTAGTCGTTCAGCAGAGCGGTTCCCTGATCGACGGTGGCCGCAAACCGTTCTTCCTCCAATCGGATCATCTTGTGCAGATAGTCCCTTTTCTCGCGAAGTTCGGGATAGGCATCCCCGGAAACCGTAAGGACATTATCCGCCAATTCCGTGAGGAACAGCCTGTCAACGCCGAGTTTCCTGCCGTGAACGGCCGCCCGGCGCAGCAATCGGCGCAGCACATATCCCCTGCCCTCGTTGGACGGGAGAATGCCGTCGGCGATCATGAATGCGACGGAACGAATATGATCGGTGATGATACGAATGGAGGTGTCCGTCGCGGCTT
>JAISQM010000032.1 GCA_031274195.1 Eubacteriales Family XIII. Incertae Sedis bacterium
GCCGCCGTGGCGACCACCACCCCATCCCCGCAGAATTGCTCGATGAAGCTGTCCCCGATGTAGATGTTCAGGTGGGCGGAATGGGAGAGGCCGCCGCGTATCACGATCTCGTTGAGGCCTTTCACGCGCGTACGTTCCGTTTCGGTGACGATCTCCGCAAAGACGGTTTTGTATGTCTGCTCCGTGAACTTGCCCCGGCTGTAATTCAAAATAAATTCGTCGATCTCATCGACGTTCAGCTCTTGGAAAAAACCGAGATGCCCCGTGTTGATTCCGACGATGGGCGCCGTTGGAAAGTCATGTTCGCTGAGCATATTCAGCAGGGCTCCGTCGCCGCCGATGCAGATGATGAGCTCCGCGTCGTCGTCGAAGGTCTCCGCCACCGTGAACCCGCCGGCCGTCAGCTTCCGCCGCAGGATGTCCTGTATCTCCCGCGATACATTCTGCCCGTTTTCGGTAATATTGATGATACGATTGCTCATAAGTATTCCTCTAATAAATTTATAATCGGAACTATTTACGCCAAGGATTCCAATTTTTCCACCAAACCGCCAAACACCTTCATCGCGTCGCGAACCGGCTCCGGCTTGCTCATATCCACGCCCGCGATCTTCAGCAGTTCGATGGGATCGTCGCTTGCGCCGGACTTCAGGAATCGGATGTAATCGCCCGCCGCCTTATTCCCCTGCGTCAATATGCGATCGGCGATGGCCGTAGCGGCGGAATAGCCCGTCGCGTATTTGTACACGTAAAACGCCCGGTAAAAATGAGGAATGCGCGCCCATTCCATGCGGATATGGTCGTCCGTCTCCACGCGTTTGCCGAAATATTTCTCGTTGAGCTTGCCGTAGGCGTCGCTGAGCATCTCAGCAGTGAGCACTTCCCCGCTCTCCGACGCGAGATGCGTAAACCGTTCAAATTCCGCGAACATGGTTTGACGGAACAGCGTGGTGCGGAAGGCTTCTATATGCATGTTGATGAGATATTTTTGGTCATTTTCGCCCGTCCTCGTGTCCAACAGATGGCGCATGAGCAAGCTCTCGTTGACGGTGGACGCCACCTCCGCCGTGAAGATGGAATGTCCGCCATAACGAAAGGGCTGCGTTTCCCGCGTGAACAGCGAGTGCATGGAATGGCCCATCTCGTGTACGAGCGTAAAGACATCATGCAGCTTCCCCGCGTAATTCATGAGAATGTAGGGCATGCTGTCGTAGCTGCCAAACGAATAGGCGCCGCTCGTCTTGCCCTCATTTTCAAAGACATCAATCCAGCGTGATTCCACGCCCTCTGCCATACGGCGCAGGTAGGTCTCACCCAAGGGCGCGAGTCCGTCCTTCATCAGCGCGACGGCATCCTCGAAGGAAACCTTATCTTTTCGCGGCGCAAAGAGCGGCACATAGACGTCGTACATGCGCAGTTTCGTCAATTTCAACGCCCGCCGCCGGATGTCCATGTATCTGTGCAGACTGTCTAAGTTCTCCGTGACGGCCTCGATGAGGTTGTCGTAGACCGCTGTTGGCACATCGTCCGCGGCGAGGGCGGCCTCGAGCGAGTTGTCGTATTTTCGTATACGCGCCGAGATCGCGTCGACCTTGGTGTTGTATCCGTAGGTGGTCGCCAGCGTGTTCTTCTGCGCCGTGTACGCGCTGTATACCGCGTTGTACGCAGCCTTCCGCACACCTCTGTCGTGGGATTCCATAAAGGTAATGTAATTGCCGTGGGTCACCTCTGCGCGCTTATCTTTCTCGTCCTTGATCTCGCCAAACTTCATGTCGGCGTCGTTGATCATCGTGAATATCTCGCCGGTGGCGCCCAGTGCCTCGCTGAGCTGCGCCAACAGGTTTTCCTCGTTTTTTGAGAGTACGTGCGCCTTGCGGCGGAGCATCGCCCGCATGACGTAATCATAACCGGCCAGCCCCGTCTCGGCTTTCCGAAACTCCGCAAGCCGCCGCGCAGGGATCGCGAGGAACTCCGGCGTGAAGAAGGACAGGGACGCGGCGACCGCAGCGATGAGGGATTGGGCGCGGTCGGCCAACGCCTGATAGCGCGAGAGACCGTTGTCCTCGTCCCGCTTCATTCTGGCGTAGACATAGACGCGCTCGGTGATCTGCCATATGTGATCCGCCTCACGAAACGCGCGCAGAAGCGTCTTGCCGTCCGTCTTTAATTGTCCCGCGAATTTTTGAAACTCCTCCGCCCGCTTCTTCGCCTTCGCGAAGTCGCTCTCCCATTGCTCCTCGTCCGCGTACATGGCCTCGATATTCCACTTGTATTTTTTTGATATGTCGTCTCTCTTTTTTCCCACGTCAAAACCTCTCTGTATGTAACTGCCCCGTTTGACACTCCCCGCTAAAAGTATTATATTTATATGAGGCGAACGGGTCGCCGCATCGATAAGAGAATTATTGCACAGATCGACATAATAATCAACTTCACAGACTGCTCGCGGAGAACTTTACATGGATAACAGACCGATTGGCTTTTTTGATTCAGGATTGGGAGGGCTTACCTGCATACCGTATTTGATGGAGGCGTTGCCGCTGGAGCGGATCGTCTATTTCGGAGACACCGCCAGAACGCCATACGGCTCCAAGGCCGTGCGCACGATACGGAACTTCTCGTTTGAGATCACCGATTTTCTCGCGACGGAAAATGTGAAGCTCATCGTCATCGCCTGCAATACCGTGAGCGCAACCTGTCTTACGGAGCTTCGGGAAAGGCATCCCGACATTCCCATTCTCGGGATCATCAGCCCGGCCGCCCGTGCGGTGGCACATTCCTGCGGCGCGGACAACCACATCGGTATCATCGGAACGAAGGCGACCGTGCAGAGCGGTGCCTATCGGAACAAGATCCTGAAATACAATCCGGCGCTGGACATCTGCGAAACGCCCTGTCCCACCTTTGTCCCCCTCATTGAGGAAGGCATCATACAGAACGAGATCATGGATCTCTCCATCAGGTATTATCTTGATCACTTCATCGCGTATAATCAGATCGACACACTCGTGTTGGGTTGCACACACTACCCGTTGATCCGGAAAAACATCACGAAGATCTATCCCGGACTCTCCATCGTGGATCCCTCGGAGGAGGTACTCGTGAGCATCGTTCAAACGCTGAAAGAGGGCAATCTCTGTGCGGAGGCGGCGGAGGGGGAACACACTTTCTACGCCAGCGACCTATCCGAAAACTTCGTGGAGATGATCAACCGGATTTTCCGAAACACGGGATTTACCGTCACGTTCAAGAACTTAGAAGATATCGCTTAGCGGAAATGGTGACCAAAATGGAA
>JAISQM010000065.1 GCA_031274195.1 Eubacteriales Family XIII. Incertae Sedis bacterium
CAAGCCGGAGCTCGGCTTGGAGGAGTACGAGGCGCATCGACTCCATACGGAGTTTTTGAAGGAAAAGGGATTCAGCGTAGAATCCGGGGCGGCGGGGATGCCGACCGCCTATGTTGCGACTTGGGGCGAGGGGCGGCCGATCATCGGTTTTTCGGCAGAATACGACGCGCTTCCGGGTCTGTCGCAGAAGGTGACGGCAAGCAAGGATCCCGTTCGCTTGGGCGCACCGGGGCAAGGTTGCGGTCACAATCTGCTGGGCGTGGGCGGCGTTCTCGCGGCCGTGTCTTTGAAAGAAGCCATGAAAAAACACGGCCTTTCGGGAACGATCAAACTGTTCGGAACGCCCGCAGAGGAGCTTTGTGTCGGCAAGCCCTTCATGGGTAACCAAGGCGTATTCGACGGCGTGGACGTCGTCCTCGATTGGCATCCGTGGGCGGGCAGCGCGGTTCATTATGCCACCTGCCCCGCCTACTTCAACGTGAAGTACCATTTTCATGGGAGAACCGCGCATGGGAACGCGCCGTGGCACGGCAGAAGCGCTCTTGATGCCGCGATCCTCCAAGGTCACGCAATTGAGATGCTTCGGGAGCACTATCCGCCCGGAACCTCGCTCAGTGCGGCGCATACAATCAACTACACCTTCTCCGATACGGGACCTGAATTTCCCAGCGTTGTACCGGATCGGGCGACTCTCTGGTGTATAGGCAGATTCTCGACCGCCGAGTTGGTAAAGGAAATCATCGAGCGCGTTGATCGATGCGCGGAGGGTGCGGCCTTGGCTACAGATACGACGGTGACAAAGGAATATATTACGGCCAGCCATGATATGATTGCCAACGAAACGGTCGCGCAGGTTCTGTACGACAACCTGATTGCCGCCGGAGATGTGGAGTTCACAGAGGAGGAAAAAGCCTTCGTGACGGTTATGCAGAAGGAGGAAGGACAGGAACCCTTTGTGCCGGATCCCATTCCGGAACCGTCCTACCGGGCGATGGCCGTAACCGATGCGGCGGAATACAGCTGGATTGCACCTTACGGCATCATGATCCTGAATCTCGGACCCGGTCCGGGTTGGCATAATTGGATGGTGACCGCTTGCGCCGGCGGCAGCCACGGAGAAAAGACCTTAGGCAAGGCGGGTCAGATTCTGGCCTGCGCGGCGGTGGATTTTCTGGAAAACCCCGATTTGTTGCAAAAGGCACAGACGGAATGGAAGGAAAAAATGAAAGGCAGAGTTTACGAAAGTCTGTTGCCCGAGGGAACACCCGTCCCGCTCGGCATCAACAAAGGCACGATGGATAAGTATCGCTGAATGCGCCGAGCTGAATGCGCTGCTTGAAAAATTTCTTGACACTTGCCCGCAGGTATGGTATTGTGATTAGGCTGTCTTATGGTTTCAAGAAGGAGTAAGATAGCCTTTTAAGTTGAAGGCGAATTGACGGACATGCGAAATTTCGCGGGGTTTACGCGGGTAGACTCTGCTTTTGAGGTGAAACGGAGGTTACGATGAGAACCAAGATCACACTGGAATGCACCGAGTGTAAACAAAGAAATTATGATACGATAAAAAACAAAAAGAACAATCCGGATCGTTTGGAACTCAAGAAATACTGTAAGTTTTGCAGGAAAGAAACTGTCCATAAAGAAACCAAGTGAGGACAAGAGGTAAAGATATGCCCGGAAAAGACAAAGATAAGAAAAACGCCAAAAACGCCCCTATCGCCGGGAAAGCCGGAAAGAAGGAAAAGGGCGCGAATAAATCTGCGTTGGCAAAGGCAGCCGCTAGTGCCAAGGGCGGAGATACGAAGAAGCGCAGGACCGTCAACGCCGAAGCGCGCAAGGGCGGTGGCCTGAAGGAATATTTCAAAGGCGTCAAGATCGAAACGAAAAAGGTGGTCTGGCCGACGAGGCGGGAACTGATTTCCTACACCGTCGTCGTGCTGTTTACATGCGCGTTTTTCGGCCTGATGATCTGGGGCGTCGATACCGCTTTCCTCGCCGCATTGCGCAAGCTGTTGGGTATCGACCTGTAAAGGAATGAATATGCCTGAAGACAAGAAAGTGAATACAGACGAGCGCGTGCCGGAGAATGTCAGTCTTAAGTCCATTCTTGAGGACGAAGACGATGTTTATGATGAGAACGACGAGAATTCCGCCAGGTGGTACGTGGTTCATACCTATTCCGGTCACGAGAATAAGGTGAAAGCCAACATCGAGAAGATTGTCGCGAACAGCAAAAACAGCAAGATGAGTGACTTCATTCAGAAGATCACGGTGCCGACGCACGATGTTCCGGTGATGAAAGACGGCCAGCATAAGGTCAAGAACCGCAAGATGTTTCCGGGCTATGTGCTGATCAAGATGATCGTCAACAGCGAATCGTGGTACCTCGTTCGCAATACACAGGGTGTCACGGGTTTTGTGGGGCACGGCTCCAATCCCGTTCCTCTCACGAAAGAAGAAGTGCGGCGGATGGGCATCGAAAAGGTCTATATCGAGCTCGACATCAATGTGGGCGACAGCATCAAGGTCATCAACGGACCGTTTGAGAGCTTCACAGGCGTCGTTGAGGAAGTCAACCCCGAAAAGGAAACACTGAAAGCCAGGATTTCCATGTTTGGCAGAGATACACCTGTAGAATTGGTCTACGATCAGGTGGACAAGTACTACAGGTAGCCTATATACAGTTTCGTGCGGAAAGTTTTCCGGCGAGAAAGGAGGAGAGGATCTATGGCAAAAAAAATTGAAGGATATATAAAGCTGCAGATACCTGCGGGCGGCGCAAATCCGGCACCGCCGGTAGGACCCGCGCTCGGTCAGAAGGGCGTTAATATCATGGATTTCTGCAAACAGTTCAACGCCAAGACGCAGGATCAGGCGGGGATGATTATTCCCGTTGTCATCACCGTGTACGCGGATCGTTCGTTCAGCTTTATCACCAAAACGCCACCTGCGGCCGTATTGTTAAAGAAAGCCGCAAATCTCCAAAAAGCATCCGGAGAACCCAATCGAAACAAGGTCGCAACGATCACCCACGCACAGGCGGAGGAGATCGCGAAGACGAAGATGGTCGATCTGAATGCCGCGAATCTGGAAAGTGCCACAGCGATGATCAAAGGTACGGCCAGAAGCATGGGGATCGTCGTAGAAGATTGAATGTGGGAGGTTTCGCGGTAGACGCGAGCCATTGGAACCACGGTTGCGGTGCCGGCAAAACGGAAACGCGACAGAATGGAGTTCATTATGCCTAAAAGAGGAAAAGGTTACAGAGAGGCCGCCAAGCTTATCGAAAAAGAGAAGCTGTATGAAACGACCGAGGCGCTCGATTTGGTCGTGAAAAGTGCGCGGGCGAAGTTCGACGAAACTGTCGAGGTTCATTTGCGGCTCGGCGTCGATGGGCGCCATGCCGACCAACAGGTTCGGGGCGCTATCGTGTTGCCGAACGGGACGGGTAAATCCGTCAAGGTGCTCGTGTTCGCAAAGGGTCCCAAAGAAGTGGAAGCGAAAGAGGCGGGAGCCGATTACGTCGGCGCCGAGGATATGGCTCAGCGGATTCAGAGCGAAAACTGGTTCGACTTCGATGTGGTCGTGGCAACGCCCGATATGATGGGTGTCGTCGGTAGACTCGGTAAGGTGCTCGGGCCCAAAGGCCTCATGCCAAACCCGAAATCCGGCACCGTCACGATGGACATCACAAAAGCGCTCGAAGACATCAAAGCCGGTAAAGTGGAGTACAGACTCGACAAGACGAACATCATCCACACGCCCATCGGCAAGGCATCGTTTGGCGCTGAGAAGTTGATCGAAAATTTCAACGCCCTCATCGACGCCGTCATCAAGGCGAAGCCTTCGGCGGCAAAGGGACAGTATCTCAAGAGTGTCACTGTCGCCTCAACGATGGGGCCGGGCGTGAGAATCAACCCATTGCGGGTCGGGACGGCAAATTAATCCCACCCACGATATATAGAAAGACAAGCAACCATTGCGTAGAATTTTTTTCGCAGGTGCAGTGCAGACGATTGAGCGACGAAGGCGCGTACACAGACGTACGTAACTGAGGAGTGAATGAGGATAAGCTGCAGATGCGGAAAAAAGACAAGCAATAGCCGTAGACAGCGGGTGCGTAAGCATAAGTCCCGCCGAGGTAGCAGGGTAGCGATATCCAATGACCTTTTTGTTTACGGAACAATTAGGTCATTTTATTTGCAAATAAGATCGAAACTATTCAAACGCCGCGGTAGTTTTGATGCAGTCCGGGTTCTGAGGCCGATTTTGACTCCCCGGAGCGTACTTGGGGTACGTGAGGAAGGCAAAATTGGAATCAGGTTCCGGAATGCGCGAAAATAGCGTGGGGTTTGAATAGTTACAATTATAATGACCGGAAAGGAGAGAGAATGTCAGTAGAACACTTACAGCAAAAACAGGCAGTTATCGACGAGATCAAAGGCAAGTTGGACAAGGCCGCGTCGGCGGTGGTCATAGACTACATGGGCATCACGGTCGCCGAGGCGGACGCGATGCGCAAGAAGCTTCGCGAAGCCGATGTCGACTACAAGGTCTACAAGAACACATTGGTGGGTCGTGCGATCGAAGGTACGAATTTCCTCGCGCTGAAGGATGTCCTTTTGGGACCCAGCGCATTCGCGTTCAGCTATGACGATGCGACAGCCCCCGCGCGGGTGCTGAACGGCGTCATGAAGGAATACAAGAAGATGGCCTTTAAGGCCGGTATCGTCGAGGGCGTATTTTACGATGCCGCCGGCATACAGAGCGTCGCCGAGGTACCGCCCAGAGAAGAACTTTTGGCCAAATTCCTCGGGAGTATTCAGAGCCCCGTGGGCAAATTCGTGAGAACCCTCGCGGCCATAGCCGAGGCGAGACCTGCGGATGGTGCGGCAGCGGCTCCGGCGGCGAAACCCGCAGCCGAAGCGGCAGCAGAACCAGCGGCCGAAGAAGCCGCGCCCGAAGCGGCACCGGAACCCGCGGCTGAGGAAGCAGCGACCGAAGCGGCAGCGGAACCAGCGGCCGAAGAAGCAGCGACCGAAGCGACGGCAGAATCCGCGGCCGAAGAAGCAGCGCCCGAAGCGGCACCGGAACCGGAAGAAAAGCAGGAATAGTTGAAATCTTAGGATTTTGTATAAAGAGAGAGAAAGGAACCAACGATGGATAATGCGCAAATTATTGAAGCCATTAAGGGCATGACGGTATTGGAGCTCAACGAGTTAGTCAAGGCGTGTGAGGAAGAATTCGGCGTTTCTGCGGCGGCTGCGGTCGCTGTGGCGGGCCCTGCGGCCGGAGCTGCTGTGGAAGAGGAGCAGAGCGAATTCAGCGCCGAACTCACAGAGGTCGGACAGGAAAAGATCAAGGTGATCAAGGTCGTCCGGGAACTCACGGGCTTGGGTCTGAAGGAAGCCAAGGCATTGGTGGACGAAGCGCCCTCCATTATCAAGGAAGGTCTGGAGAAGGGCGAAGCCGAGGCGATTCAGAAGCAGATCGAGGAAGTCGGCGGCAAGATTACGCTCAAGTAGCATCGTCGATATGGATATGGCAAGTGGAAAGGCCGCACGGATATGTGCCGCCTTTTTACTTTTTCGCGTTATTCGAATGGAAGAATGAATGATTCGGTAAAGATCGTGTCAATTCCTAAATGCCGTGTTTGCCATTTCCAAAATGATGGCAGAGGCTTTCCCATGAACTGTGATCGGCTTTTTCTATATGTTTCGCATCGATAATATGTTTTGCGATTCGCCCTTTCGCCAACACAGATGCCAAATACCGGTGATGTCCGTCGATTATGTAAAGGTTGCCGTTTTCAAAAGACACATCGATACCGGGGAGAAAATGACCCGATTTGATTTCTTTTGCTAATTTTTTGATCCGCTTTTTGTCAATCATATCTGCATGTTTCGTTGGCAAAAGGTACTCATTGCTTATTTCATAGTCAATTGCCTGTTTTGTCATAAGCAGTGTTTTCTCCATATCGTTATTCTCAATGACATAATCGTACTGCGGCGAAAGCTTCTTTTCCATTTCATATCTTTGCAACCGAAGTTTGATGTTCGCCTCATTTCTTCCTTTTAACCGCTCGACAAGGATGTCTTTTGATTTAACATAATAGAAGAATGTCAATATGTCAAATTCGTTCTTTACCTCGTTCAACAGATTTATTGTTCCGAGCACATCAATATCCTTTATGAGTATTTTGGAGGATTTGAGACGGTCAAACAGCACCTGTTTGGCAATGCCATAATAATGCTCATGCACAATTTGATGTTCAAAAAAAGCATCCTGTTCCAACATGTTTTTGAATTCGTGATCGGAAATAAAGAAATAGGGATTTCCTTGCGTTTCATTCTCTCTGCGGGCGCGTGTCGTATAAGTCGGCAACAATTCATAATCGTCATAACGTCGCAACATCTCATTTATAACGGTGTTTTTCCCGACACCGGAACTTCCCGATAAAATCACCAACATATACAAACCTCCTACGGCTCAGCCATTACATAATACATTTATTTGTGAAAAATCTATCATTATTATACATCGCGGACACGGCCACTACAATAACACGAAGTCACAGGTTGAATGTTTACGAAAAGAAAGTATAATAGTAGGTGGAGTGCAAAACAGAAAAAAAGTGTTTCCGAATTTAGTAGAGTAGGGAAAAGCGAATCGAAGTAAAGGAGAGAGACAAATGAGCAGAGATGTAGTAATTGTCAGTGCGGCAAGAACCCCCGTAGGCGCCTATGGTGGGGCATTGAAGGATGTTTCGGCTGCCGATCTTGGTGCCATCGCGATCAAAGAAGCGGTAAAGCGCGCGGGCATAGAGGCGGCGAAAGTCGATGAAGTTATTTACGGCTGCGTATTGCAGGGCGGTCTGGGTCAGAACATAGCGCGGCAGGCGTCCGTCAAAGCGGGTCTTCCGAACGAGGTTCCATCGATGACGCTGAATAAAGTCTGCGGCTCGGGGCTCAGGACTGTGAGTCTCGCCGCGCAGATCATCAAGGCGGGCGACGCCGACATCATCGTCGCCGGTGGTACGGAAAACATGAGTCAGGCGGGCTACATTCTGCCCAAGGCGAGATGGGGCGTCCGCATGGGCGACACACCCTTAGTCGATATGATGGTTCACGACGGTCTCACGGACGTTTTCAACAACTACCACATGGGCATCACGGCCGAAAACATCGTCGAGCAGTGGGGACTTACGCGAGAGCAGCTTGACGAGTTCTCCGCCAAGTCGCAACAGAAGGCGGAGGCCGCCATCAAAGCAGGCAAATTCAAAGACGAGATCGTTCCCGTGGAGATTCCGCAGCGCAAGGGCGATCCCATCATCTTCGACACCGACGAATATCCCAAACCCGGCGTCACGAGCGAAGGTATAGGCAAACTGCGGCCGGCCTTTAAGAAGGATGGCGTCGTCACAGCCGCGAACGCTTCCGGCATCAACGACAGCGCGGCGGCGGTCGTGGTCATGTCGAAGGAAAAGGCTGATCAGCTCGGCATTACGCCTCTCGCGACGATCAAGTCCTACGCGTCGGCCGGTGTCGACCCGGCCATCATGGGCATCGGCCCCGTGCCGGCATCGCAGAAGGCGCTCGACAAGGCAAACTTGACAGTGGACGATCTGGATCTGGTGGAAGCCAACGAAGCCTTTGCCGCGCAGTCGGTGGCGGTCTGCAACGACCTCGGTTTCGACCCGGCCAAGACCAATGTCAACGGCGGCGCGATCTCCATCGGGCATCCCATCGGCGCTTCCGGTTGCCGTATTCTCATTACGCTGCTCTACGAGTTGCAGCGGCGCGACGCGAAATACGGCCTCGCCACACTGTGTATCGGCGGCGGGCAGGGAACGGCGCTCATCGTCGAGCGGTAAAAAGTCCGGCAGAAATCAGAAATATGAAATTGCCGCCTGCGAATGGTTAAGGCGGCAATTTTATTGGTGCGGTTTTCCAAAAAGTAAACTTTTCCTTAAATGATCGCGCTTAATGATCCGGCATATGGCCTGAGAATGTTGTACCGCATTCCTAATTTTCCGAATAGGAAACTTTTTTGCGTGCTGGTTTCTAATTGCGCATTTGAGTAGGATTTGCAAGTCGCCGTAGCCGTAATATAATGAGGATATACAGGATTCGGCGACGCTATGTAATTACAGAAAAGGAGAATGGAACGCTATGCTGATAGGTTTGGTGAAAGAAATTAAGAATCATGAGTACCGCGTGGGCCTTACTCCCAATTGTGTTTCGGAATATGTTTCGGCGGGACACCGGGTGATCTTTGAGAAAGGCGCCGGCGTAGGTGCCGGTTTTGAAGACGATGCGTATATCAAGGTCGGAGGCGAACCGGTGGATGCTCCGGAAGATGTGTGGCAGGCGGCGGAGATGATCGTTAAAGTCAAAGAACCGATTCAGAGTGAATACAAGTATCTCAGAGACGGGTTGATTCTCTATACGTATCTCCATCTCGCCGCGGACAAGCCGCTGACGGATGCCCTCGTTGCGTCGCGTACTGCGGGCATCGCATATGAAACGATCACAGATGAAGCGGGCGGACTTCCTTGTCTCGTTCCCATGAGTGAGATCGCGGGACGCATGTCGGTTGCGCAGGGCGCTAAGTATATCGAAAAGACTTATGGGGGAATGGGTGTCCTCCTATCGGGCGTTCCGGGTGTTAAAAAAGCAGATGTGATGATTATCGGTGGGGGTACCGTGGGCATGGAGGCGTGTAAAATCGCCATCGGTCTCGGCGCCAACGTCACCATCATGGATATCAACACAAAACGGCTCGCGTATTTGGACGATCTTTTTGGAAGCAGAATCCAGACACTGTACAGTACGCCGTCCAATATTCGGGAGGGACTCGGGCGAGCGGATGTAGTTGTCGGAGCGGTGTTGATTCCCGGCAGAAAGGCTCCGCATTTGGTGAGAAAGGATGATCTGTCGCTGATGCAGAAGGGGAGCGTTTTGGTGGATGTGGCAGTCGATCAAGGTGGATGTTTTGAGACGACGCACGCGACCACACATCAGGAACCAACCTTTATCGTGGACGGTGTCGTGCATTATTGCGTCGCAAACATGCCCGGAGCCGTCGCGCGTACGGCCACCATCGCACTCACAAACACGACGATCCGATTGGGTCTCGAACTCGCGGGCAAAGGGGTGAAAGAGGCCATTCGTGAGAATACCAATCTGCGGGCGGGCGTAAACACCTACGATGGAAACATCACATGCAAAGGCGTAGCAGACGCTTTTAATTACAATTACGTCGATATCGGACGTTTAATATAGATAATCGTTTAATGTGATGCGTTACAAAAATGATGCGAGCCGGTATATCTACTTTGCCGGCTCTTTGTTGTGGGTTGCCCCCCCCTCCGCTTCGAGGAGATGGCAGGACAAACGCATCAATGAATCATAGAAAGGCGCAAATCTAAGAGATTAAATATCAACCATCATTGAAACGGCAGGAGTTCCAATAATTCCTGTCGTTTTCTTCTATCGTATCGAAAT
>JAISQM010000107.1 GCA_031274195.1 Eubacteriales Family XIII. Incertae Sedis bacterium
TCCTTGTCCGTCCAGCGCAATTCTCCGACAGGGCTGATGACCGCCGCCGTGCCGGAGGCGAACACTTCGGAGAGTCGGCCTTCTTCATGCGCCTGAAACACGCTCTCGATGGTAAAGCGCTCCTCGCGCACGGGAATACCCCAGTCCTTCAGCAGCCGGATGACGGAGTCCCGCGTGATGCCCGGCAATATCGTGCCTGTCAACGGAGCCGTAAACACCTCTCCGTCTATGACAAAAAACGCGTTGGATGTGCCGATCTCATCGACGTATTTGCGCTCGTTGCCATCGAGCCAGAGCACCTGCGTGAACCCCAGCGCGTGCGCCTTCTCCTGCGATTTGAGGCCGGCGGCGTAGTTGCCGCCGATCTTCGCGCAACCGGTGCTGCCCTGCGCGGCTCTGATGTACTCATCCTCGACGAAGATGCGCGTGGGCGCCAGTCCTTCCTTGTAATACGGTCCCACCGGCGAAAGAATGATGATGAAGAGGTAGCGATCCGACGGTCGGACGCCGAGGAAGGGTTCCGTCGCGATGATATACGGCCGAATGTAGAGGGACGTATCGGGTCTGTCCGGTACCCAATCCTTATCCACCTCGACTAAGGCCTTGATGGCATCCACGTAGAAGTCCTCATCGATCTGCGGGATGCAGAGTCTGTCGTTCGTGTTGTTCGTCCGTTTGGCGTTCATGTCAGGACGAAAAAATTGAATGCCGCCGTCTTTCGTCTTGTAGGTCTTGAGCCCCTCAAACATCTCCTGCGCGTAGTGCAGCACCGCCGCCGCGGGATCTAAGGAGATGGGCGCGTAGGGTACGATCCTCGCGTCATGCCAGCCCTTTCCCGTCTCATAATCCATCAAAAACATATGATCCGTGAAAACCTTGCCAAACTCCAGCGTCGCAGGATCAGGCTTGGCCTTAGGAGTGGGATTCTTCGTAAACGCAATCTCGTATTTCATCATTCACCTCTATTCTTTCTCCATCTGCCTATATTGTTCTATCAAGCTACTCCTGAGCTTCCACAGCTCGTCGGAGAGATCAACATAGTAATTCTGCGGATTCTCAAAGCGGAGCAATTCCTCCCACAGCGTATCGACCTGCTCTTTGCAATACGCGCGAATTTCGTGTATGTCGGGCAATTCGTATACGCATTCGCCCTTCTTGAATATCTGCTTCCTTATATTCACCGCCGTAAAATTGGAAAGACGTTTCCGTTTCCACGGGAATGACGGGTCGAATATGATGTAGTCGTCTCCCGATGGGACGGGTTCGTGATCCAGCGTGATGACATCCGCCATAACCCTGCCCGTATCCTTGTCGAACAGCCGGTAAAGCGTCTTGAGCCCCGGATTCGTGATCTTTTCGACATTCTCGCTAATCTTCATCTTGGCGACGAGGCACCCATCTTCCTCTATGGCGGACAGCTTGTACACCCCGCCAAACACCGGCTCGGATCTTGCGGTGATCAGCCGCTCACCCACGCCGAAGGAATCGATCTGCGCCCCCTGCGATATGACATCGCGGATCAGCCATTCATCCAACGAGTTGGAGATCACGATGTCGCAGTCCGCAAGTCCGGCATCGTCCAACATCCTTCGCGCCTGTTTCGTGAGATAGGTGATATCACCGCTGTCTATGCGGATGCCCATCACGGACGGCTTCATCTCCTTGAACACCCGGATGGCGTTCGGAATACCCGATTTGAGCACGTTGTAGGTATCGACGAGCAGGACGCAATTTTGCGGATAAATTTCCGCGTACTTTTTAAACGCCTCGTATTCGGAGGGAAACACCTGCACCCAGCTATGAGCCATCGTGCCGAGGGCGCTGATGCCCTGATCCCGCTCGCAGAGTGTGCAGGCCGTGCCGACGCAGCCGCCGATGTAAGCGGCCCTTGCGCCGAGAATCGCCGCCGACGTGCCGTGCGCCCGCCGCGTCCCAAACTCCATGACCGGCCGGCCGGCCGCCGCGCGGACGATCCGGTTGGCCTTTGTGGCGATGAGGCTCTGATGGTTGATGAGCAACAGCAACATGGTCTCTATATACTGCGCCTGCACCACCGGCCCGCGCACCGTCAAAACAGGTTCGCCGGGGAAGATGGGCGTACCCTCCGGCACCGCCCACACGTCGCATGTGAACTTGAAATCCTTCAGGTAGTCCAAAAAATCTTCGCGGAATACGCCTTTTCCTCTGAGAAACGCGATGTCCCCGTCGTCGAACCTGAGATTTTTCAGATAATCGACCGCCTGCTCCAGACCGGCCATGATCGCAAAGCCGCCGTTGTCCGGAACGCGCCGAAAGAACAGGTCAAAACAGGCGATATCCTCGGAAACGCCCGACCGGAAATAGCCGTTGCACATAGAAAGCTCATAAAAATCCGTCAATATGGTAAAATTCTCTTTGTTCATCTCGTATCTGCACCTCGTGGTGAAATATAGTATATCATAAATTTGAAAACCGTGGTGTTAGATTCGAGATCGATTAGGACTGCATCAGTCATAATCGGCACTATATCAACTCTCCCGAATATAGGCTTTCAAATCGGCATCATTCAGGGTCGCTATAAACGCGTCAAAATTCCCTTCGTCGGTGAGTGTCAACTCCAGAACGGCACGTTCCTCGGTCTGATGTATGATCTCGATCGCCTGAATATTGCAGCCCGATTGACCGGCCGCCGTGGTGATCTTCGCGATGATGCCGGGTCTGTTGTCCATGGATATCTGCACCACGATGAGTTTCGCGGATTCGGGCAGCCACTTGGCCGGAAGCGACTTTCTGATCTCGGCGGCCTCTGAGAGCAGTCGATGTACGCCGGCGGCGTCCCGGTTTCGGATCATCTCCGCCATGGATGTGATGATCCGCGCGAATTCGTCCAATTCTTCGGCCACGATGTCCGCGTTGTTGAGCAGAATGCCTGTCCAGAGGTCGGGACTGCCGGCGGCTACGCGCGTGGTGTCTTTGAACCCGCCGGCCGCCAGCCGAAACATCTCGCCATTTCCCCCGGCGTGGTTGCCGGCTAAGGCCACCAACGAGGAGGCGGCCACATGGGGTATGTGGGAGATGATGGCGATCAGCCGGTCGTGTTCCGCGGGGTCCACAGAAATGACGCGCGCGCCAATGGAGGTCAGAAGACCGTGAAGCCGCCGGAAAGCTTGAAGGTCGAGGTCGTTGCGCTTGTCGGGTGTCAATATCCAGTAGACCCCGTCAAAGAGATCGCTTCGAGCTCCGGCGATACCGCTCACTTCGCTTCCGGCCATGGGGTGACCGGCGATGAAGGAACGCGTCCGGTGCAGATGCGCCTTCGCGTGCGCAATGGCCGGCTCCTTCGTGGAACCCACATCGGTGATGATCCCCCGATAGCCGCTGCCTTCCAGGATTTGAAACCACGCGGGATAGCTATCCACCGGCGTACAGAGAACGGCCAAGTCGATGGGATGATCCTTCAATATCCGCATGATCGCGTCGTGATCTCCCTCGGGCGAAAAGACCGCACCACCATCGACGAGACCGCCCTCTATCGCCGTGCGAATCGCCTCCGGATCCGTATCGACGCCATATATCCTGACGGTTTCATCCGCCATTTTCAACGCCCCGGCGAGGGAACCTCCGATAAAACCCATGCCGATGATGAGAATATGCTCAAATCCGTATGCCACGATGTTGCTCCTATCAGGATGTGAATTGATTTATAATTGATGATACCACTCGGCGCGCTCCGCAACTATTGAAGATTGGGATGAATCGTAAATGAACGAATCACGTTACTACCCTTGAGAAGTTACCGAATTACAGGCGGAATCCGTGCGGCAGCAACTCCGATATCGAGTATTCCTCTAAATGCGAATCGTCCTTCCCGACGATAACGCGAATATCGTCTCCGAACTCGAAGATGAATTGCCGGCAGATGCCGCAGGGAAAGGCGGGATCCACACCGGACGAAGCGATGGCGACGGCCACGATATCGTCCTTATGTCCCTCCGTTACCGCTTTTGACACGGCGACGCGCTCCGCGCAGATGGTGGCGCCGTAGGACGAATTCTCGACATTCGCGCCTTCAAAGACCTCCCCTGACGCGGTGAGAACCGCCGCCCCGACGCGGAAACCGGAATACGGCGCATAGGCGCGTTCACAGGCGACCTCCGCCCGTCGAAACAGTGTTTTGTTATCCATCAAGATACCATCCTTTCCTTCAATGTAACTACTCAAG
>JAISQM010000094.1 GCA_031274195.1 Eubacteriales Family XIII. Incertae Sedis bacterium
CATGAAATCGCCGTTGGGCATGAAGTCCGTCCATTGCCTCTGCCCCTGGAAACCGGCGGCGATCGCGTTGTTGCCGTTGCCTTCCTCGTTCCAACCCATCTCCTTCAGCTTGTCGTTCCCGTCCATGACGTCCCGCATGATTAAGGCCATCTTGACGCTATATTCCCAGTCTTTATCCTTATCGGCTCTGCTTTTTCCCGCGGTGCCGTTGTATACATCTTCCCCTTCCACGCAGTTTTTCCGAACCCACGCATAGGCTCTTTCAAACTCCTCATGATCGTAAATGCCCTGATCGACGCGTCGGATGATCTCGCTCATATCCTTGTATTCACAGCGCATCCCGAGATATTTTTCAAAGAGCTCGGGATTTACGATGCTGCCCGCGATCCCCATCGCAACATTGCCCACAGAAAGATAGGCTTTGCCTTTCATCTCTCCGAACGCTGTCGCGCTCCTTGCAAAACGCAAAATCTTCTCCTCTACGTCAGCGGGGATGCTCAGATCGGTCGCCTCTTTGACTTCACGCCCGTAGATCGAAAAGGCCGGGATGCCCTTCTGCGTATGCGCGGCCAACACCGCCGCCAGATAGACGGCGCCCGGACGCTCCGTTCCATTGAAGCCCCAGATCGCTTTCGGGGTAGTCCTGTCCATGTCCATCGTCTCGCTGCCGTAGCACCAACACGGAGTGACGCTCAACGTCCCGCAGACACCCTCGCGGTCAAACTTCTCCCGGCAGGCCGCAGCCTCCGCCACGCCGCCGATTGTGCCGTCCGCGACGACGCATTCGACCGGATTGCCTAAGCGATCCTTCACCTTCGACTCAATCAGCGTTTTGGCCGATTTCGCCATATTCATCGTCTGAACTTCCAGACTGCCCCGGACATCTTGAGAGCCTTCGCGCCCGTCGATTACCGGTCTGATTCCTATCTTTATCATAATAATCCTCCACAATAATATTGCCGGGAGAATGAAATTTGATTCTCCCGGCGATATGAACCAACTGTCTGATTAATCGTAGATCAAATCTTTGATGTCGGCATCGTCCATGTTGGAAGCGTCATACCACTTTGCGCCGGTATCGACGTCCGAAACGGATTCGCCCAAGGCCGCTTTGACGGCAAGTGACACAGCCTGATAGCCGATCTGATACGGATCCTGTGTGACAGATCCGAAGAACAGACCTTCTCTGACGGCTTTCTTCTGCGTCGCGCCGGCATCGAAGCCCGCCACGAGGATGTCGCCGTATGTGGCTCCGTCCGCGAGATCGGCGCCATCGTTGGTCGCATTCAGCAGACCGGTTACGGCGCCTTCGTTGGAGCAGAAGATACCGATGAGGTTCTTCTCACCGAGGATCGCCTGCGCGCCGTTCTTGAGGTCGGCCGCGTCGGATGTCGGCGTTACCTGTGCCAAAATGTTTACGACCGCCGGGTTTGCCGCCGGAGCCGCATAGGCGTCATGGCCTGTGACCGCTACCGCACCGGGATGAATCGCTTCGAGCGCCGCCTTGAGGGCGTCGAGATATCCCTTTGTACGGCCGATGATCGACGCGGATGTCGCGTCCTGCGAAAGGATGGCGATGGTCACGGGCTTGTCGGCAGTAGCCGCTTCGATCGCAGCCTTGAATTCGGCATTCGCCATCATCTTTTCCGCCGCGAGCGCCGCCGCGTTCTCGTTGTCCGTGGAGGCTGTAGCCGCGATGGAGCCGGCCGGCGCGTCGGGTACACCGGAGTCAAATCCGATGACCGGAATGCCTTTGCTCAGGGCATCTTCAAGCTGCCCCACGACAGCGTCGGTATCGAGCGCCGCCAATGCGATCGCGTCGGGATTTTGCGCCAATGCCGAATTGATCAGATCCACCTGAACATTGATTTCGCTCTCGGCTCCGGGACCGTTAAAGTCCATGGTTCCTACGCCCAGCTCGTCCGCGGCGGCTTGCGCACCCTGTTTTACCACCTGCCAGAACTGATGTTGGAATCCCTTTGCGACGACCTGAATGTTCAGATCCGCGGCGGTCTTGGTCGCCGTGTCGGCGCCGGTATCCGAACTGTCTGAGTCCTCGTCTTTGCTACCGCCGCATGCCGCAAATGTGAACGCCATCATCGCGATCACGAGCATTGCTACGATAATCCTGCTAATCCTTCTCTTTTTCATATCTTCCTCCTTAATACTGCACATCAACTAAATTCTCACAGGCCAAATGGCCTGGGCAGAACAGTTTATTTTACCCTTGCGGCCGCGTTCTGCCTGTAGATATCGAGCAGAACCGCAAGAACCACAACGACACCGATGAGCAAGGTCTGCAATTGCTGCGGAATGCCCACAGCCATCAGCCCTACTTTCAAGGTGGCCATGATAAATACGCCGATCATCGTGCCGGACAGTGAACCCACACCGCCGACCAACGAGGTGCCGCCGATCACCACCGCCGCAATTCCCTGAAGCTCTAAGCCCGAGCCGCCCATGGGAAGAACCGTGGTGAATGTCGCCGCATACAGAATTCCCGCAAAGCCGTAGAATATTCCGGACGCCGTATAGATCAATGTCAGCCATTTTTGTGTATTGATACCGGACAGTCTGGCCGCCTCCATATTGGAACCGATCGCAAACGTGTATTTTCCGAATTTCGTCTTGTTCAGAAGAAACAGGGCGAGGAGAAAAAAGCCCGCAAGCCAGAAGATACCCACCGGAAAGCCACCCGCCGTTCGCAGGAATACCTGCTTGAACCAACCGCCGTCGTCGGCCATCGTGGGGAATCTCTGCGTCTGCACCTTGGCAAGGGTAGCACCCAAACCCTGCGCGATCATCATCGTCCCGAGGGTAGCGATGAACGGCGGCAGTTTGAGTTTTGCGACAAGGAAGCCGTTGAGCAGACCAAACAAGGTCGTGATTACGATGATCAGAACAAGGGAAAGCCACATGGGAAATCCCCACAGGTTGAAAGCGGCGCCGCCCACGAGCGCTCCGCACATCATGACGGTACCCATAGACAGGTCTATGCCGCCCGTGATGATGATAAATGTAACGCCGATCGCCAAGAATCCGATATAGTAAGCCGATTCGAGCACATTGACAGAGAACGAGGGCAGATTCAAACCGCGGGCAAAATGTCCGTATGTCATAAAAAATACAATCAATATAACCAACGATGCCATCGTCAACAGACGTTGCAGATCGAACCGCCTACCCTTGTCTATCGTCTCGTCAGGAATCGTTGTTCTCTCAATCTCACCCATGTCGCCTACTACCTCCTTTAACAGTTTCGATTCTACTCTTTTAATTCACTTTCGCCGTCGCGTACTCCATGATATTCTCCTGGGTTGCGTCTTCGATGTTGACCTCTCCTGTCTTGTAGCCTTCGTTCATGACGATCACTCTGTCGCTCATCCTGAGGAGCTCCGGCAATTCCGAGCTGATCATGATGATGGATTTGCCTTCCTTCACCAACTGGTTCATCAATTTGTATATCTCGCTCTTTGCGCCCACATCTATGCCTCGCGTGGGTTCGTCGAAGATGAGGATGTCGCAATTGCGGATCAGCCATTTGGCGATGACGACCTTCTGTTGATTGCCGCCGGAGAGATTGCGCACCTTCTGCTTGAGAGACGGCGTCTTGATGTCGATCTTCAATGCAACTTCTTTCGCACTTTCGGCAATCTTGTCCTCGCGGACGATGCCCGCCTTTACAAAATCCTCGAGAGAAGCCATCACCGCGTTGTCGGCTACGGACAACCCCACGGCCAACCCGAACGCCTTGCGATCCTCGGACAGATATCCGATGCCGCGATTGACCGCGTCGATGGGAGACTTGATCTTCGCTTCCTCTCCGCCTACGAAAATCTCGCCGGACTCCTTCGGATCCGCTCCGAAGATCAGACGAGCGGTCTCGGTACGACCCGCGCCCATGAGACCCGCGAGACCCAATATCTCGCCTTTTTTCAGTTCAAAGCTCACATTGTGAACATCGCGAGAAGAAAGATTTTCTACCTTCAGTACCGTCGGAGACCCTTCCGGTACGGAACTTTTCGCCTTGGGCTTTTCGTATATGGTACGTCCCACCATCATGCTGATGATCTGTGAGAGCTCCG
The DNA here is from genome assembly GCA_031274195.1 of Eubacteriales Family XIII. Incertae Sedis bacterium. GTDB lineage: Bacteria > Bacillota > Clostridia > Peptostreptococcales > Anaerovoracaceae > JAISGB01. Next base: position 4,086 of record JAISQM010000094.1, read on the forward strand.
TATCCGCCGTAACGACGGTATCGACGTATTGGCCATCGCGCATGACGGTGACCTCGTCGGTGATCTGCTTTAATTCCTCGAGCCTGTGCGAGATATAGACGATCGCAACGCCCTTATTCTTCAGGTCGCCTATGAATTTGAACAGTTCCTTAATCTCAGATGCGGTGAGCGCGGCCGTGGGCTCATCCATGATCAGCACATCCGAATGATAGGTGAGCGCCTTGGCGATCTCCACCATCTGTTGCCGAGCAACTGAAAGTTTATTTACGGTTATCGTCGGATCAAGATCGAGGTTTAAGGATTGAAGTAAGTTCTTGGTGTCTTCAAGAAGTTTTTTCTTGTCGAGCACAAGCCCTCGTTTTGGTTCCCTGCCGATATAGATGTTATCGGCGACGGTCAGATGCGGCAGTAGGTTCAGCTCTTGGTGGATCATGCAGACACCGTCCTCAAGCGCGTCGATCGGTGTCTTATATTCCACCTCACGCCCCTTGATCAGCACGGTACCGTCGTCCTTGCCGTATATCCCCGCCAATACCTTCATCAGCGTGGATTTGCCGGCGCCGTTCTCGCCGATCAGGCCATGCACTTCTCCCCTTTTTAATTCAATTTCCGCATTGTCCAAAGCGTGAACGCCCGGGAATTTTTTCTGAATACCCTTCATGCTTACAATAACTTCGGACATGGTTTCCTCCATTTCTCATACGATGATTGGAATATCATATGCCCAATTGTATAGGGGAATTTGGAAAATGTCAACCAAAACATTATAAAAAACATCACAAAAAATAACAGGTTTGTGTGGTTTTTTGTTTCATTTCAACGTTTAATGGATAAATGCTACAGCCGTCGCCATGCAATTCGCGATATCATCTTCCGATGCCACCGACGGAATTCCGCCCTTGGATGTGGAGGCGTGCGCACCCGACGCATTTGCGTAGGAAAGGATGTTCGTCAGAATTTCATCCCGCAGATCCGGCGTTTCGGACGCGCTTTCTTCGATGGAAAGCAATCTGTGCAGCGCCGCGCCCCAGAACGCGTCCCCGGAGCCTGTGGTGTCCACCGTTTTCACATCGTAAGATGGTACGCGCGCAAAACCGTCCGCCGTTACGGCGATCGAACCTTCGGCGCCGAGGGTGACTGCAAGGAAAGTGAGCGAATTTGCGTCAAAGATCGCCCGCGCGGCCTTTTCGGGGTTCGTTTCGCCCGAGAGCATCGCGGCTTCCTCCTCGCCGAGCTTGGCATAGTCCGCCAATGCCAATCCCTTGCTCGCGACATGGATCGCCTCATCTTTGTCATTCCAAAGGAATTCCCGGAAATTCGGGTCGAAGGATATCTTGGCGCCGGCCTCTTTCGCGTGGCGCACGGCGGTGAAATTTGCGGATCGCGCGGGGTCTTTCGTCATGTTGACCGTGCTGAAATGCAATATCTTGCAGTCGCGCAGCAGATCGAGATCCAGATCATCCTCCGAGAGCATGATATCCGCGGTGCGCTCGCGATAGAACGCGAAAGAACGATCGCCCGATTCATCCAATGATACGATGGCGAGCGTTGTGAGATAGGCGTCCGAAACGACGCCTCGGTATTCGATGCCCGCTTCGGCGATCTTCTTCCTGAAAAAGTCGCCGAAGATATCGTTTCCGACCTTTGAGATGAACGCCGTCCTACGTCCCAACTTTGCCGCCGCGGCCAGCATATTGGGCGGTCCGCCGCCCGGATTGCCGAGCAAACGAATATCATCGGCACCCGAAACTCCGAGAAAATCGATCAAGCCCTCCCCGATCGCAACGATATCATAGTGTTTCATGACCCTATCTCCTTCACGCCCATATCAATTGCGGAGATCGTACGCCGCATGTCCGCGCAGCGCTCACCCCGTCGCTTATTGTATATCCAACGCTTTCGCATTCTCGAGCAGATACCGTTCCGCCTCGGGATTCCAGAGTCCGCCGTGCGCCGCGCACAGTTCGTGGAGTTTTGCGAACAGTGGATCGGTCTTGCCTTTCTCCTCAAAATCCGCTATGGCGGTAAGCGGCATGGATATATGATTGTAGATGAGTTTCTTCGCGCCGGGCAGGGAGGGAAGATTTAGCGTGGCTTCCTTCGCGCTGTCTAAGCCGCCGATGTGACTCACGAGTATCGCGGGATTGATCAGCCCGTTCGTCGCCATATCGAGCGCTTCCACCATGTCGTCGGTATTGCCGCCGCTCGTCCCGGTCAGATGGGTGGCGTTGTAGTGGACGTCATAGAAATTGAACGGCGCCCGAAATTCCTCATCTCCGGGACCCGCAAAGAAATTCATGCAGCCGTCATAGGCCAATATGGCGTCCCCCTGTTCCACGACCTGCGCCACGGGAGCGAACACGAACACGTCGTCAAATCCTTCGCCGTCCGTCAATTCGCGCAGGGATTTGACGGGGTCGTCCAATGCGCCGGTGTTGACGTAAACGAGTCGCACACCCAGTTTAGCCGCTTCCTCCGGAGAGATGATCTCTGCCGCCCGCGCCAATCTGCCTGCGTCAATATCCGTCGCCACCAACAGCTTCGGACGGTTTTCGCGATGGATGAGGTAGTCGAGCAAGGCCAATCCCATCGGTCCAGCTACGGCCAACGCGGCGATACGGCCGCCTTTGACTGTCTCCATGATATGCGTGTATTCTCCGTGCCGCGTATGATAATTGGCGTGGGAAGCGCCGATCACGCAGGACAGCGGCTCCGTCAAAGAGCCGAAGAAAAACGCATCCCCTTGATAGGGCAATACGTAACCGCCTTCAATCACGAGGGCGGGGATGATGCCGTAGGTCATGTCTCCGCCCATGTAGCGGAAACTGTAACCGATGGCATCGTAGGTCTCTTTCATGCCCGGCTGAATGACAAAGCGCTGCCCGGGGCTGTATTTCCCCTTCCATTTCTCGCCCACCTCGATGATCTCGCCGCAGAATTCGTGTCCCAAGACCGTGGGGTTGTCGCTCACATCGTCGGGTACGCGCTTGTGATCGGCGCCCCGAATCGTCGCCTTGTAGGAGGACATGCAGAGGCTGTCGCTGATCAATTTGACTAACATTTCATCTTCGGCGATCGGAGGCAACTCAAAACGCTCCAACCGCAAGTCATTTTTTCCGTATAATCTTAATGCTGTCGTATCCATAATTTTTCTCCTTTTTGTATAATCACGGCGCTCGATAGGTGCAATTTTTTCTGCTATATTGTCTGCTTTGTAACAAACCATGAACCTGTTATTGATAATATTTCGTTAGATTTTTTCTCAAATTTCTTATCTATCATTATCTCCGCCCCCCCCCGATTTAACATTTCCTGAATGTCTTCGTCTACATCTGGTTCTATTTCCATGAAATCGTGTCCGACCTTTTCAAATAATTCCATGAATTCATCATGCCGTGCACGGTTCATATACATATATCGATTACCCGCATATTTGTCCCAATCTTTATCGTTATACTGCAAAAAATTTATTACAGAAATACTTTTATCCATCTGCGCAAAATGGTCTCTATAATCTATGTAATTAATAAACAGACCGTCTCGGGTTATAATTCTATTTCCTTCTTTTAATATATCCTTTATTATATTTAACGGTATATGCTCATATACCGTATGTGATATATGGTAATCAACACTGTTGTCTTTCAATTTCGTTTTTGAAGCATCACCTGGGGCTATATATTCTATTTCACACAGTTGCAAAATATCCTCTTTGTTTATCTTCTTTGATTTTGCATAGTCCAATAACAGTTCAAATCTATCTTCGTTCAACAAGTTTCCAAATATGCTTTTTATTTCATTTTTCTCTTTGTTTACAACGAACAAGGCATCCTCAATGAGTTCTTTCCTCACATAGGGATTTAAGTCAACCGTTATTGTTTTACCCGCCCCACAAAGCCAGAAAGCAATAGGCAACAATGGTACTCGTCCTGTACCAACTTCAAAAAATACTTTTTCATCTGTATCATATCCATATTTTTGTATCTTTTTTATCAAATCAACACCGGTCTCAAAATGACCCAATGGATCATATGGCTTTTTATACCCTCCAAAATGCCGTTGCATTTGGAAATACAACTCATACGACATTGATTTCGGAAACATGGCAATAAAGTTTTGAATGAACGCTTTTGCTTTCCAGTTAAATCGCGGGGTGCGCTTGTCGCCTGTTTTACTATTTTCATTATACATAAAACTCTCCTTTTACCGAGCACCTCATTATCACATTTTGTTTATTTTCATGTGCTGTTGCACTACTCAGACACCACGACATTAGCTACGAGGCAACGCTCAGGCTCATTCTAAGTACTACCCATACCGCGCAAGCAGATTCACGAAATCAAGGATTTCGGAATCTGCTACAAGAAGCCCCAATCTATACGCCGTGTTTCGC
>JAISQM010000037.1 GCA_031274195.1 Eubacteriales Family XIII. Incertae Sedis bacterium
CGTCCTCGATCCGCTGCTTGCTTTCCTTTACCTGCGTGATGACTTTCTTTTCGTTCTCCCATTGCGCCCGCATGGCGTCGTTCTCGGCGTGCAGCTCCGACAGCTCCTTTTCGATGTGCTTCAGCCGTTCCTTGGAGCCGTCGTCGGCCTCCTTGCCCAAAGCCTGTTTCTCTCTCTCAAGCTGCATGATCTTCCGGCCGATTTGGTCCAATTCGGCGGGCATACTGTCGATCTCCGTCCGAATCTTCGAGGCCGCTTCATCCATGAGGTCAATGGCCTTGTCGGGCAGAAAACGGTCGCTGATATACCTGTCGGAGAGGGTCGCGCAGGCGATGAGCGCTGCGTCGGTGATCCGCACGCCGTGGTGTATCTCAAATCGTTCCTTGAGTCCCCGCAGTATGGAGATGGTATCCTCCACCGTGGGCTGATCTACGAGTATCTTCTGAAAACGCCGCTCCAGCGCCGCGTCCTTCTCGATGTACTTTCTGTATTCGTCCAATGTGGTGGCGCCGATGCAGTGCAGTTCTCCCCGCGCCAGTTTCGGCTTGAGCAGGTTCCCCGCGTCCATCGCCCCTTCGCCCGCGCCCGCGCCTACGATGTTGTGGATCTCGTCGATGAACAGGATAACGGCACCGTCTGATTTTTCGATCTCCGTCAGGACGGCTTTCAGCCGTTCCTCAAATTCGCCGCGGAACTTCGCGCCCGCGATGAGAGCGCCCATATCGAGGGCGAATATCGTCTTATCCTTCAGCCCTTCCGGCACGTCCCCGTTCAGTATCCGTTGCGCCAAGCCCTCGACGACGGCTGTCTTGCCGACGCCCGGATCGCCGATGAGCACCGGATTGTTCTTGGTTCGCCGACAATATCTGGATGGTATGCCGAATCTCCTCGTCGCGTCCGATGACGGGGTCTAACTTGCCTTCCCGCGCCAACTGCACGAGGTCGCGCCCGTACTTGGTCAGCGCCTCGTAGCCGTCCTCCGGATTCTGATTTGTAATGCGTTGGTTGCCGCGGACATTCGACAGTTCCTCAAGGAAATTCTCCTTTGTAATGTTGTGGTTCTTGAATATCTTCGACGACGGCGTGTTGCGCTCGTCGAGCAGAGCCATATACAGATGCTCCACGCTGATGAAATCGTCATTGAACTTCTTCGCGATCTTCTCGGAATTTCCGAGGAGCATACCCATCCGCCGCGTCGAGTAGAGGCTTTCATCTCCGCCCTGTACCTTTGGCAATTTCTCCAATTCGGCTTCGACCTCTCGCACCACATCGGCCACATCTACGCCGCGGAGCTTCAGTATCTTGGGAATGACGCCCCCATCCTGCGTGAGCAACGCGAGATGCAGATGTTCCCCGTCCAATTGCTGGTGTCCCATCTGGATGGCGATGTTCTGGCTCTCCACCATCGCCGCCTGCGCGTTCTGCGTAAATTTTTCAAAATTCATAACACATCACCCCTATTCGATATTCTGCACTTGCTCTCGAACTTTCTCGATCTCACTTTTCATATCCAACATATGTCCTGTGATCTTAAGATCGTTCGCCTTTGATCCTATCGTGTTCGCCTCACGGTTCATCTCCTGTACGAGGAAGTCGAGCTTCTTGCCTGCGGGTTCTCCCGCGCCCTGCCCCAGGATGGCTCTCATCTGCGCGATGTGGCTGCGCAGGCGCACGATCTCCTCCGTGATATTGCTCTTATCCGCAAAGACGGCGACCTCCACGGCCAATCGCTCCTCCGGTACAGCGGCGCCATTTGAGCCGAGCAGTTCGGAGATGCGGTCTTTCAGTTTGCCCGCATAAATGGACGGCAATTCCGGCGCTCGCGCGTCTATCTCGTCGAGCAAATTTTCGATGACGATGGTCCGCTCCGTCAGATCGGCGGCGATCTGTGCGCCTTCCGCGGCGCGCATGTCTCCAAAATCGCGCAGGGCGTTTTGGACGGCGGCGCAGATCACCTCTGTGATCGCTTTTTCGTCCAAGTCGGCTGATGAGGTCTTCATGACATCGGGCATTCCCGCCAAAAGGCCGAGTGTAATATCTCCCGAAATGTCGAAAGCCTTTTGCAATTCTCGCAATCCCTTGAAATATTGTTTTGCGGCACCCATGTTGACGAGTATGGCCGCATCCTCCTCGGCGTTGCTCGTCACGCTGACGGAGATGTCCGCCTTGCCGCGCTTTACCTCGGCACGCACGGTCTTCTTCACGGCATCCTCAGCGAAACCATAGCGCCGGGGCAATTTTACGGAGAATTCCCCATACCTGTGGTTCACGGCTCTGATTTCGACGGTTGCGCTCCTTATGTCGTCCGCCGCATCGCCGCGGCCGAAGCCGGTCATACTTCTAATCATAACTCGTCCCTTCGCCTCCTTGCGTAATCCTATGAACTATTATAATATGTACCTATGGCTTTTGACAACTTTGTAACGGGTGCGATCGCGAAAGAACTTGGCAGCGCGTTGGCGGGCGGGAAGATAGAGCGCATCTATCAGCCCGAACGCGACGAGCTGATTTTTCATGTCAA
>JAISQM010000068.1 GCA_031274195.1 Eubacteriales Family XIII. Incertae Sedis bacterium
TCAAAGGACGTGACGGGGACGGTGCGCATGGAGCTGTATAAGGGCAACGCCCTGCCCGTGGCCACGAAGTCCGACTACTCGCTGTTTAATGAGGAGTTTGCGACATTCGGCGCGGACGAGGTATACAACCAGAAAGACGCGGAAGGATTTATCAACTTGTTCAGCCTGCCGATGAAGATACGCGCCATCCGGAAGGTGAAATAAATGGATATAAGGAAGGGTCGTTTCTCGAAGGCGTTGAGCGGCGATACGGGCGCTTGGGCGGCGTCTATAGCATTCGATCAGAGACTCTACCGCGAGGACATCACGGGGAGTATCGCCCATTGCCGCATGTTGGCGAAGCAGGAGATCATCTCTGCGGAGGACGCCGCGCTCATAGAGTCCGGACTGCGCGAGATATTGGACGATATCGACGCGGGCAATGTGGAATTCACGCCGGAGACCGAGGACATCCACATGAGCGTCGAAGCCTTGCTGACCGAGCGTATCGGCGCGGCGGGGAAGCGGCTCCATACCGCGCGAAGCCGCAACGATCAGGTCGCTACGGATATTCGGCTCTATCTGAAAGAGGAGATACTATCCACCGCGGGGGCTCTGAAAGATCTTCGCGTCGCCCTGCTCGATCTGGCGGAGGCGCATACGGAAACGGTGATGCCGGGCTATACCCATCTTCAGCACGCGCAGCCGGTTTCATTCGCCTTTCATCTGATGGCTTACTTTCAGATGTTCAGCCGCGACGCCGAGCGTTTTTGGGACTGCTATAAGCGGACGGACTGTATGCCGCTTGGCGCGGGCGCCCTCTCCGGCGTCGGCTATGATACGGATCGGGCGTTTTTGGCCGAGGAACTCGACTTCGCCCGGATCTGCGACAACGCGATGGACGCCGTGAGCGACCGGGATTTCCTCATCGAATATATCTCGTCCGCGTCCATCTGCATGATGCACCTCTCGCGTTTCTGCGAGGAACTGATCCTGTGGAACAGCGGCGAATTTGCCTTCATCGAGATGGACGACGCCTACAGTACGGGCAGCAGCATCATGCCGCAGAAGAAGAATCCGGACATGGCCGAGCTGATTCGCGGCAAGACGGGTCGCGTCTACGGCGATCTGATCGCCATACTCACCGTAATGAAGGGACTGCCTCTGGCGTACAACAAGGACATGCAGGAGGACAAGCTGCCGCTGTTCGACGCGGCGGACACGCTAAAGAGCTGCCTTTCGGTATTTTGCGGTATGCTCAAGACCGTTACGGTGCGGACGGAGCGCATGGAGACGGCGGCAAAAACAGGATTCATGAACGCGACGGACGCCGCCGATTATCTGGCGGCAAAGGGCGTCCCCTTCCGCGAATGCCATGAGATCATCGGCAAATTGGTGCTACACTGCATCGCGAAGAACGCGAACATCGAGGACATTTCCCTCGCGGAACTTCGGACGTTTTCGGATCGGTTTGAGGCGGACATCTACGAAAAGCTTACGCCCCTCGCCTGCATGAACGCGAAATTGTCCGAGGGTTCTACCGCCGCAAAGCGCGTGAAGGAACAGATCGCGCGAGCGAGGAAAGACCTGAAATAGCGAATCGGAACCGCACGCCAATCAGCAGGATCATAACGGCTCACCCCCGCAACAGGAAATCTATAATGTTTTGATGTTTGATGCCGTCGATGTCGTCATACGGGCCTACGATGTCCATCGTCAATATCGTCTTCTCGTAGTTGTCGCCCAACAGTCGGAAAGATTTTAATTCCCGCGACCGCACCTCGTCGGGGATAATGGTGGCCGCCACTTGAAAATAGGAAAGTTTGCCGGACTTTTCGGCGACAAAATCAATTTCCAAATCGCCGTATTTCCCCACGCTTACCGTATAGCCCTTGCGCGTCAATTCAAAGTATACGACATTTTCGAGCATGCTGCCGTAATCGCTCGAAACACCGCCTCTGAACATATTTCTCAATCCCAAATCAACAATATAAAATTTGTCGTTTGTTTTCATCAGGGACTTGCCTTTTAAATCGTATCGCTTGGCTCTATAAAAGCAATACGCGTTTTCGAGCATGCGCAGGTAATTGTCCGCCGTATCGGCGCTGATTTTTCGCCCCGTGCTTATGAGGTAATTTGAAATCTTCCGCGCGGAGGTTATGTTGCCGATATTGCTCGACAGATAGCGCGCAATCTTTTCCAGAACATCCACATCGCGTATGCGATTCGCGGTTACGATGTCTTTTATGATAATTGTATTAAAAACTCCAAAGAGATAGTCCTGCAATATGTCGCTGTCGTCAGGTAATTCGGTCAGACCGGGGTAACCGCCGAGTTTGAGATAGAGGTCGAAATGTTCGCGGTAATCTTGCGCTTCTCCAACATCTCTGAATTGCAGGAATTCGGAAAATGAAAGCGGCAGCATTTTAATCTCCACATATCGGCCGGACAGCAAGGTCGATAGATTGCTGCTCAGCAGATACGCATTTGAGCCCGTCAAATAGATGTCGTTTTTCCTGTTGAGGCGCAAAGAATTCACCGCTTTTTCCCATGAGGGTACAAGCTGCACTTCATCGATGAAGATGTAGGTGATTCCTTTTTTCACAAGTTTTCCGCTGATAAAATCGTGCAGCTTCTTTGCGGAATCTATATCATTATATTGGAAATCCTCAAGATTGATATAGATTACAGACGAGGCCGGGACTCCCTGCTTGTTCAGGTAATCGCGGTACAGCTTTAACAGAAAAGATTTACCGCACCTGCGAACGCCCGTAATCACCTTTATCAGTTCCGGCGTATCTTTCAACGCGATAATCTTATCCAAATATATATTTCGGTTTTTCATGTATGCTCTCCATTCCGGCGCATAGCAACGGCGCAAATTATAGATGGAATTCCATGCTTGCCTTTTTGTATATTATAGTCGATTTATTTGAAAAAATCAATCATTTATCGAGTATACTCGATTTATTTACGGAATTTTGATAAAAATCGAGTATAATCGGTTTCTTCGCAGAGTTTGGATAAAAATCAAACATGATTGTTTTTCGACGATACGGTTTTGGGTGAGGCGGAACGCGAGCGGAATAAGGAGCTACGCACTGCAGACGGGACGCGCAGAGCATACGCGCAGGGTGTCTGCTTCAGCCGACCGACGTTAATGGCGCTCCTCAATTTGCGGAACAAATTGCAAGAAGGCCTTGTCTTTTTGCCCCGGCTTTAGCCGGTTGGCAAAACGGACAGCGTAGCGCGCTTGGGACAAGACTCGCCTGCAGCTCGCGGCTACGCAGTGAGCGGAAACATTGCGGTAACACAAAATCCGTCCCCGCTGTGTTTACTAACGCTTAAAATAATGAGTCGGGCAAGACTGCATACAATATACATCCCATAACACCGAATATCGCGCCAACTATACAGAAATAGTATAACAAGGAAAACAGCTTGTAAAAACGGCCACGACTTAAACGCCAATTTAAAAGGAAACCAATCCAACTGAATGATAATCCGTTCAAAAAGCAAATTAACCGCTGATTGTGTAGCTTTGGTCTGTCCGTAAACAATGAACGGTAAATAATCAACGCAAAATACAGCATGGCGACTCCCACAACGGCAATGCCGAGCCGCAATGGTCTATCCGATTCCAACATTGTTAGCGGTCCGAAAACAATTGTAAGAAGTATTGATTGTGCAATGATGCCTAAAAGCGTGTATCTCTTATAACCCATTTTGTAATCCTCCAAATACTCCGGTGAGGTAACTGTCAAACAGCAACCCTTTTCCCTTGATATGTAAAGCCGTTTTCGACGACCTATGCCCTATTTCTAACGTGTATCGTGATTTGATGTTTTGCGCTTGTTGTCCTTGCCTACATAGTGGATTCACCGATGGTTTCACCAGTTTTAACATTGTAGAACACGGTGTACTGCCCGCCTTGTAGACAAATCCAATCCTCATATGCGTCCGCCATTCCTCCCCACGACGCATCACCGACAGTCGTAAATTTGCCCTTTAAATCGACAAACCCGTAGCCTTCTTCATTTTTGTTTATGTTAACGTGGGTCAACTTGTCCCACATTGCCTCGTTTTTCCCGTTAGCAGAGGGACAATGACCGACCTTTGCTGACTTCCGTGACAATCTGTGTACGCTGTTTACAACAATAAAAAACAGACGCTACGCGCGCTTGCCGCGCATGTGACGTCTGTAATCTATGCAAAAGAATCTGTGTTATGTTCGATGTTTGAGGCGAATCAGAATGGGATAATGACTGAGCAAGTAATACGGTAGTTAGCCGCGCCCCCCCCCATTTTTTGGCACGAGATATTCAGGGCATTCGTGTCCATGATATTTGGAACAGTTGCGTTCAGGTTATTTGGGATGCGCGCGTTCATGCTTGCTTTTCCTCTCATCGTCTCGTCCAATGTGAAAAGTATATATGGATTTTCCCGCGTAGTCAAGACTTGAAGTGAAAAAAAACGTGGGCCGAGAATAAGCCCAACAAAAGATCGAGTTTTTTGTCTGCGGCGCGCAGAACGGCGTCGTAGAGTTCGTCGTGCGCGTCGTTCTTGACGCCGGCCGCCGTCATTTCGTTGTAGGCCTGTTCCGTCAGGCCGAAAGGTGTGATGGGCATACCGTTGCGCAGGAGTTCGTATTCGAGCGCCGCGCGCGCGAGAGCTTCCGTCCGCTCGGAGAAGGGATATACGGCGATGATACCGTCGTGCATCTCAACGGCTCGCCGGATATAGTCGCCGCCGAAATCGTGCGCGAACAGGTCGCGAAAGAGCCGATCCAATCGCTCGGGAATGTCGGCGTAGTGCGGGGGCGTATAGTCCAAATGATAGAGTATAGGACTGCCGGAACGAAACGCCGCATGTGGATTATGCGTGAGAATGCCATACAGCCGGATCAATTCCTTGCGATCGATGGCCGTACCCATATACAACATGTCGGCGAAAGCTCGCAACAACTGCCGGTGATATTCGACCTCGTTGTGCTCCCGGAGGCTTACGCCGGGAATGATGTCGCCCCCTATGATTCGATTTACCCCTTCGGCGGTCAGCGAACTGCCATCCAATTTTAGATTTGTATAGGCGAAATCGAGCAACGCAAGGCTGTCCGCACAGTCCTTCACGTCCTCGGGAAAAGGCTTTTTCGCGTCGAGGCGCTCTTTCTTCTGTTCGACATCGGCAAACATGCGCCTACACCGGGTAGACTTGGTCTTCCTCGTCCAACAGGTTTGCGTCTATCTTATATTTCTGCGCCTGCCGGTATTTGAAGAATTCCACAGCCGGTCCCGGGAACATGGCGCCCGTCAGGACATCCTCCGGTTGCTCGATGTATTCCGCGAATTGCTTTTTCGACTTTTCAAGTTCGGGTTCGATGTCGTCGGCGGGTCTATGCGTGATCCGATTTTCCTTTTCGGCGCCCAGTATCTTCTCGGCGACCCTGTCGCTGATGGGAACGGTGGTAGAGCCGTATTTGCCCTTTACGACGTCCTTGACTTCGTTTGGCACCATCTTGTAGCGTTCGCCCGTCACGACGTTCAGCACAGCCTGGGTTCCGACGATCTGGCTGGAGGGCGTGACCAAGGGCGGATAGCCGAGATCCTCGCGCACGGCGGGAACCTCACGCAGAACGTCCTCAAATTTGTCCATCGCGTTGGCCTGCTTGAGCTGGGATACGAGGTTGGAGAGCATGCCGCCGGGTACCTGATAGACGAGGGTATTGATGTCGACGCCCATGAGCTTGGGATCCAAGAGCCCCGACGCGATATAGGCCTCCCGAATCGGCCTGAAGTATTCGGAGGCCTTGTTCATTTCGGCCATATTCAGACCCGTATAGAAATCGTCGCTGTGGTCGAAGGCGTAAACAAGCGGCTCGGTGGACGGCTGCGAGGTACCCTCGGCAAAGGGGGACAGCGCCGTGTCGATGATGTCGACGCCGGCTTCGGCCGCTTTCATATAGGTCATGCTGCCCAGTCCGCTCGTTGCGTGGGTGTGCAGTTCGAGGGGGATGGAGACCTTGCTCTTGATCTCCCCTACCAACGCGTAGGTGCCATAGGGATCGAGCAGACCGGCCATGTCCTTGATGCAGACAGAATCGGCGCCCATGTCGGCGAGCTCCTGTATCAGCTTCACGAACATATCGGCCGTGTGAACCGGACTGATCGTGTAGGATAGCGTCCCCTGCGCGTGCGCTCCGTATTTCTTGCACGCTTTGATGGCGGATTCGAGATTGCGCGTGTCGTTGAAAGCGTCGAAGATGCGGATGATGTCGATACCGTTCTCGATGGATTTCCCGACGAATTCATCCACCATATCGTCGGCGTAGTGTTTATAGCCCAAGAGGTTTTGCCCGCGCAGGAGCATCTGCAGCTTCGTGTTCTTTACCTTTTTTCGTATCGTCCTAAGCCGCTCCCACGGGTCTTCATTGAGGAATCGCACACTGGCGTCAAAAGTGGCTCCGCCCCAACATTCGAGCGCGTGATAGCCCACCGCGTCGAGCGTTTCGAGTATGGGAATCATCTCCTCCGTCTTCATCCTCGTGGCGATCAGGGACTGATGCCCATCACGCAATATGGTCTCGGTAAACTTCACCAACCGCTTTCCGTTAGCATTATTCTGTTCGGTCATAATCCACCTCCGTGCAACTTTTGGGCAAGCGCCCTATCCCGATTTTTATATGATGTAATTATTATGATTATATCACAGGATACGACGCATACAAAATTTTTTGCATAGATCGACGCTTCTGTGGTAGAATATTACCTGTCGGAAAAATGCGCCAGTAGCTCAGCTGGATAGAGTACTGCCCTCCGAAGGCAGGGGCCGTGGGTTCGAATCCCGCCTGGCGTACCAAGCAAAACCCCTTGAAAACACTGCATTTTCAATGCGCAAGGGTTTTTTTATTGCAGTCGCTTCATCCATATATTTACATAAAAGTGTACTGAAATGTACAGAGTAGTCACACAAAGTGTGCCACATGGCACACCTAATCTATGAGTAGATGTCACCCGAAACGACCGTACCGCTGTACCTGAATCCGGAAACCGTATTGACGGCGAACTCGTAGATTTGGTTCTGAATATATTCAATGTCGTTGATTTGGTTGTAGTGACGCATATCGTCAGGGACAGGTCGCGTGATATATCCCTGTGGCATGACGGATACCAACACGGACAGGTTACCCGTAATTCGCCCTATATTTGCGGTCTGCCATGCGATTGTAAGTGCGGAGTAGTCTGTATACCCCCAGTCCGTTTTATGCGTCATAGACGGGATATAGAGTCCGAGGACGGTAGACAGATAATCTGCGAGGTATTGCATGTTCCCCTCAATGCGATTTAGGTCAGCAGGATTCAGACAACCTTTCAAATCTGTTACGGTTGCTGCGGACAGATTGGCAAGCCACTCCGCAATTTGCGGTGCTACGGCTTGCAGAAAATCCCATATTGTCACTCCTTTCTTGCGTTTACGTAAGTCAATCATACTCTATCGATTATGCCTTGTCAATACGTAAACGTAAAAAGTCTTGATAAATTTGCAATAAGTTATTGCAATTATGCAATATGATGATATATAATCGAATGCGAGGTGAAAAAAATGGCGATTAATGAATTAGTTAAACAAAGACGAATTGAGTTAGGGCTTACGTTGGGAGATGTGGCAAAAGCTGTTGGCGTAAGCGAAGCAACCGTTTCTCGTTGGGAGTCGGGACATATTGATGATATGAAAAGGGGACGAATTGCTGCACTTGCAAAAATATTGAGAATATCCCCTCTATCTTTAATTAGTGATGAAGTAGATGAACACCCACCCATCATTCTCCAAAAGGTAGAATATAAAAAACGCATTCCCATCCTCGGACGCGTCGCGGCGGGGTTGCCCCTGTATGCTGAGGAAAACATCGAGGGTTACGTCAACGTCGAGAATCCCGACCTTGATTACGCCCTTCGGATTAAAGGCAATAGCATGGAGCCGACATTGCATGATGGCTCGCTGATATATATACAGCAGGACGGAGAGTACGAAAATGGTACAATCGTTGTCGCTTGCGTCAACGGCGACGAATCGACAGTCAAGCGGTATCATAAATACGGCAACAGGGTTATATTGCGTCCCGACAACATCAATTATGATGAGCAAGAATACTCGGCGGCGGACGTGCATATCCTTGGAATAGTAAAGAGCATGAAGGTGGATTTTTAATCTGACAAAAGGGACAATAATGTCCTTTTGAATATGTGATATTGTTTTACGGAAAGGATGTGTCAAAAATGAACTTAGAAGAACTTGCACAGAAACGAGTACGCGGAGAAATTTCATACGAAGATTACAATAAGATGAAAGAGGAATTTGACAGAAAAAGCGAAGACGAACAAAACGCAAAAGAAGTAGGTACGAACGTTGTAACGATTAAAAACATAATGATTACGATATTGGCGTTCATTACAGTTAGTGTTGTTGTGAATATTATTATTTGCGCGAAGGTGGCAGCTTTCATATCCGAGTTGCAAGGTTATTAGAGAAGCATAGTTATTCATAATGGAGGGAAAGCGGGTATAGAGGGGCATGATGTAGTATAAGAAAGTCGTAAGAAAGTTGAATAAAATTCAAAAAAGCGTTTGACAACCATGGGCATGAGTAATATACTTATGACACGGTAAGAGATTACCGAATATCGAATGAAGATTTGTTGACCTTCGGGCTTCAATCTTCAAAAAGATTGTACAGGGGTTGTTGACTTTCGAGCTTCAACCCCTATTTGTTTGTTGTGGGAGGTGGGTAATGCAAAAGGTTATGATGTTCATCGATTACGAAAATTTTGAAATTGCACGTCAGAATTTATACAAAGACCAATTTGGCAAGGGTGATTCGAGTTATCACGCTCCCAGAATCAATCTCGTAAAGCTCCCGCACAAGGTCGCGACAAAATTGTCTGTAGATTATAAGTTAATTAAAACGTTCCTATTTGTACCAGAACCCGATGACTTTCTTATAAAGGAATCATGGCGAAAGAAAAAATACGATTTCTTGAAAGGCTTGGGCAATACAGATTTTTTTACTGTCATATCGGGGCGGCACGTGGCGCGACAACTAACCGAAACACCGCCGCAACCGTATGATAAGACAACCTATTTTGTGGATGAAAAAGGAACGGACATAAACATGGCCGTACAACTGATTACGAAGGCGTATCACAACGCATACGATACGGCAGTGATATTGAGTGGCGATACGGATTACCTTCCGATTTACGACATCCTTAACACAATCGGGAAAACCGTTGTAGTGGTAGGAGTAAAGCCGCAAAATTTATCAAAGTTTAAGAGCCATTCGGACAAACAATTGATACTGGATTTGCCGCTATTGCAGGATTGCGAAAAAACAACGTAGAATAAAACACACCAAAAAATGGAGGCATTCGAAATGGCACGTAAAACATTCACATTTGAGGGGAAACGGTACTTTGTTCGAGGGAGGACGCAGGAGGAAGCGATAGAGAAAGCCGCACTGTTGAAGTATGACCTCAAATTAGGCAAGGTGAAGATTACGGGGGATATGCGTGTATCGGATTGGCAGACACGCTATCTTGAGGAGTACAAGCGACAAGCAATTGGTGACTACGCATATAAAGTATTGATGTCTATCTCCCGCGTTTGGGTTAACCCACATATCGGGCATATGCGGTTGTCCGATGTAAAGCAAATGCACATCCAGAAGATCATGAACGCGATGGATGGCAAGTCAAAAAATCACATCAACCGTACACGCTTCCATCTGCAAAGCATGTTTGAAAAAGCAATTGCGAACGGTCTTGCAAGCGTAAATCCATGCAAAGGCGTTTCAATGCCGAAAGCCACGGACGGAACGCACCGTGCGCTTACAGAGAAAGAACGTCGAACGCTCCTGTCCGTATGTGAAACGAACAGTTACGGTCTATGGTGTCTGGTCATGTACTACTGCGGACTTCGCCCGGGCGAAACGGAATCCATCAAGGGAATGGATATTGACCTACAATCCCGCATATTGCACGTCAGGGGAACGAAAACCGCCGCGTCGGACCGTACTGTCTGCGGCACGACTACGCGACACGGCTTCAAGCGGCAGGCGTCCCGATAAACGTGGCGGCGGAGTTCCTCGGCCACACCTCCATCGAAATGACCGCTCGAATTTATACACATTCCAGTACGGAAAGTTTCGAATCCGCAAGATTAATGATTGATAATTTGGCGAATAACGGCACGGAAAATGGGAGAATTGAGACACAGAAATACTTGCCAAATGTGGCGCGTGGCACGGAAAATACCGCATAAACGTTGAAATTTCAATAAGCACCGAACCCCTCCGAGGCAGGGGCCGTGGGTTCGAATCCCGCCTGGCGTACCATAACAATCCCACTTAGCGGGAAAATCAAGAAAATCAGCCGGCCAAAAATAGGGTTTACAAATGTCCCATTTTCCCTTATACTGTAATCTGCGGTTCAAGCGAAGCGCTGAACCCGCGCCCAGATAGCTCAGTTGGTAGAGCAGTAGACTGAAAATCTACGTGTCCGTGGTTCGATTCCGCGTCTGGGCACCAGAAAGATAAAAAAACGGCTGAACATAGCCGTTTTTTTGTTTTCCGGAGATCGAACGATTGATCTCATTTCAATTTGCTCGTGATGCCCGGTCCTACATGCGGATGAATCTGGCTCAGGACGAAATCCGCGCCAAAGACCGCAAACAGCGTCGTACAGGCGAGTTTTCTGGAATTCATAGGTGCCTTATTCAGCAGATTATCCGTGAGCGGCGCGATGAGATACAGTCCCATCATTCCCAAGAGGCCGAAGGTGAGAAGTCCCTCGAGGCAGACCCTGCCCTGTATATTGAAGAAATAGCCGCTGTAATCCCAATATTTGATGTGGCGCAGATTCCAGAGCAAGGTGGCGCCCAAATATTCCACGACCCCGCAGATGGCCATCGCCACGAAAAAGCAGACGACCGGCTTCTTGTTCAAGCGATTTAACAGCAGCAGGATCAATACGCCGCCGAGTCCGTATATGGGGATCCATGGTCCGTAAAGTGTCCCCCTGTTCACAAACACGCCACTTTCGATAAACACGAGCATGCACTCCCATATCCACCCGATGAACGAAAACAGGAAGAACATCAACGAGAGATTCAATAGCGAGTAGTGTTCCTTTGCGCCGATGTTGATCCAACGCCTCGCGGGCATTTCCCGCCGCTCCGGAAGCCACGTCGGATAGACATCGTATTCATAGCCTTCCGGCGGCGTGCCCCTGTACGGCGTAAAGAGCGGCTCGTCCGTCAGCAACTCCGCGCCACAGACCCGGTTCTCCTTTGCCGCCTCCCGCAACACCGCATAGAGCTCAGCCTTCGCCGCCCGTACATACGGATTGAGCCACAGGTAATCCAATAACCCAAACGTGAATATCGACAGAAGCTTCCAGCCCCAAAAGCTCAAATCGAACAGGAATATGCGAAATCGATACCCGCGCGCCATGTTTTCCGACAGGATAAACACCTGCTTGCGGGGCATGTCCGGCATTTCCGCCGCGATCATCGGCACGAGATAGTATGAATAGAATTTGATGGGAAAACCGACAATCGTAAACGCCCACAGAAAGAGCCTGAGATATTTGGTGAAGACGATCCCCGCGATATGCTTCACGTATCTGTTCCGATAGACAAACAGGATCCGCGTCAACTGCGAACCGGGATAGACCCGCGTCTCGAGGAACAACCTGTATATTCCGATGTTGAACGCGCCGCCGATCAGGATGTTGAAGATCAGCGTGAACGCGCCGCCGACGAAGCCGATGGACTCCTTACTGAACTTTCCGCCGAAAACGCTGCCGTTGACCAACGAGAGCAGCGCGTTGTTGACGCCGCCGGCCTTGAGCGAGCTCCTGTAGACCGCCGAAATTACGCCCGCGTGCGAGGCTTCCCCGATAGATGTCGCTTTCCGAACATCTTCAATGCCGATCAAGACATTGTGAATGACACCTTCGATGGCCGTCCCATTCGCGTTTTTCTCGATTTCCTCCAATATGGCTTTGTCGATGGCGATGGTCTCGCTGAAACTGATCGTTCCGCCGAACAGAAAGACAAACATGAGCAAAGCAAGGAAACAAGGTACAAAATTGCGGCGATAGTTCCGCCGCGCCGCCTTTTTGATCTCCCTGCGTTTCTTCATCCGTCTAAACTCACCAAACTCCGGGCAACCTTGCCCTCACAACATCCGTAGATTATAATAGCCGTTTGCGGCTATTATAGCACAAAATTGAAAACTTGTCCCGCGCCGCCGCCTGTGCTAATATTTAGACAGTGAATTGTAACGAAAAGTGAGGAGTATTTTATGAGCATCGCAAGGAAAGAAAAACCCGCATGGCTACGAAAGAAATTCGGCGCCGATCCGAATCTGTTTTTGACCGAGCACATCCTCGAAGATCTGCAACTGAATACCGTGTGCCGCGAGGCGCTCTGCCCGAATTACGCCGAGTGCTTCTCGAAGAAGACCGCGACCTTCATGATTCTGGGTGTGAGCTGTACGCGAAACTGCAGATTCTGTAATGTGGTTCACGCCATCCCCGAACCGCCGGATCCCGGCGAACCGGCGCGGATAGGCGCCGCCGTCGCGCGCCTGGGCTTGCGATACGTCGTGGTCACCTCGGTCACACGAGACGATCTGCCGGACGGAGGAGCCGGGCAGTTTGCGGGCGTGATCGCGGAGATTCGCCGGCAGAGTCCGGAGACGGCCATAGAGGTGCTGATTCCCGATTTCCGGGGAAATGCGGACGCGCTCAGGACCGTAGCAGCCGCACATCCGGACGTGATCAGCCACAATATGGAGACCGTAAAGAGCCTCTACGACGAGGTTCGCCCCGAAGCGGAATACGAACAATCGCTCAGAGTCGTCGCGGGGATCAAAGAGATGGATGCTGCGATACGCAGCAAGAGCGGCATCATGGTGGGGCTCGGCGAAACGAAGGCGCAGGTTCTGTCCCTGATGGACGATCTCAGAGCCGCCGACTGCGAATTCATAACGATCGGTCAGTATCTGGCACCCTCGCGAGAGCACCATGAGGTGGTGGAGTATATCCACCCGGATATCTTCGCGGAATACGGCGAGATCGCCTACGCGAAAGGGTTTTCATTCGCCGCTTCCGCGCCCTTCGTCAGGAGTTCCTATCAGGCCGGTGAGGCATTGGATGCTTGTATGAAATAGATGTCTGCGGATCGTCCTTGCCAACGCTGAAATCAGAGCGTTTTAGGTGGTTGGATCCGACTCCCTATTGCCTACGAGATTGCGCACCCACTTCTTCGATTTGTATCGCCGACGCAGGATGAAGAATTTCACCGTTTCTTCCGCTTGGACGCAGAGCACGACAAGATAGATGGGAAGCTTCACATAGAGCGCGAAGAAGAACGCCACCGGTACGCCGATGAGCCAGACGCAGGCAACCTCGGCGAACATCGCGAATTTCGTATCACCGCCCGCCCGGAGCACGCCCGTAATGATCGTCGCGTTGTGTACTTTCACAAAGAGAAAGATGCCGTAGATCAACAGGATCAGCGTGGCGTACCGACTGCCTTCCGGCGTGAATTCAAACAGACCTACGATCCAATTCGATGAAATCAACAGCAACGCGCCGGCGCCGACACCGATGATGATCGCCACTTTCATGATCCGCCCGGCCAATTTATATCCCTCGTCCAATTCCCCCCTGCCGAGCTTTTCACCCACAAGAATGAGCATGGCGTCGCCGATGCTGAAGCAGGCGAGGGCAAACAGATTCTGTATGGTATTTCCGGCCTGCACCGCCGCGAATTCCGTCACACCCATGCGGCCAAACGCCGCGTTGTAGAGCGCGACGCCGATGCCCCACATCGCCTCGTTCACCGTCGTGGGGATCGCGTTGCCGATCACCCTGTAAAAGAGCGCCTTATGCCATGAGAAGAACTCCCGTAGGGGACCCGCGATGATGTTCCTCCGCACGAATACCGCAAACAGATAGAGAATCAGCTCGAGGCATCTGGAGATGACCGTCGCGAGGCAAGCGCCCATAATGCCCATCTTGGGCGCGCCAAAATAGCCGAAAATCAATATGGCGTTGAGCACGGTGTTCGTGCTGAATACGATAATGCTAATCTTTAAGGGAATGCTCGTCTGCTGTGTGGCCTTGAAAGCGGCGGTAAACGGAACCACGATACTCCACGTGAGGAATATTGCGGAGCCATACCTGACATAATCCATACCCATATCGAGGACTTCCGGTATATCCGTAAACACCCCCAAAACGGCCCGCGGAAAGAACGCGCAGACGATGAAGATCAGCACGCCGAACGAAAAGGAGATCGTAATCGCGATGCCCGTCACCTGCCGAATGCTTTTCATATCCCGCTTGCCCCAAAACTGCGCCATGTATGTGGTCGTGCCGCCGTTAAATCCAAAGAGAATCATCCAAAATATGAAGTAAATCTGCGTGGAAAGCCCCACCGCGGCCAATTCCGTCTCTCCCAGATTGCCGACCATCAGGTTGTCCACGAGACCTAAGGACGACGCGATCAGCCCCTGCAGGGAGATGGGCAACGCCACCCTTGCGAGCTTTCTGTAAAAACTTTCTTCGATTGTAATCTGTCCGTGCTTGCGACTCATGTGTGTATTCCTAATCCGTAAAGAGCGAATGAAAGCCGCAATCCCTTTTATTAATTGCAACGGGTTGCGGCCTTTTATGACGATTTTGCTGCAAATATAGAATCTTTTCCCTATATTTATTCTAACATGTTGCCCGAAAATGTCAATGACCGTCCACGTCACCATTTAAACTTCCGTGTCGCCGATCTCGCCATTGACGCGAGGGAAATACCATATTATTATATAGTAAAATGAAAGAAAAGAAATGACATCTGTTGATTTATGGCAAAAATGGAAACAACAAGTTTTATCATCTATCATTCATACCGCAGCAGAACAACGGGACGCAGGAAGGAAACAAAGAGTGGAAGAAAAGCGAGAACTGAAAAGAGCCCTGAAAAACAGACATATCCAATTGATTGCTATCGGCGGTGCGATAGGTACGGGACTCTTTCTCGGTGCGGGGAAATCCATTCATCTGGCGGGGCCATCCATCCTTTTAGCTTACTTGATTATTGGAGCGATACTGTTTTTTATCATGAGAGCGCTGGGGGAGCTATTGATCAATAACCCGCAGAGCGGATCCTTTACCGAGTTCTCGGAAAAATACATCGGCCCTTGGGCGGGCTTTGTCACCGGATGGACCTATTGGTTTTGCATGATCGTGACGGGGATCGCGGAAATTACCGCGATCGGCATATATGTGCAATATTGGCTTCCCGAGTTGCCGCAATGGGTTCCGGCGCTCGCCTGCGTCCTCATCCTTCTGCTGTTCAACTTGGCGACGGTCAAGGCGTTTGGCGAAATCGAATTTTGGTTTGCGATCATCAAAGTGCTGGTAATCGTCCTGCTGATTGTGATCGGCGTGGTACTTGCGGTGATCAGCTACAAGCATGTCACGGGTACCGCTTCATTTGCCAATCTGTGGAATCATGACGGATTCTTCCCAAATGGTATGGGCGGATTTCTGTTATCGTTTCAAATGGCGACATTCTCTTTCACGGGAATTGAAATAATCGGCGTAACGGCGAGGGAAACGAAGAATCCGGAACAGACGTTGCCGAAAGCGATCAACAATATTCCAATTCGTATTTTGATCTTCTATGTCGGAGCCCTGTTCGTGTTGATGTCCATCTATCCATGGAATGAGATCGATCCCTCAAGAAGTCCGTTTGTCTCCGTATTCCAGATGATCGGCATTCCGGCAGCCACGGGTATCGTCAATTTTGTCGTCTTAACAGCGGCGATGTCATCATGCAATACCGTTGTTTTCAGCACAAGCCGTATGCTGTACAACCTATCCGCCGAGGGAAAAGCACCGAAAAAAATGCACACGCTCAGCTCAAACTCCGTCCCGGCAAGGGGATTGTTCGCCTCCACGGGCTGCCTACTGTTTGGCGTATTGCTAAATTATCTGCTGCCCGACGCGGTGTTTGTGCTCGTGACCAGCATCGCTACGATCTGCTTTCTCTGGGTATGGAGCGCCATCGCCGTGTCGCACTTGAATTTCAAAAAAAGATTCCCCGAAATTGCGGCGGAAAGCAAATTCAAAATGCCATTATCTCCGTTCATGAACTGGGTAAGCCTGATTTTCTTCGCGGGATTATTGGTCATTCTGGCGTTTTCTCCGGAAACAAGAATCGCGTTATTCGTGACACCCGTTTGGTTTATCATTCTGATCGTCGCCTATCATGTGTTGAAATTGAGGAAGAAAGCCGCGAAAGGGCAAATCGAGTATTAGAAAACGGCGAATTTTAAACAATCGGGAAATTGGGCGAACCCCGAGAAATGCGAGAAGACAGCACTTCCGGCGCACTGCCTTCTCATCGTCGTGGTGGGCCTTCAGGGACTTGAACCCCGGACCTGCCGGTTATGAGCCGGATGCTCTAACCAACTGAGCTAAAGGCCCCCGTATGCATGAGCTGTGTGATCCGCCGCAAAAAAAGACATCACGCTAAAACGACGCTTTTCCAACGTTTTTCACACAACTATCGTATAGTATAACACATCCTGTTTGCTTCTACAAGAAGGAGATTTGTTTCGGACGGTGGAAAGTTGCTCCGGATTGACAATTGAGTTCGTCACATGAAAACTCAATACCGATGAGCCTCGGTAATCACCGCATCCAACGGAACATCCCACGCGTCGAGACATAAGCCGGGTACCTGTTGGCCTTCATAGGCGACCGCAATGCTAACGGCCTTCTTGCACTGCGGCAGATATCTGTCGTAGCAGCCCGCGCCCCACCCTATTCTCATGCGCGTCCGGCCGTCAAAAGCAGTACATGGCACAACCACAAAATCGATCTCGGCCGGGTCGATGATTTGCGAACGACTTTCGATAGGGGATTTGATCCCGTATTTGCCGGTTTCCCAAACATGCTCCGCATCGGGGATCGCAGCGACCATGATTCCGTTCTCATGACAGATGGGGAAAGCAAGCGTCTTTCCCGCGCCCTCCGCATGGAGATGGATAAATGATGTGTCCACTTCACCGGCAAAAGGCTGATAGGACAGCACGATTTTCGCTCTTTGAAACGCGGAATCGGCAATCAGTTTCTCCGCTATGATCCGACTGAATCGCTGCGCGGATTCCTCATCCAACGCCTTACGCGCGGCTATGCCCACCCTGCGTTGGGTTTCTTTTTTCGCGTCAACATTCGGCATATCAGGATCTCACCCTCCTCTATCCGCAAAATGACAGTTTTTCCTGTAAAGCATTCTTCACGCTCCACCTCTCCCAAACGCGCAGTTCGGAAACGTGCACACCTCGCACTCGAGGCAGAGTCCGCCGGCACCGAGCGCGTAGATATCCTCGGCTGTAATCGGATCCTCTGCGAGCAATCGCGGCAGCAGGATGTCGAATATCGTCCGTCCGCAGTACATGACGCAGCCGGGCAGTCCCACGACGGGGATCCTGCGCCCGCCGTGCGCGTAATAGGAAAGCAGGAACATGGCACCCGGCGATACGGGCGCACCGTAGGTCACGATCTCCGCGCCCGTATTCTTGATGGCCAGCGGCGTCCTGTCATCCGGATCCACACTCATGCCGCCCGTGCAGACGACCAAGTCGATGCCGCTTTCAATCATCTCGCGTATGCGTTCCGTGATGGCGGCCGGCTCGTCACCCAAGATCGCGTGCTGCGCCATCGTTGCGCCGTATTCCGCCAGCTTGCGCTCGACGACCGGCGTAAAGGCATCCTCGATCCGGCCGAGGAACACTTCGCTGCCCGTCGCGATGACGCCCGCGCGCTTCAGCGTGAACGGCAGCAGCCCCATGAGCGGTTTTGTTCCGGCTGCGTCCTTCGCCCTATCCATCTTCGCTTTCGCTATGACCAATGGGATGACACGCACCGCACCGAGGACATCCCCCCGCCGTACGGGTATGTCGCCATGACGCGTCGCGATCATAATCTCGCCGAGCGCGTTGACCGCGTACATGCGCTCCGTGTCGAGTTTGAACAGCCCGTCCGCCTCGGCGACGATCTTCACCTTCCCCTCTTTGACGGAGGTCGCCGCCACGGAGGTCTGCGTACCCGCGCATATCTCGTACAGAATCTGCGCCGCATCGTTCTCGTGCAGCATATTTTCATCCTTCTCCCATACGTAGAGGTTTTCCTTTCCGATGGCGAGAAGCGCGGGAATATCCTCCGCCGTCACCACATGCCCCTTGCGGAACGCCGCATCCTTTTCGATGCCGGGGATGATGCGCGTTATGTCGTGACAGAGGATGTGGCCTACTGCGTCAATGGTTTTGATTAGTTTCATCTACGTATCTCCCCTCACCGCGCGCATTCCCTGCCGCGTTCCGTCAACATCTCCAAGCCATGCGCCAAATCGGGCAGCACGGCCTCCAAATTCTCGCGCACCGACTTGGGGCTGCCCGGCAGATTTACAATCAGCGTCCGGTTTCGTATCGCGCTGACGGCTCTGCTGAGCATGGCCCGCCCCGTGATGCGCAG
>JAISQM010000085.1 GCA_031274195.1 Eubacteriales Family XIII. Incertae Sedis bacterium
CTGTGCATCATCGGGGAAAACGGTTCGGGCAAATCCACGCTGATCAAAGCCCTGTTGGGACTGATTCCGTGCTATAGCGGACAGGTGCGATACGACGGATTCAAAAGAAACGAGATCGGATATTTGGCTCAGCAGACCGTCATTCAGAAGGACTTTCCCGCCAATGTCATGGAGGTGGTGCTTTCCGGGCGCGTGAGCAGACACGGATTATTGCCCTTCTATTCGAGCAGCGACAGAGCGGTGGCGAGGGAGAAGCTCCGTTTGCTGGGCGCGGAGCGGCTTGCGGGGAAGTCATACAGGGACATCTCGGGCGGACAGCAACAGCGCGTACTGTTAGCTCGCGCCCTCTGTGCGACGGAAAAGATATTGTTTTTGGATGAACCCGTCACAGGTCTCGATCCCTTGATGACCGCGGAGCTGTACGGCCTTCTCGCCGAATTGAACAGGCAGGGTCTGACCGTCGTCATGATCTCCCACGATGTGGAGAGCGCCGTCCTGTACGGCGACAAGATATTGCACCTGCGCACATCTCCGCTATTTTTTGGAACAGCTTCGGACTATCGCAGTTCCGAAGCGGGCAGGAAGATGTTGGCGGCGGGCGGGGGCGGCGCCTCCGCTCCCGCCGCCGCTCATTCGGGAATGGGGGTGCGCCATGTTTGAGTTGCTTCGGGAATTGTTCTCCTATGATTTCATCATCAGAGCCATGATCGTGGGCATCCTCGTCGCGCTGTGCGCGGCGCTCTTGGGGGTCAGCCTGGTGCTGAAACGGTACTCCATGATCGGCGACGGCCTGTCCCATGTGGGGTTTGGCACGTTGGCGATCGCCATGTCGTTGGGCTTGGCGCCGCTGCAGGTGTCCATTCCGTTGGTTCTGCTCGCCGCCTTCCTACTGCTGCGCATCAGTGAAAACAGCAAGATCAAAGGCGATGCCGCGATTGCGCTCATCTCCGGCAGCGCCTTGGCCATCGGTGTGCTCGTCATCTCGCTGACGACGGGTCTGAACGCCGATGTGTGCAACTATATGTTCGGCAGCATTCTCGCGATGAAGATGGACGATCTGTACGTGAGCGTGGCTGTGGCCATCGTCGTATTGATTCTGTACGTCCTCTTCTACAACAGGATATTCGCCGTCACCTTCGATGAGCATTTCGCGGGCGCGACGGGTACGCGGGTCGGCGTCTACAACATGCTGATCGCCTTCCTGACCGCCCTCGTCATCGTCGTCGGTATGCGCATGATGGGTGCCATGCTCATCTCGAGCCTGATCATCTTCCCGGCTCTGTCGTCGATGCGCGTATTCGGCAGTTTCAAACGTGTGGTGATCTGCTCCGCCATCCTGTCCGTCCTGTGCTTTTTTGTCGGCCTCGTCGTATCGTTCGCGCTCGACACGCCGGCGGGGGCGAGCATCGTCCTCGCGAATCTGCTCGCGTTCTGCATCTTCGCGCTCGTGGGCTTCCTCCGCCGCCGGTTCCTGCTCAAAACGCACACGGGCGAGGAACGCATGGAAGGAACAATAAAATGAAAAAATTATCGATCATAATATGTTTGATGTCGCTGGCCTTATCCCTATCGGCCTGCGGCGGCGCAAAGGACGACGCGAGCAGCGTTTCGGATACGGACAAACAATCCGCCGCCGGAAAGAGCGCGGAATACACGGCCGACGCAGCGGACGAAGATGCCGAAGTATTCGAAATCGGAGAGAAATTCTTCATTGAACAGTGCAACGACATCTACTACAACCCCCAATCCTACGAGGGGACGACCGTCAAGCTCGAGGGCATCTACGACGAATACTTCGACGAATATCAGGGCAAAACAGCCCACGCCGTCTATCGCAACGGCCCCGGCTGCTGCGGAAACGACGGCGTAGCGGGATTCACATTCACATACGACAAAGCCTTCCCCAAACAGGACGACTGGATCTCCGTAACGGGGATCGTGCGGCTCGAAACCTACGAGGACGGATATATAAACGTAGTCCTCGACGCGACCGACGTGACCATAAAGGACGAGCGGGGGTTGGAATTCGTGCAGAATTAAAGGCTTTTTTTGCGAATATCAAATCAATGCAATTACTCGTCGTCGTCCTCGTTGTCACGCTTGTCGGGATTGTGTATCAGGTGGTTGATCGCGACGGAGATCGCGATGCCGATGGCCGTGTCGATGAGGCGTTGGATGCTCGACCAAAAGGGATCGGCGGTCGTCGCCCTAAGAGTTATGACAAAGAAGACCACGCACCCCATTACGATGGCCTTGTTGATATTCAGCAGATTGCAGATGGCGATGAGCAGGACTGTTCCGAGCGCGATGAAGGCGATGTGCGCCGCCGCATTGTGAATCGCAAGATCCACGTAGAGGACGCCCATGCCGAGAAGCGCACCGACAGCCGTACCCTGCAACCGGCTGATACCGGTGGTCAGAGAACTTTTAACGCTGTCCTGCATACAAATGATCGCGGCCGTACAGGCCAGAAATATGTCGAAATTCGTCGTGGTCAATAACCGGTCGGCGAAATAGTAGACGAGAAGACATGCCAATACCGCGAGCGCGGACTTCACCGTGCGCATCCCGATGGAGAAGTCCGCGAATCTGCCGATGATATGTTTCTTTACACGCCGAGCTTTCATCAGTAGTAGCTGTTATACCCTCCGGTCACGAAAGAGGCCGCAGAAATGCCGACGACGACCAAAATCACAATGCACAGAATGACAACCACTATACTTAAAATGAAAGCGACGAGCCCCGCCTTGTTCCACGTCTTTTGAACAGCGAGAAAGGTTTCCACATCCTTAAATTCGCCGGATTTCCACGCCCACCGATTACCCATTCCGCCGCAGATGAATGCCCATACGATGCTAAAGAGAGAGAATGGAATCGATAGCAGGAATAAATTAAGCAATGTCGGTATGAACACTATGACGTAAGCTGCAAGCCCCAGTAACGTGAGATAGGCGTGATTGCCTATACCCCATATCCATCCAAACATGAACGCGCCCCAATTCCATTTCCGCACTTCGGCGGGAATCTCATTGACGTAAGGATTCTGTACGGGCGCATAGGCAGCAGGGGCATTCGGATCGTAACCGCCCGGCGCGGCGTAATAGTTTGCGTTCGAGCCGGTGTAACCCGCGTTCGGGTCAGTGTAACCCGCGTTCGGGTCGGTATAACCGGCATTCGGGTCGGTGTTCTGCGAGGCATTTCTGCCGATTGGGTTTTCACCGTTCGTGAAATTGTTATTATCGTCCATGATAAACCTCCTAAAAATGATACTGCGATATAGAGAAATCCATATTTGATGCCGCGAGCCATTCCTTCACCGATCCAACCTGCACCATAGTGAGTATTATATCATAAAAATGCGGAGCATTTTGTGATAGAATAGCCGTAAAACGGCTATTCTATGGATCTAATGCCCTCCGCTCCGCGGAGATGGCGGATTATATCAAAAATGCTCCGCATTTATGATATAATAGCAACCGATATTAAACCCATTCGTCGTTATCGTTTTATTTGGTCTGCGTCCAAGCAGGCGCGTCACGGAGGTGCTTTATGAAGACATTTTCAAATTTCAAATTTCATATGTATACGGAGATCGTATTCGGTAAGGATACCGAAGCACAGACAGCGGCGCTGATTCGCAAATACGGCGGCAGCAAGGTGTTGCTCGTCTACGGCTCGGGCAGTATCAAAAAGAGCGGCCTGTACGATCGCGTGACGGCGACCCTGAAAGAAGGGGGCATTCCGTTCGCGGAGCTTGGCGGCGTCAAATCCAATCCAACACGCTCTCTGGTCGAGGAGGGCATTCGAATCGCAGAGGCGGAGGGTGTCGACTTCTTCCTCGGCGTCGGCGGCGGCAGCACGATAGATACGGCGAAGGCCATCGCGCTCGCCGTGGCAAACGGCGGGGAATACTGGCCGTTCTATTATGATACGGAGCCGGCGCAGATGGCACCCGTTGGCACCATCAACACGATTGCGGCGGCGGGTAGCGAGACCAGCGGTTCCACCGTTTTGGTGGACGACATTGAGACCGGATTCAAAAGAGGGCTGACGTGGGATGTGTGCCGTCCAATGTTTGCGATCATGAACCCGGAATTGACATATTCCGTCCCCGCATTCCAGACAGGCGCGGGAGCTTCCGACATCTTTGCCCACACCTATATGCGCTATTTCAACGGGTTTGCCAGCTATCTGGGCGACCAATACTGCGTGGCGACATTGCGGACAGTCGTGAAATATGCCGCTTTGGCCATCGCGAAACCGGCCGACTATGAAGCGCGAGCTGAGCTCATGCTCTCGGCCGCCTTCGCGCACAACGACCTCACAGGCATCGGTCGCGGCAGCGGTCCCAAAGGCGGCGAACATCCCCTCGAGCATCAGCTCAGCGGATATTATGATACCGCTCACGGCGCGGGACTCGCGGTGATCATGCCCGCCTATATCCGGTACATGGCTGCACACGGGACGGCGGAACAGGTGGCGCGCGCCGCCCAATTCGGCGTGGATGTCTTCGATGTGGAGCCGGATATGCGGGATGTGCGCGGCACCGCCCTCGCCGCCGCTGCGGCTCTGACCGCGTGGTTGCGCTCCATCGGTATGCCGACCACATTGAAGGAACTGGGCGTACCGAAAGACGAATTGGACGCCGCCATAGAGCGCATCGTCCGGGATACCGGCGGCCTGATCCGGGGATTTATGGAGTTAGACGCCGCCGCCATCGCGGAAATCTATCACAGCGCCGCCGAGTAGCGGCAGCTCGCTACGCCCGTGAAAACTTTTCGCGGAGATGGCGGATTATACCATAGATGCAGGCCATCTATGGTATAATGGGATAATGAAATTAGAATTAATCGCAACGACGGCCTTTGGTCTTGAGGCGGTCGTCAGACGGGAAATTGAACAGCTGGGATTCAAGATTGCGGCCGGGGAGGACGGCCGCGTCACTTATGTGGCAAATGAGAGCGGCATCGTCCGTTCCAATCTGTGGCTTCGGTCGGCAGACCGCGTTCTCCTTAAAATGGGCGAGTTTGATGTACGCACCTTCGAGGATATGTTTCAGGGGATGCGGGGCATCGACTGGGAAATGTTGATTCCGGAGGACGGCCACTTTGTCGTAAACTGCACCTCGATAAAATCGCAACTCAGCAGTGTCCCGGCCTGTCAGTCTGTGGCGGAGAAAGCGCTTGTCGCCCGCTTGCAGGAAACCTACGGCCCGAATCGATTCGCGAAAACAGGCGCGAAGTATGACATTAAGATTCGGATATTGAAGGATCGCGCCTGCGTCACGGTGGATACGAGCGGTATCGGACTTCATAAGCGCGGCTATCGAACGAAAAACGTGACGGCGCCCATCAAGGAGACATTGGCTGCGGCTATGGTGCAGTTGTCGTTTTGGAAAACCGGGCGCCTTTTGGTCGATCCTTTCTGCGGCTCCGGGACGATCCCCATCGAGGCCGCCATGATCGGACGGAACATCGCGCCGGGGTTTCACAGAAAATTTATATCCGAGGATTGGCCTTTCATTTCCGCGAATGTGTGGAAAACGGAGCGGGCGAATGCCGCCGCGCAGATCGATAGGAGCGCGGATATTAGCATATTCGCCTCCGACAAGGATATGGCGGCGATTGCCGCCGCGCGGGAAAACGCGGCGAACGCGGATGTCGGAGACTGCATTCATTTTGAGCAAAAGGAGTTTCGAGAGTTTGCCGCGACGGAATCTCACGGTATCGTGATCTGCAATCCGCCCTATGGAGAGCGCGTCGGAGAACGAGCCGAAATGGAGCTCGTTTACGGGGAAATCGGCGAATTCTTCAGGCAAAACCCCACATGGTCGCTCTATCTCATTACCACGGACAAGGAATTTGAGACGAAAGCGTTTGGCCGCCCCGCCGATCGCCGCCGAAAGCTGTATAATGGGCGATTGGAAACGACGTATTATCAATATTATGGGGAGAAATGAGGGGACAACCTTCATGAAAGGCAATCCGTCAGGCGGCTACATTTTCGGATGATGACTGCGTTTTGATATTACAAGCATGATCTTTGTACATATATAAAAGATGATCAGCACGGCGAATACCCCGGCGAGACCGAGAAGCATTACCATAATCCCTTGCGTAATCAAAGACATATTTGCTCCATTCCTATTTTCACTATCCCAACATGATGATGGGAACGAGCGCCAACACCATACTGCCGGCCACGACGGAACCCAATTGACCCGCGACATTCGCGCTCATCGCCTGCATCAATATGAAATTGTTCGGATCCTCTTTTGCTGCCATGCGTTGCACGACTCTGCCCGACATCGGAAATGCCGAAATGCCGGCGGCACCTATCATCGGATTGACCTTTTTGCCGCGCGGCAAAAACAGATTGATCAGCTTCGCAAATAAAACGCCGCCCGCCGTATCGAAGATAAACGCGACCAATCCCATGCCGAGGATCATGAGGATTCTGACATCGAGGAAGGCTTCCGCCGTCATGGTTGACCCAATTGTAATTCCCAATAATAGCGTAACCAAATTTGCCAGTTCATTTTGCGCGGAGAGGGACAGTCGTTCCAACACGCCGCAGACCCGCACAAGATTTCCAAACATGAGCGCACCGATGAGCGCCACACTCATTGGCGCCAACAAGCCCGCAACCAACGTAATCATGATGGGAAAGATGATCTCGATGATTTTTGGGATATGCACTTCGTTGTACTTCATGCGAATGAGGCGTTCTTTCTTCGTCGTAAGCGCGCGGATCACCGGGGGCTGAATGAGCGGGACGAGTGACATATAAGAATACGCGGCTACGGATATAGGCCCGAGATAATTCTGCGCGAATTTGCTTGCGACGAATATGGATGTCGGGCCATCCGCCGCCCCTATAATTCCGATGGATGCCGCCTCCTTGAGATCGAACTGTCCCGTGGCGAGGGCAAACATCATTGTGAAAAAGATACCAAACTGTGCGGCCGCTCCGAAGAACAGCATGAACGGATTTTGAAGAAGCGGCTTGAAGTCGATCATCGCTCCGACCGCGATAAAAATGAGCACGGGGAACAGTTCCGTTACGATACCCGCGTTGTACAGTATCTGAAGGAATCCGGGTTCGCCCTCAAAGGAAAGCGCCGATGAAAAGGGAATGTTGACCAAGATCGCGCCGAACCCGATCGGAAGCAAAAGCATGGGTTCATATTCAAATTTGATTGCGAGGAAAATGAGAACACCACCCAAGACAAACATGATAACCTGCCAGATGGTCAGCCCCAAAATGCCGCTTCCTACTTCTCTTAATATCTCTGTCATCAAATTCCTTTTCGAAGGTGATCGGTCTGCGTGGTTCGAGTAAGAACAAATTTGGTGGGGACGACTGGAGTCGAACCGGTGACCTCTTGCTTGTCGAGCAAGCGCTCTAACCTGCTGAGCTACGCCCCCACATTGCGATATTCGCGCGCGGTTTCTGAAAACCACTACTCTATTATCGGGCAAAATCCTTTCTGTGTCAATCGAAAAAAACGGTCGTGTTTTTGTGATATACTGTAATTGCAAAAAATCTATAGATCGTTTGTGCCGCCGCAGGGCGGCAGAATGGAGCAAATAGTGGAATACCGTCAAACATTACAGAGCTTAAAGGAGGAGGTCGTCAGGATTCGCCGCGACCTGCACCGCATACCGGAGTTGGATCGCGACCTGCCGAAGACGGAGGCATACGTCAAGGATTACCTTGCGGCGTTGCCCTGCGAGATCATTCCGGCGGGCGACGCGGGGTTCTGCGCTTTTTTCAAGGCGAAGGACAGCACGGAGACCATCGCGTTTCGGAGCGATATGGATGCGCTGCCCATAGATGAGGAGAACGATGTGGATTACCGCTCCGTTCACGCGGGGCGTATGCACGCCTGCGGACACGACGGTCACATGAGCATCCTGCTCGGGTTTGCGTCCGAACTGGCGCCGGAGCCGGACACCCTGCGCGTGAATGTGCTGTTGGTCTTTCAGGGCGCCGAGGAGACCACGGGCGGGGCAAAGCATATATGCGCGTCCGGCGTGCTCGAGCGATATAACGTGAAGCGCATCTACGGCCTGCATCTGTGGCCGGGATATCCGAAAGACACGGTGATCTGCAGGCGCGAGGCGTTCATGGCGTCCACGCTCGTATTCCGCGCGGAGATCGAGGGAAAGTCCGTCCATGTCGGCACTTATAAGGACGGCATAGACGCCTTGGAAGTCGGTTGCGCGTTGGTAGGCAGAGCCTACGCGATGGAAAAATCGGAAGTAGCGGCCGAGGTGTTCCGAATCCTGCGATTTGGCGTATTTCAGAGCGGACGAGCCACGAATATCGTGCCGGCTCACGCCCTGCTTGAGGGAACCCTCCGCACATACAGCGAGGATATACACGATTTCATGTGGAGACGCATGCGGGAGATCGCGGACGACCTCACGCGTGACACCGGCTGCAAGATCACATTCTCACACTCAGACCCCTATCCTGCCGTAATCAACGACGTCGCGCTTTTCGACGAAGCAAAAGCCGTTCTGACGAGCGCGGGCTACGACTTCTTCGAGCCGGAAAATCCGCTCATGATATCGGAGGACTTCTCGTGGTATCAGAAATACGTGCCGGGGCTCTTTCTCCACCTCGGAACGGGCATGGACACGCCGCTCCACAGCGCAAACTATCAGATCGATGAGGATGTGCTGCTCACCGGCATCGATATTTTCAATCAGATTTTGAAAGGAAACACCGCACAATGACACACGACAACGCTTCTGTAAAATTGGCAGATTTGCTATTTCCCGACACCAAAAACACGCCTTCCGGCGGCGACACGGCCTATTATGAAACGCTGTATCCGCCGCGCAATCTGCCCGCGGGCGCCGCAGTTACGAGGCTGGGTCCCAGTCCCACGGGGTTCATTCACCTCGGCAACCTCTACACGGCTTTCATGAATAAAAAGCTCGCCGACGAGACGGGCGGCATATTCATCCTGCGCATCGAGGATACCGACCGCAAGCGCGAGGTGACGGGCGCGGTAGAGACGCTGATCTCGTCCCTCGCGTACTTCGGCGTCACATTTGACGAGGGCGTGACATATGACGCCGATTCGGACAGAATCTCCGAATCCGGAAGCTACGGACCCTACTATCAGAGCGCCCGCCGGGACATCTACCGAAGCTATGTGCGCAAGCTAATCCTCGAAGGCAAGGCCTACCCATGCTTCCTCACGGAGGATGAAATAAACGAGATACGCACGCGGCAGGAGCGCGAAAAACGCACGCCCGGCATATACGGCGAATGGGCAAAGTACCGCAACTTATCCTGCGAGGAATACGCGAAACGCATCGAAGCGGGTCAAAATTACGTCGTGCGATTTAAGGCGGAGGCGGAATCCGCGGATACCATAGAGATCGTTGACGGCATTCGGGGAAAGCTCACGATGCCGGCGAATGTCATGGACGTGGTGCTGCTCAAATCAGATGGTCTGCCCACCTATCACTTCGCCCACGCGGTGGACGATCACCTGATGCGGACGACTCATGTGATACGGGGCGAGGAATGGCTCTCGTCGCTTCCGATCCATGTGGCGCTCTTTCGGGCGTTGGGGTTTGAGCTTCCGATATACTGCCATTCCACCGTCCTCATGAAGATGGACGATGGCAAGAAGCGCAAACTGTCCAAACGCAAGGACCCGGAACTCTCCCTCGAATACTACCGGAGCGATGGTTATCACCCGAAGGCCATCCTCGAATACCTGCTCACCGTCATCAATTCCAATTTTGAGGAATGGCGAGCGGAAAACCCGGACGCGCCCATCGATACATTTGAGATGACGACGGAGAAGATGAGCGTGTCGGGCATCCTCTTTGATCTCGAAAAACTGCGGGATGTCAGCAAAGAGGTACTCGTGAAGATTCCCGCGACGGAGTTGGCGGATTTCGTCATTCATTGGGCGGCGATGTACAAGAACGAGGCGCACGGCGCGCTCTCTGCGGATCGCGATCGTCTCGCACGCATATTGGACATCGGACGCGACGGCGATAAACCCCGCAAGGATCTGTCCCACGCGCGGCAGATCTTCGATTTTATCAGCTATTTCTACGATGAATTCTTTGAGATTCGGGAGTCCTATCCCGCAGAGGTGTCGGACGGCGACGTGCCGCTCCTGTTGCAAGGGTATATAGACAGCTACGAGCCGACCGATGATCGGGATGTCTGGTTTGAGAAGATACGGACATTGGCGACCGAAAACGGTTACGCCGCCAAGCCAAAGGACTTCAAAAAGGAGCCGGACAGGTACAAGGGGCATGTGGGGCATGTCAGTTCCGTCATTCGCGTCGCCTTGGTCGGCAGAGCCAGTTCCCCCGATCTCTACGAGATACAGCGGATATTGGGCGCGGAAAAGGTGCGATCGCGCATACAGGCCGCAATACGGTCAAAATAGATCGCTGTGAGAGCCTGTGCGCGAAAGAACAAGAACCAAGTCGCCATTCTCAATGCGATAGACGAGTAACCAGTCGGATTGGATATGGCATTCCCGATGCCCCACCCAGTTACCCATAAGTTCATGATCGCGGAATTTCGGAGGCAAATCCGTACGGTTGGCAAGCAGTCGGATGCACTCGTCAAGTTGGGATATATCCAAGCTACGCTTCATCGCCAACTTATAGTCTTTTTTGAATTGTGTCGTCCAAACCACATCGCGGCTCATGACTTAAGCTCCCGCAACGCTTCCTCAACATCGGAGTAGCGTTTGACGGAAGGATCGCGTCCAATCCGCTCCGCCTCAAACATGGCGGCTGCTGTTACTGCATTCGGCGTGTTGACAGTGACATTGAACGGGATGGAACCCTCGCGCACAGCTTGGCGGATGAAGATGTTAAACGCGGTGGTCATATTGAGTCCGAGTTCGGAAAAAAGTCTGTCGGCCTGATTCTTAATGTTCGTATCAATACGGAAACTGACGTTGGATATTTTGCTGTTCATTAAAATCACTCCTTTCGAGATTGATATTAGCTTAGCATGAAATTCAACGTTTGTCAAGCTGATAGAACGCAAACAGCAGTCTATCAGCTTTGCGGCAGGAGTTTCGATCGTCTACCAAGCGTCGATGCGATATTTTTCGCTGCGGCGGCGTATGGCCGCGCAGATACCCAGGCCGGCGATAGCAATCAGGAGCATCATGACGCTTCGTCCGAGATCGAAGTCGTCGCCGGTGTTGGCAGCGCTGTTGGCGGGGGTTTTGGCGGCGGCGGTGAGGTCGATCTCGAGAACGATGTCGGCGGAGTATCCGTCGGAAAACGCGGCGGTGAAAATGTGTTTTCCGCCCGGGAATGCTTTCAGGTAACGTTCCGGCTAGGTTGTCCACGAGTTTCCTATCGACACTGGCATCCCACATATCCGATAGTTAAGCGTCAAATATAGCGCGAGATATCCCGAGAAGAATGCAGTACTCGATGAATCTCGACCATGTGTTCCGTTTCCCGGACAATATAGAATACGAGATATTCCGATATGGACATTTTTCGATAAGGACTACGGCGATCATATGCAGGATACATATATGGCATATCGGCAAGATAACTTATATGCTTTTTCAGTGAAGCCGAAAATTTCACCCAAGCGCCTTCGTGAAAACCTCGCAGATATGCCTTTATATCCGTGATATCTTCAAGAGAAAGTTGCATATATGATATGGCATATTTCATAATGCCTCGACCCTGTCCCAAAATTCTTCATGGCTATACCATGTTGTGTTTGGATCGGCAGCTTTGGCTTCCGCTTCCTTTAATTTTTCATCAATATACCGTAGATGAAGAAATTCTTCATATTTCTTAAAATCCTCAAATGATATCAGGACAGACTCGCTCTTTCCATTGTTTGTAATTATAATGTGATCATGTGTCTTTATAATAGCCGCCAAATCGGAATAATTGTTCCTCAACTCGCGAACAGGCTTTACATGCGTGTTAAACATCTTGCTCCTCCGTATCACTTCCACTGCCCTCGTGTGATACATATTGTATCACACTATTTGGCGACATCGCAAGAAGAACGGTCTATTTCCATACCATTCCGCAATACTTTTCGCTGCGGCGGCGTATGGCCGCGCAGATACCCAGGCCGGCGATAGCAATCAGGAGCATCATGACGCTCCGCCCGAGATCGAAGTCGTCGCCGGTGTTGGCAGCGCTGTTGGCGGGGGTTTTGGCGGCGGCGGTGAGGTCGATCTCAAGGACGATGTCGGCGGAGTATCCGTCGGAAAACGCGGCGGTGAAAATGTGTTTTCCGCCCGGAAATGCTTTCAGGTAACGTTCCGGCAGGGTGATGATCGTGCTGCCTTCGGCGAGTGTGTAATTGGAGCGGTCTATGCGAACGCCGTCGTAATACAGATCAATGAATTTGTCGTAATCGGCATCGATCCGCGCAATGACGGGGCCTGTGCCGGTCCACTTGCCGAAGTGGGAGAGCACGCGATAGACGGTGTCGGTGTAGGCCGGAATCGCAAAAACGATGGGGGTTTCGCAAAGCTCTTGCGGATCATCATTATCCTCGACCACGACGTAGATATCTTTCGCGTCCGCGCCGACATCGATGCCTCCTACGGTGACAGGGGCGTCGGCGGTGACGATCATGCCGAAGCCGGTCTTGTTGCTCTTGATGTCGCCCACCGTCGGCGCTTCGGTGAGGCCTGCGGTGGTGACATAGTAGTAATAGATGCCGGCCTCGTTGCACTTAAAGGTAATCTCCGCGGTGGTCTCACTCGTGCGGACGCCGTCTCCGATCTTGGCGGGCACGGGCACTTTGCCGAGCGCGACGGTAACGATGTTGCTGTCCGTATCCTGCTGCGCGTCGGTATCTCGCACGAAGACGTGAACGTATTGGGTCAGTTGCGTAAGCTGCGCGCTTGTGAGACGGATCTCGTTATCCGCGCCATTGATGGCCGAGCCGGTGCCGCCGAGCACG
Source organism: Eubacteriales Family XIII. Incertae Sedis bacterium (assembly GCA_031274195.1). Lineage (GTDB taxonomy): Bacteria > Bacillota > Clostridia > Peptostreptococcales > Anaerovoracaceae > JAISGB01. The sequence goes on from JAISQM010000085.1 coordinate 12,955, forward strand.
GTATTGGAACCGGTCACGATGTCGGCTGCAGAGGGCGGCGCGCTATCAGCGCTGACGACATAATAGTAGGTCTGCGTCGCGCCCGAGGAGTCTCCGGCGGCGTTCTCGTCGAATTTGAAGCTTACGATCGCGGCGGTGGCGCCGGTTCGCGATACAACTTTCCCGTCTGAAATCTCGGGGGTGGGGTTGTTGACGCGCAGGGTGAAGCTCGTGGTGGCATCCGGGCTTACGCCGTTGGTCGCGGTAATGGGGAAGGTGTAGTCGCCGACTTTCAGCGCCGTGCCGGTGAGGTAGGTGCTCTCGCCGGCGACGGCGCCGAGCGTGAGACCGGAGGGCTGCCAATTTCCGTCCGCGATGCTCCAATCGAAAGCCATCGGCTTGCCGGTAGCTTCGATCTCGTAAGTGATTGCGCTTGCGGTTTCGCCCAAGATGATGGAGGGTAGCTCTGTGTCCGTGGTGATGGTGGGCGCGGTCTGCCACGGCTCGATGAGAATGTCCGCGACATCGCTCACATTTTCCGAGGAGTCGGTCATGACGATATGCGCATAGTAGGCGGCCGTCGCGCTCGCCAAGCCGGAGACTGAGTGCTCTTTCTGCGAGCCGCCGTACGCGTAGCCACCGTATGCGGTTATGCTGACAGCAGACGCAGTGGGATTTTCATCGACGAGACATCTATATGAGATGTACTCGTTGGGTGTAAATCTCACGGTCGCGGTGTCTGCAGCGGTACGCACGGCCGAGTAGGTCGTAAATGTCGGCTTGTCGGTGTCGTACTGCGGGAGGGGCAATGCATATGGGGAATCAGCGCTCGCGTTTCCGACTTCGTCCTCCACGACGAGGTAGAGCGTCTGATCGGGGATCTGGTAGGAATAAATCCATATATTGCTGTTTGAGCCGATGCGTGCGGTACCGCTCATTGATGAGCCGAAGGAACCACCAATGCCGTGATCGAAGTCGGGTTCAGAAGTGTAATTTTTGACGTCGTCCACGGTCGTCAGCGCGGTGCCGGAGGGAACGACGACATAGTAATACTTGCCGTTTACGCCGTACGGTGCGTCAGCGTAGGTGAAACTGAGAGTCGCCTCGTTGATGCCGATGCGCGTGGCGCTGATCTCGGAAACGACCGGCAGGGCATCGTCATACGCCGGAATGTCGAGCGTGTAGATGGGGGCGGGAGTGGGGTAATTTCCACCGGGGTCTTTGACGGTGACGTAGAGTTTATACGCGCGATTTCCTTCCAGCCCGGTGAGACTGATGCTGCCGTTGGTGGTGGACTCAGACAGGTCGAGACGCGGAATGTCGGCGCCCTGCTGTGTCAAGTCGTTCACATCAGCATATACAGCACCGCCGCTGACGGAATATTCATACCGGATCTGCCCCTCCTCGTCGCTCGCAAATATCGCGGTGGCGGTGGTGATGCCGCGAGCGACAGTGCCGTTTGTAAGTGCAGGCGGATACGTATCAGCCGGAACGCTGACCTTGCCGCTATACTTTGTCAGGGTGCCGACCACATCCTTCCCCGACTCCGTCCGCTCCGCGCAGATATACATATCGTAATTTCCGCTCGGGATATCGTATATCGGGATGGATGCCTCAGTAGCCCAAGTACCGCCGGTGGCGACCTTGGCATAGTATTGCGCCTTGGTCTCCGGATCTACCAACCGAACCGCAAGATATTCGCTTGCGATCGGATCATCGCCGGCATAGCCTATAGGAGCCACCGAGAGGTTGAGTGTACGAATTTTGCCGTCGTCGACTGTCGGTGTGTCAGTAACGTTCCATGCCCGAGGCAACGTGACGACCTCCTCGTCCTCGTCCATGACGACAACGGTTGGCCTGAAAACTCTGCTCGCCGACACTGCCGAAAAACCGCTCCCCGCGGTCGCGTCAGATGTGAAGATGTCATCAGATGCCAACTCTAAAGTTGGATCAGTGATCTTAACGGACACAGCGGGACGGACACCGTAGGGATTGTTGACATCGTAGTTACCCGCGTTGCTACCGACCCGGGCGCCGACGTAGCTACGATAGCTGCCGTTCGCCGTGCGCAGCCAGTAGTAGTCGGTCTTGCCGTATGCCCTATTTGCTGCGCTCATCGAATCGTACTCTGTTTTGGACAAGGGCCAGACCTTCGCGTCGTTTACAGTACCTGTTATCCCGTCTAAAACGCGAGCATTGATGCTTTCGTTAGAGGAGAGATTGGTCTCATAGATATTCTTCATGATCGTATTTCGCAGATAACTGTTTTCATAGTTAGTATCGCCGGAATTATTCGTAGGGTGAAAATACGATGTGCCCCACTCATCCGCACCCTCCGTATCGGCCGCCAGGGTCAAACTGTTTTCAGCAGTGGTGTATACGCCGACTGTCGTCTGATTGATATTGCCGCCGATCACACGCCATCTGTAGCCGGCAAAATCTATAGGGACATTTAACGTTGCCGCTGTCGCACCCGAGAGATTTGTATTTTGAAGCGCTGAGCGCCAGTTCGGTATCAAGTCGTCACTTAGCTCATGGGCAAGCGGATGTGCCGGAATGTCGACTATGGAGATGGGGGTGGAGTAGTTGCCGCCATAATCCTTGACGGTTATGTAGAGCTTGTAGGAGAGGCTCGCGTCCAGTCCGGTGAGCCTGATGCTGCTGTTGGTAGTGGCACCCGCCGGATCGTACAGCGGAATATATGCGCCCCGGCTCGTCAGCTGATTCACACTATCATATACAGCGCCGCCGCTGACGTCATAAGCGTAATAGACTTCCACATCTTCGTCGCTCTTGAATGCCACGTCGGCGGTGGTGATGCCGCGGATAACCGAGTCATTCGTAATCGAGGGATTGAGACTGTCTGCCGTCACTGTCAGCGGGCTTCCTCCGTCTTCGTATTTGTGAATACCGCCAACCACAGTAGAGGTGCCGGAAGCATTCTCCCGCTCCGCACAGATATACAGATCGTAAGTCCCGACCGGAACGTCGCGCATCGGGATGGATGCCGCAGTCTCAAAACCGCTGCCGGCGGCCACCTTGGCGTAATACTGCGCTTTGGTCACCGTGTTTACCAGCCGAACCGCGAGGTACTCATCAGCGGCCGGATCTCTATCGCTATAGTTTGTAGGCTTTACGGTGAATGAGAGTCTCCGAGCTTGATCGTTGCTCATCGTAGGATCGACGGAGAACGCCCATGTCGTAGGGAGCGTGGTGGTGTCGGCATCATCCATGACGGTAATGTTTCTTTTCGTAAAAACTTTGGTCGCTGACGCAGCCGAAAAACCACTCCCCGCGGTTACATCGGATGTGAAGATATCAGATGCCAGATTTAAGCTTGGATCGATGATCTTAACGGACAAAGCGGGGCGGACACCGAGCTCAGAGGTGACATAGGAGTAACTCGAAGCGCCTCCGGCCTGCTTGCCGACGTAGAAATAAGAGTTTCCGATTGACGAACGCAGCCAATAGTCGGCGCGGTACGCCCTATTTGCTACGTTCATCGAATTGTATTCATTGAGGGACAAGGGCCAGAGCTTCGCACCTGTTACAGCGGTGCCGTTTATGTCGTCTAAATCACGAGCATTGATATTCGTGTTTTTGTTGAGTTCGTTGTTAAAAATGGCCTCCATCTTGCTTTTCACTCCGCTATAGATGTAATTCGCATTCTCGTAAATTTTATCTTTACCCCAGTCATGCAAAGTATCAGCTACCAGGGTCAAACTGTTCTCCGCAGTGGTGTATACGCCGACTGTCGTCTGATTGATATTACCGCCGATCACACGCCATTTGTAATTGGCAAAATCTATAGGTACATTTAACGTTGCGGCTGTTGCACCCGAAAGGTCTGTATTTTGAAGCGCCGCGTTCCAGTTTGGTTCCAAGTATTCCGGCACGTCCAGCTTGACGGCAAGCGGTTGCACGGGCTGTTCGTTCAGCGGATTTATGTCCGCGCCCAGCGCGGCTTCCGTTTGTGTGTTCGCGTCCGTCGTGCTCGGTGCGGCTTCTTGCGCTTCTTCCGCCGCGGCTCTTTCGCCTATGACGCCTTTGCTCGCGCCACTTTCATCCGCGTCAATTTCGCCCGTCGAGTTGTTTTCCGTCTGCGCACGCCCATCTGCGATGCCGTCCTCGTCCGCTACAGCCGGCGCAGGAATGAACGTTATCACGAGCAACAAAGAGAGTAGCATCGCCGCCGGTCTTTTCAGCTTTCTACGGATTTCCATTTCAATCACACCTTTCTACAACTCTGCTGTAAATTTTGCATAAATTCTCGGGGCACTCGCGCCTCCGGGTGGCAGTGCGCCCGGGATGATGAGTAATTGTCTGCTCGGGATGACGACAGAACCGACGGTGTCATTATTGCTCCGTCGCTGTTATATGTGTTTTTGGGAAATGCGTTGTATGTGTTTTTAAGAAACGCGCAATATGTGTTTTCGGAAAACGCGATGTGTCTGTTTTTGAAAGACATATGGGATGCGTATTTGCGCAAAAAGAAAAAATCAGGGAAAGTTGGGGCTTCACCCCCCCCCCGATGGGACAATATGGAAGCGGTTTCGGGACCAACATATTTATTTAAGATGAGAAATCTGTTCATGTAAGTAAGTATATACTTTAGCGCGGAAGAGTTCAAGGGGAATTTGAAAATTCGCTTTGGGCAAGTCTTTGATTCAGTTTTTCTTCCGTGTTTCTTCTTCCGTACATGATGCGTATAACTGTCACCGACTGCTTTTCATTGTCCGCAATATAAAACACAATATAATTATCCACAGGCATGACGCGAAGGTTACGCTTCCGCCACGGCTCTTTTTCATATCGCCGGAAGCGTTCCGGCATATACTCTAAAGAATACGCGGCTTTTTCAATTCGGGAATATTGTTTTTCCGCAATTACAGGTTCCATCAGCACATTTGCAATATACTCATACACCATTTTCAGGTCACGCAAGGCTTGCTCTGCAATTTTCACATCATATGTCATATCCCCAACTCACCGCGCAATGAGGCAAATGATTCCTCGGCGGGGCGGACATTTCCTTTTTGAATATCCGCATAGCCTTTTTCCAGCTCGGCGTGAAATTCATCCTCGGTAAGCATAGATATATCAAGCGACTGCGAAGCCGGGAGCGTTACATCAAAGGGAAGTCCGCAACGTAACACAACCTGTTTCAAAAACATCCCTACCGCATTTGACATTGGAATTCCAAGCTGCGTTAAGATCATTTCCGCGCTTTCTTTCAAATCCGGCTCAATTCTGACATATAAGTTTGCACTCTTGTTCATTTCGAATACCTCCGCTATTATTATAAGCGATCGTGAGGACAATAGCAATACAAATGACAAAATTGGGATTTGGAAATTCGTTTATTTCCCCAACCATTCCGCGATATTTACGATATGGATACCTTCATGGTTACCTGTGAATAATTCGCCGACTATCAGATATTTTGGATAAGCGTCTTTCGTTTGCATGAGCGGCCGGATTTCGCGCTCAAATGTCGCCTCGTCAGATACTGAATGGGACACTTGATAATAAGTCAGTGTACCGTCATTTTTCTTCACGACGAAGTCGATCTCGCTGCTTGTGTTTTTCCCCACCCAGATCTGTCCGCCGCGTCTGAGCAATTCCAGATAGACGATATTTTCAAGCAAATGTCCGCGGTCAGAAAAGTCACGCCTACCGACCAATAGATACCGAATGGCCAAATCCGGCACATAATATTTTTCCAAAGTGGCTAATTGCTGCTTCCCTTTGATGTCAAAACGGCTGACTTTATATAGCAAATAACTATCGCACATTTTTTGAAGATAATCACTCACCGTTTCATGGCGAAGCGACACCCCATCTTGATTCAGGGCTTTTGAAATGCTAAACGGTGAAATTTCGCTTCCGATATTGGAAAGGACATACTTGAATACATTTTCAAAGACCCGGCGATTGATATTTCTAATTCGCGGGTAGATGTCTTTTTCTATGATACTTTGGTAAACTGAGTTGACATAGTTTAAGACGGCATCGCGTCCCGCTTCTTTTAAGGTCAAAGCTTCTGGCAGAGTTGAATCTTGCATGAAGTCTAAATGAAAACGCTCATAATCACTTTTGTCATCATGAACCGCCGCCGTATATTCTTCAAATGAATAAGGCAGGACATGTATTTCAATGCTGCGTCCTGTCAGTAACGTGGCTAATTCACCGGATAAAAGCAATGCGTTGGAGCCCGTCAAATAGAGATCGATGTTTTTTTCGACATACAAACCATCGATTAATCGCTCGAAATGAGGAACTTGTTGAATTTCATCAAGAAAGATGCAGTTCATCTTTTCAGGATTTAATTTATCGTAAATCTCATAAAAAATGGAGTTCCAATCAGTACCCAATTCCCGTTCCACCAGAGGTGATTCAAAATTGTAATGCTGAATCCGGTCGTCCGTCACCCCGTCAGACTTCAATCTGTCGATATATAATTCCATTAAGGTAGACTTCCCGGAACGCCTGATACCGGTGAGGACTTTAATCAGATTCTTTTCGCGGTATTTGTCAATTTCCGACAAATAGGTTTCACGTTGTATTCTCACTCTGTCGTCTCCCTCCCATACACACAATTATAGTAACTACACAAGGTAGTAATCAATTATAACACGAAACTCGCAAAAAAACCGATTTTGCGAAGTTTTGCGAGTTTTGGAGGTTTGCAATACGTACTGTCTCTCGCGCTGATTGCCGTATTGATATTTTCCCGCTACGGTTATAATTAGTGTTATATCATAGATGCGAAGCGGCTATGATATAACCCGCCATCTCCGCAAAGCGGAGGGCAGTAGATCTATATAATAGCCGTCCCGCGGCTATTGTATCATAATTTGAAACTATTTCACGATTCCGAACGAATATATAGTTGAGTGGTCACGAAAGATGTTATCGCTCAAGGGTTCAATCGAAACCGGTAACAAAAAAGGCAGAGGTAGGGTTTGGACGACGAGTTGCGCCTGATACGCAAAATACAGCGGACCGGCGACCGCGCGGCCGCCGACGCGCTCGTGCGGAAGTATTACGACGAGATACATCGTTTTGCGCACAGGCAGATGCCGGACGGCGAAGCGGCTCTCGACCTGACGCAGGAGATATTTATCTCCATGCTGAAAACGCTGCGGCATTACGACAGGAAGAAAGGCGCAGGGTTCCGCACGTGGCTGTATAAGATCACCGCTAACAAGACGGTGGACTACTTCCGGTCGCGAGCGGCACGAGAGGCCGAGGCGCTGCCAATCGACGATATTGAACCCGTGGAGGAATCGGATTTCGCAAAGCGGTTTGAAGACGGCGCGCTTTTGGAAAGCGTCCGCGACTATGTCAATACGCTGCCCGCGGACACACAGAGGATATTTCGCCTGCATATCTTCGGCGGCCATACCTTCGCCGAGATCGCCGAAGTCTTACAGATGCCGGAAGCGAGCGTAAAATCCAAGTATTATCGCCTCATCAACGCAATCAGAAAGGAGTTTGATTTCCATGACCGGACATGAGAAGAACGTCAGCATCGATTATATTCTGGCTCGCGGTTTGATGAAACCGCAAACGGCGCGAGAGCGCGTCCGCGCAATGCTGCGGGGCTTCGGTCCGCGGTTCATTTTCTGGGATACGGCGTACAGCCTCAGCTTCGCGGGGGCGACGCTCGCGGGCATGTTGGCGCTCCTCATTCTCGCGCCGGCACCCTACCGCTGCACCGCCGCTGTGGGCGTTTCCCCGATGCTGTTTCTGCTGATTACGCTGTTCGCCGAAACGTCGGAACGCGCGGGCGGACTTTACGAGCTGAAACAGACCTGCCGCTATACCGTTCGCCAAATAACGGCGTTGAGGGTCATCTGCTACTCCGTCGTCGGCGTCGTGTTCTCCTGCGTCTGCGTGGCCATCAGCGCGGAAAGCGTATCGGGCTTCTTCTCCCTGCTGCCCCTCTGCCTGTCGGTATTCTTTCTCTGCGCCGTCGCGGAGCTGTCCGCAATACGCCGGCTTAGGCACAAATGGGCCATATCCGCAGTACCTGTCATATGGGTACTCGCGAGCTGCGCGATTCCGCTTGCCTTTGGCGAGGATTGGGAGTTGTTTCTGCGGGGTTTTCCCGTTTTTCTCGGAATCCTCATTGCCGCGATAGGCGCGGCAATACTCGCCATTCAAATTAGGGAATTACTGACGGAAGGAACAGATCATGTTATCGCTTAACAATGTGACGAAAAAATTCGGGGATTTCACCGCGCTGTCGGAGATCAATCTGGAGTTTACGAACGGTGTGTACGCCCTGCTCGCTCCGAACGGCGCGGGCAAAACCACGCTGATCAAAATGCTCACGACGCTGATCTTCCCTACAAAGGGCGAGATACTGTGGGACGGGGACGAAATCGTGAAGCTCGACGCGGCCTACCGCGACATCCTCGGCTATCTGCCGCAGGATTTCGGCTACTATAAGAACCATTCCCCCCGCGCGTTTCTGCGCTATATGGCGGCTGTCAAATGCATAGACCGCGATGAGGCAAAGCGCAGGACGGACGAACTGATCGAGCTTGTCGGCTTGTCCGAGGTAGGTAATAAAAAGATGAAGAAGTTCTCCGGCGGCATGATTCAGCGCGTCGGTATCGCCCAGGCGATGCTGAACGACCCTAAGATACTCATCCTCGATGAACCGACATCGGGACTCGACCCTAAGGAGCGCGTCCGTTTCCGCAACCTCATTGCGTCGATGTCCAAGGATCGAATCGTAATTTTATCGACGCATATCGTATCGGACATCGAAACCATCGCAAACCGCGTCATTCTGTTCAAGGATCATCGGCTGTTCGCGAACGACACGCCGTCCGTCATATGCGGGACGCTGCAGGGCAAGGTCTACGAAACGGACGATATGAGCAAGATCCGCCCGCCGTATCTCGTACTCACCGAACGATACGAGGACGGCAGGACCATCACGCGCTTCGCGAGTGACGGCGACTGCCCGGATACCGCGAAACGCGTCAATCCGAATCTGGAGGATGTATTCCTGTATATCTACCGCGACACGGAGGTATCGTAACATGCTGTTTCGATACGAGCTGCGAAAGGTCGCGCTCCTGCCCGCCATCATCGGGTTCGCCGCGCTGTGTCTCATCGTCAATGTCCTGATTATCGCGGCATATGAGCGCCCATTATCGGACGACGCGCAGACCCGCGAGCTTACCGACGTATTTGAGGGACTGCGGGCAAGCTCCATCGCCGACAGCTACGTGTCCAAACATGACCTGTCGGGCGCGCGTGAAGCAAATGTACGCGCGAAGTACGAAAAGCTCCAACCCGTGATAGACGCAAAAGCGGCGCGCGACGACGCCCTGTCGGTCTACCTCGGGCCGGACAGCTACTCCGTACACGGCCAACTGTTTGGGCGCGTACTGCCCGCCGTCATCGCCGAGGGCTGCCTGATCGCGCTGTTTCTCGCCCTGCTCTGCTCCGGCTATGAGCATATCCACAACACGGAAGCCATCGTCTACACGTCAAAACCGGGACGAAATATCATAAGGACAAAATTCCTCGCGGCGCTGACCGGCGGCCTCGGCCTGTTCTGCCTGATTTTGGTCGTAACGCTGTCGATTTTCTTCGCGCGGTTCGATTTTTCGCCCGCGTGGAACGAGAACGTATCGAGCGGGTTCAACTTCGCCGTCGGCTTGTTCGGGAAGCCGTTCATCACGTGGGAAAGCTGCACCGTCTTGCAATACCTGTGGGCGAGCGTCGGCGCCGCGGCCGGCTTGGTCGTCTGTTTTTGCCTGTTGGGTTACGCCGTCGGGACATTCATCCGCAACGTGTATCTCTCCTGCCTTGCCGCCATCCTGCTCTGCGGCGCAATGCTCATCGCGCGGCCGCTCCTGCAGATTGGTGGGATTCCGCGCGGAATCATAAACCTGACGCCGCTATGGCTGTGGGCGAACAGCGGGGAATGGTTCACGGACGGCGGAGCGGACATTCTGTGGGCGCGCTTTGAAGGTATCGGCATAGCTACGTCGCTCATCCTGCTCGCGGCCGCAACCGTCGTCGCTGCGGCGCGATTCAAAAGGAGAAATTTAGATTGAAAACATATGAGATATGCCGTCGGACGGCGAAATGGAGGCAACTATGAGCATCTTTCTCGGCGAACTCAAAAAACTCTGGAATTGGCGCACTGTCGCGATCATCATCGCGGTAGGCGTGTTGGTATTCTTCGCTTTCCTCTACCAAGTCATCAAAAACTACAACGGCTTTACCGGTCCATACGGTCCCCATCAGGAGGAGATGTTCGACCGATACGGCGACACGCTCGAACCCGAAGAATTGGCTGATTTCGACATTCCGGGTCGCATCGCCAATCTTGAGAAGCAGGCGTCCGCCATCATCGCGGGCGACCCGATCTTCGCGCAATACGGCGTCCGCACCGTCTCGGACTTGCACGAGCTGATCGTGTTCGATGATTCTCGCAGCGCCGCAGAGCAGGAACAGTTTTTGAAAGACTATGATCACATGATGTACAAATTGTACGACGATACGGTCGCGATCGCCAACGTTTCCGGCTCGGATGTCCTCGTCCGCACACAACGCCCATCCGGCGCGTACATCGGTGTGGGCTATCACTTGGAGTACCTGAATGCCCTTAAAAATCGCTACGCCCCCGGGGCGGACAGCGTCGTCCACAGATTCCAAATAACCGACTACGACGGAAGCTCCGTGGTGCGCAGGCACGCGCGACAGCTCTTTGAATCGCGCGACACGAACCCGCACAGCATGAACCTGATTCGAATCGACACTACCCGTTACTTCGCGGTGTATGCCTGCACCGTGGCGGTCTTCGCGCTCATCGTCGTATTCGTGCTCATTGCTCCGCTTGTGACGGCAGATCGGACGCGGCGCCTGCATTATTTGCAGTATGCGTCAGCGATCGGGCGCAAAATCTTTAAGATTCAATTCTTAGCGGTGACGTTCTCGTCCCTCGCAATTACGGTGGCGTTGATTGCGCTCTCCTATGCGGCCTTCTTTATGTTCACAACCGCGGAAAAGTTTCTGGGCGCCTCCATCGCCGACTTTGACGGTTGGACATTCTATATGTACGACATCACGTTCGGACAGTATGTGCTCGCCCTCGCGGGCATGACGGCCGCGCTCTGCGTCGGCGCCTCCTGCCTCGCCTTCGCGCTGTCGCGCTTTTCCGCGAACATCGTGACGATGCTCATCAAATCGGTTCCCGCCGCGCTTGCCCTCGTCCTTCTCGCGATATTCGCGATCAACTACTCGTTCAGCGACCAAAACAGCATATTCATCAGGGTGTTCAGGCGCGAAGCCGAGCTGCCGGAGGTCGTCGTCTGCGCGGCTCTCGCGCTGATTGCAGTATTGATAGCCGTCGTCGTCGTGCGCAGGGAAAAACGCGTGGATGTGGCGTGAGGGACGGATTATCATCGCCTACGCACATTTATATAAAGATGTTCTTGATAATCAGGTTGCTTTCAATAGTCTGATTATTCGCCATATCCTCGGAAAGAAGATACTTGCAATCACTTTCGAGTGCGGAAACCACCATCAAACTGTCATAATACGAAAATCCATATCGCTCATGCAAATCAAGTGCCTTTTGAACCGTAGAATCATCGACACTGACAAGATTACAGGTTTCGCATATTTGCAGTACAGCGTCTTTCACCGCAGAGATTGGAAACTTGAGTTTCCGTATGCATACATTACAAAACTCGTTTAATACCTGCGTACTCACAAAACGCTGATATTCATTGATTGACCGTTTTGCTATCTCTTGTTTTTTCGGCTCCGCATCCGAATATAAATAAGCGAAGATATTTGTGTC
>JAISQM010000122.1 GCA_031274195.1 Eubacteriales Family XIII. Incertae Sedis bacterium
ACGCTCGCAGTGCGATTGATCGCCCGAAAAAGCAGTGGCTTTCGCAAAATGAAACATTTTGGAAAGCTGTGCATAAAGCGTTCCATCAATTTGCGATGCAAATTGGGAAGCGCTATTAAGGGACGGATGTCGGCGAGCAATGGCCGGCGGACGCTCCTCCCTTCATTTACAGTTTACAGAGATTCTATCTCGGCTGCGGATAAGCCTGTGGATGCCGCGATGATCTCCACGGAGATGTTCTGCGCTTTCAGGTTGCGCGCAATGGCGATACGGCCTTGCTTGATGCCTTCTTCACGACCTTTTTCGAGGCCTTTTTCGAGGCCTTTTTCGAGACCTTCTTCGAGGCCTTCTTCACGGCCTTCCCGCATGGCGGTTCTCAGTGCGGCTTTCTCGTCTCGGATCGCTTTTTCGCGTGCTTCGGCGTACATGCGCGCTTTTTCGTCGCGGCTCAGTTCTCTGACGATCGCCACGGTCTTTTGTATCGTAGGATTCTCTCTTGCTACTGCTTCCATTTCCTCCTCCGTTTCCGCGTTCAGAAATTGCATAAACTCCCAAAGCTCCGTATTGTCGCTTATGTCGGGCAGTTTCGGAAGTTCTATCGTGTTGACTTCTATGATGTCCGAAAACAGGCGCCCGCTCTTGTCGTTACGGAGATGAAATCGATTGTGATAGTCGGACTCGTCTTTCAAGAGGGTGAAGTCCATGATCACAATCGCTATTACTTGTTCCATTGTAGCATAGTCGTCTCCTCTTTCCAACTGTTTGTTTGTCAGTTTTGATACATAATACACGATCCGGCTCGCAAAGCCGTCATGATTTTGACATTGTAATTCTACATCAATGACTTTGCCCGAGGTGGTATGCACCTTCACGTCTAAGATGATTTCTTTCTCTTGCGGATACTCCTTTAACGAGAACGGGTTTACGATTTCGATGCGTTCGTATTCGGATTCCGGCAGGTCGAGGATCGATTTGAGCAGCGCAGTGAGCAGCTCGACATTCTTGGGGTCGCCGAAGATACAGCGAAAGACGATGTCTAACTTGGGGGATAGCAGTTTGGTTTCTTTTGATGAGTTCTTCGTCATGGCATTCTCCTTTATATATACGGCTATGGGCATTGTTTATACATTGGCCATATATTACCATGCAAAGAATGGAATGTCAAGCGCGGAATTTGGCGGTAATTGCGATTCGCGATAAAGTGCTCGCGGCTGTTGACATCGTTCCTCCTTCATGTTATCTTGAACTTACAATGGTACATCCTAAATCATACGGGTTATAGCATAATAATTTTCGGGGTGGGTTTTCGCCTTGGAGCGACAGGATTCACCCGGATTGGAGGTACGCAATGTTTAGTTTTAATTATAGTGAAGGCGCGTCGACTTTCGACGTTTGGATGATATGGATCGTTGTGTTTGTAGCGCTGTTCGGTTTGAACGAGGTGACCCGCAGGTATAAGTGGTGCGGGTTTTTTTGTTTTCTGGTGCTGCCTATCGTTCTGTCCATCCTCTGGTTTACGGTGCTGAAGGACACCACCTATACGGACTGGTTTCACCTCGCGAAGGTCTATTCGTCGACGGCGGGCTGTCTGGGATTCTGGTGCATTCGGCACATCAAAGGCACGAATAAGATCACGGGCGAGACGTGGCGGCTTGCCGATAAAAAATGGGCGCTTTACTTTCCGCCGCTTATTCTCGCGATCAACATCCTTGAGGCCGTGGCCCGGGATGTTCAGGTGGGCCTGCAGTACGTGGGCGGAGGGATTTTGACCGACGACAATATGTATGTGATCGGCGGACCGTGGAATTTCATGAACGGAGCCGCGGGGATTTTGAACATCATCACGATCACGGGCTGGGTGGGCATCTGTCTCCGAAAGAAGACGAAGGCGGACGGGAGCCGCGATATGCTCTGGCCGGATATGCTGTGGTTTTGGATCATTCCCTACGATCTGTGGAATTTTGCCTATACGTACAATTGCCTGCCCGCTCACGCGTGGTACTGCGGATTTGCGTTGCTGCTTGCGCCTACGCTCTGCGCGTTTACGGTGGGCAAGGGCGCGTGGCTGCAACACAGGGCGCATACGTTGGCGCTGTGGTGCATGTTTGCGCAGACATTCCCGGCTTTCATCGACGAGGGTAAATACGCAGTAGCGTCGTCGTACAATACGACGGCGTTGTTCCTCGTGAGCTTTGCGGCTTTGGCGGCCAATGTGGGAATTTTCGTCTTTATGATCTACCGGATCGTCAAGACGAAGAAGAATCCTTACAAAGGGGAATTGTTCAGCGACCTCGCCGTGTTCCTGAAGATCAAAAAGTTGGGAGAATAAACGAACCATATTACGCAGATGCCTGCCGGACAGTAGATAATGCCGGCGGGCGTTTGCGTATTCATAAAAAGGGGGAGAAGTCATGGAACGGGAAATTAAGGAGAAGGTTCTCGATTTGGCCAATCACATCAGCGGCAAAAAGCGGGGATCGAAGGGGGAGATACGGGCGACCGACCCGGAATATATGATTATGGAGCCTGTCGTTACGGACGAGATGGCGGAGGTGGCGCTGCATATGGAGATGCGCAAAAAGACCACGGCCGCGGAGTTGGCGCAGAAGTGCTGCAAGAGCGAGGCGGAGATCCGGCGGCTGCTCATGGAACTGGCGGATGCCGGCGTCTGCTTTGTCAACGAGATCGACGGTGTGGATACCTTCTGGTATGAGGTGTGGGTGCCGGGTATCATGGAGATGATGGTGGGCAACAAAAAGAATGTGGCCAAATATCCGCAGATCGCCGAGGCGTTCGAGGCTTACGGGCGCGTGCGCGGGCCAAGGACGGCGGGGAACTTTCCCGTGGGCGTCGGTCTCATGCGCGTCATTCCCATCGAACAAGCCATCACGGGGGAAACGCGCAGGGCGTCCTACGAGGAAGTGTCGAAGTACCTGAATGACAACGATTTGTTTACCGTCTCCGATTGTTCATGTCGCACGGCGAGGGAGATGATGGGCGAAGGCTGCGGACATTTGAAGGAGGATATGTGCATTCAGATGGGACATGCCGCCGAATACTACATGCGCACGGGGCGCGGCAGACAGATCACGCGGGAGGAAGCCTTCGAGATCATCCGGCGCGCGGAGGAAAACGGACTCATGCACCAGATACCCAATTTGGACGGCTCCGGCAAAACCCACGCCATCTGCAATTGTTGCGGCTGTTCGTGCCTGTCACTGCGGACGGCCGGCATGTTCATCAATGCCGACATGGTGCGCTCGAATTACGTGTCGGAGATCGACAGGGAGAAATGCGTCGCCTGCGGGGAATGCGTGAAGCACTGCCCCGTCAACGCGCTGCAGTTGGGTCAAAAGCTGTGTTCCGACGCGCCCGTGACGGGGGAGATCGTCCGGGATGAAACGCCGAGGAATACCGAGTGGAACTCCGACAAGTGGAATCCCGATTATCGTACGAACCGCAGGAATGTGGTCGATACGGGTACCAGCCCCTGCAAGACGGCCTGTCCCGCGCATATCGCGGTGCAGGGGTACATCAAGTTGGCTTCGCAGGGCAAGTATATGGAGGCGCTGGAGCTGATCAAGCTCGAAAATCCGTTTCCCGCGGTGTGCGGACGCGTCTGTCCCAAGGACTGTGAATCGGAATGCACGCGCGGGGACATCGACGATCCCATCGCCATAGACGATATCAAGCGCTTCATCGCCGAACGGGAACTGCACACCGATCAACGCTATATCCCCGCGAAGCGGCACGACTACGACAAGAAGATCGCCGTCGTGGGCGGCGGACCGTCGGGATTGGCCTGCGCCTATTATTTGGCCGTCGACGGCTACAAGGTCACCGTGTTTGAAAAGCAGCGGGAGCTCGGCGGTATGCTCACCTTCGGCATCCCCTCGTTCCGGCTCGAGAAAAATATTATCGACGCGGAGATCGACATCATACGGGCATTGGGTGTAGAATTAAAGACGAGCGTGGAGGTCGGCAAGGACATCGGCATAGACGACCTGCGAAAGCAGGGTTACGCGGCCTTCTACCTCGCGATCGGCGCACAGGCCGGGCGGAGGATCGGCATCGAGGGAGAGGATGCGGATGGCGTGCGGACCGGCATTGACTTCCTGCGAAGCGCGAACGCGGACGGCGTCGCCTTGGGCGGGAAGGTCGTCGTCATCGGCGGCGGCAATGTGGCCATCGATGTGGCGAGGACAGCTATCCGCGCCGGAGCGACGGAAGCGGCCATGTACTGTATAGAAAACCGCAAGGAAATGCCCGCGTTGGACGAGGAGATAGAGGAAGCCATGTCGGAGGATGTCGCGATCCATAACGGATGGGGACCGAAGCGCATATTGACCGCGAACGGCCGCGTTATCGGCGTGGAATTCAAGCGATGTGTAGCCGTATTCGATAAGAATGGTCGGTTTGACCCGGTCTACGACGAGGCGAACTGTCTGACCGTACCGGCCGATCACGTGCTCGTATCGGTCGGGCAGACCATCGAATGGGGCGGACTGCTGAACGGCAGCCGCGTGGAACTGCGCGGGAACAAGACCGCCGTCTCCGACGCCTTTACGTTGCAGACGGACGAGCCCGACATCTTCGCGGGCGGCGATGCCTCTACAGGGCCGAAATTCGCCATCGACGCGATCGCACAGGGGAAGGAAGGCGCTATATCGATTCACCGCTATGTGCAGAAAGGCCAGAGTTTGGTGATCGGCCGCGACAGGCGCGAATACTTCTCGCTCGACAAGGAGAACGCCATCATCGAGGGTTTTGACAACACGCCGAGGCAGAGGCCGCTGCAGGCAGCCGGCGCGCGAACGTTCCGCGACGCGAGAGGCGTCTTTACGGAGGAGCAGCTGAAACGCGAGACCGAACGGTGTCTCGGCTGTGGCACGACGGTGCGGGATGCGTTCCTCTGCGTCGGTTGCGGTCAATGTACGACCAAATGCCGCTTCGACGCGATCTCCCTCGTCCGCAAGTACGACGGGGAAGGCGTGGCATGGGAGGACATCAAGCCTGTCGTCATCAAGCAGGTGCTCAAACGCAAGGGTCGCATCGCGGTTAAAAAGATACAGAAGTTATTACAAGGGGTTTGAATCGTAACCAATTTGGAAAAGTGAAATGCATGAACTTGGGGTTGTGGTAGAAGTAGTCAATACCGTTGAAAAATTCGCCGAGGAGAACCGCGTGGGAAAGATCGAAACGCTGGTTCTCCGGATCGGCGAACTGTCCTCGATGATTCCGAAATACATCGAGGCGGTGTATCCTGCCGCCGTAAACAATACCATACTGGCGGATACGAAGCTCGAGATAGAGATTCTGCCCGGCAATGCCCGCTGCACGGACTGCGGCAAGGTATTTAACGTGCTCGCAAACAAGGGTCTGTGTCCTGACTGCGGCGGCAAGAATTTGGAGCTCCTGTGCGGGAAGGAGTTTTACATCAAGGAGATCGTGGTCGTGGAGTAAGTGTCAGTCGAGCAGTTTTTTCACCGTTTCCGCGAATTTGCTCTTTTTCGTATAGGAGTCTTCGCCGATCTTTTCGGCCATATTCTTGACGGCTTTTTTCTGGTCGCCATTCAGTTTCGTGGGAACCTCCAGATTGACCTTGACGTAGAGGTCGCCCATTCTGTTGCTTCGCAGAGCCTTGACTCCCTTTCCTTTCAGCCGGAACACGGTACCGGGCTGTGTGCCCGGCGGCACCTTGTAGCTGACTTTTTCCGTAAGGGTCGGTACGATGATGGTCGCGCCGAGCGCCGCCTGATCGAAGGTGATGGGGATGTCAAGCCGCAGATCGCTGCCGCTGCGCGCAAAGAGATTGTGCGGTTCCACGCCGATGATCACGTAGAGGTCGCCCGGAGGTCCGCCGTTGCTGCCCGGCTCGCCCTGCCCTTTCAGGGAAATGATCGAGTCGTTGTCCACGCCCGCCGGAATATCGACGGATATGGTCACTTCCTTGCGTATCCTGCCGGAACCCGCGCACTGCTTGCAGGGTTTTTCGATCACCTCGCCCGTGCCGTGACACATGGGACAGGTACCCACATTCGTAAAGGAACCGAAGGGCGTATTCTGTTGGCTCTGCACCTGTCCTCTGCCGTTGCACTGGGGGCAGGTCTTTTTTGCCGTACCGTTTTCCGCGCCGCTGCCGTGACAGGACGGACACTCCATCGTCTTTTTCAGCGTGACCTTCTTCTTGACGCCGAACGCCGCCTCGTTGAAGGAAATCCGTATGGACTTCTGGAGATCCTGTCCCTTTCGCGGACCGTTGCGCCGCGCGCCGCCGCTGCCGCCGAAGATGCCGCCGAACAGATCGCCGAAGATGTCTCCGAAATCTCCGGAGGCGAAACCGCCGGAACCACTGAATCCTCCGAACCCGGCACCGCCCGCGCCGAATCCCGCATTGGGATCGACACCGGCGTGGCCGAATTTGTCGTAGAGGTCTTTTTTCTTCGCGTCCGAAAGGATGCCGTAAGCTTCGTTGACTTCCTTAAAGCTCTCCTCCGCTGATTTGTTTCCGGGATTTTTATCGGGGTGAAACTCCATGGCCTTCTTACGGAAGGCCTTTTTGATCTCAGCCTCGGTCGCACCCTTTTTCAATCCCAGTACTTCGTAATAATCTCGTTTATCCGCCATTTACTCTTTTTTCTCCGCTTCGTCGTCTACAACTTCATAGTCGGCGTCCACGACGTTTTCATCGTTTCCGCTCGGCGCGGCGCCCGCAGTTCCGGCGTTCGCGCCGGCCGCTCCGGTGCCAAATCCGTCGGCGCCCGGTGTCTGTCCGGGATCGGCGCCCTGCGCGTTCTGATACATCTTCGCGCTGATGTTGTGGAACTCGGTCGTCAGGGTCTCGGTCTTGGACTTCACGGCGTCTACATCCGTTCCGTTCAGCGCGTTTTGAAGGTCGTCCTTCGCTGCGGTGATCTTGCCCTTTTCGTCGTCTGAGAGTTTGTCGCCGAGGTCCTTCAGCGCCTTGTCCGTCTCGTAGATGAGGGTCTCTGCCTGATTACGGACATCGATTTCCTCTTTCTTCTTCCGATCTTCCTCGGCAAATTGTTCAGCTTCTTTGACCTTCGCGTTGATCTCCTCCTCGGACAGTTTGTTGGACGAGGAGATGGTGATGCGCTGCTCCTTGCCCGTTCCCATGTCCTTGGCGCTGACGTTTACGATGCCGTTGGCATCGATGTCGAAGGTAACCTCAATCTGCGGAATCCCTCTCGGTGCGGGCGGAATGCCCGTAAGCTGGAATCTGCCGAGCGTGATATTGCCGTTTGCGAATTCCCGTTCACCCTGCATGACATGGATGTCCACCGCCGTCTGATTGTCGGCCGCCGTGGAAAATATCTGGCTTTTTTTCGTCGGAATGGTCGTATTCCGCTCGATGAGCTTCGTCGCCACGCCGCCGAGGGTTTCGATGGACAGCGACAGCGGCGTAACGTCGAGCAGCAGCACATCGTGTACCTCTCCCGTGAGGACGCCCGCCTGAATGGCCGCGCCGAGGGCTACGCACTCGTCCGGATTGATGCCCTTGAACGGGTCCTTACCCGTGATCTTCTTCACCGCGTCCTGCACGGCCGGAATCCGCGTGGAACCACCCACGAGAATCACCTTGCTGATGTCGCTGTTCGTGATCGCGGCGTCGGACATGGCTTTCTTCATCGGCTCGATGGTGTTTTCCACCAAGTGCGCGGTGAGCTGATCGAATTTCGC
>JAISQM010000118.1 GCA_031274195.1 Eubacteriales Family XIII. Incertae Sedis bacterium
CCGAAATAACCGGCGTGATGAACGAGCAGTGGCACTATCGCTATGTCGGCGTCGCCGCAGCCACGGAAATACATGATCGGGGGATTTGTCTTGAGGAGTATCTCGGCAAAATGAATTGAGATAATTTCGGTTAAAGACTCTATGGTCGAACCTTTAACCATCGCGTCAATTTCCGCGCGACTTATTTCATGCCATTATCAGTTCAAATTCAGCGCCATTACAAGTATTACGATCGACACCAAAATCGCCGCCGCGGGAACGATATAGAAACGATACACGGAAATGTTCTCTTTCTTGGAAAACGATAATCCAACGATATTTATGACCGCGAATAACAAGGGCATTCCAAACACAAACAGTGGTTTTGGCAAGGTATTCCCGGCGGAACCGTCCAAGGCGATTTGAATCACAACAGTTTCGGGCAAACGATTCCAAAACGCCGCAAACAGGAGCATTATCGCGGCGCAGAGCGCTGTGCCTATTATCAGGTGGATTTTTCCGGTTTTCATTTCAATCATTCCTCTCAATATCTATTTAGAGGGCTGCGAATTTTTTAGTGCCTACATTCATCAGCCATATGCAAATTGCGGCTACCGCGATCACAAACACCGCCGCGCAGAACAGCAAATACACCATCAGCGACATCATGCCGGAAAAAAGCAGGGCATACAGCAATCCTATCAGCGCAATCGCGCCCATTCCGCCAAACAGTGTGATCATTGCGGACGCGCTCTGCTTGACCACATATATCTCATTCGACCATTCGAGCTTAGGAAGGTTCAGGTTGATTGCAAGGCCGCCCACCGCCGTCAAAACGATAAACGTTTGCGGCAATAACAAGACCACGAGCCAATCCCATACGCTTCCGGCCACGACAATCCCGGCGCAGGCCGACGCGGCAAAGCAAGGTATCGCGGAAATCAGCCAATGCGCGCCGGCTTTCGCCAAGAGCACGGTCTTTGGGGACACGGGACTGCTTTTCATGATCCACAGATTCCGACCTTCAAATGAAATGAGTGACGCGCTGAGGTTGTTTGCCGAGCAGAGAAACACCAAGAGCGCCGCGCACAGCGCCGAAAGGCTTACACCGTTGAGCGCGGGCAACATTGCTGTGAGATAGGAAAGAATCTCAGAACCTTTTACAAGAATCGCAATCCCGCCGATCAGCATGAAAAGCGAACCAAGTGAAGCATTGAGAATGACCGTCGGTTTGCTCCGGAAATGCGCCAGCTCCTTGCGCGTGAGCGCGGTCAGGGAACTTTGCGACTTTGCCGCACGTTCCTTATACTCGATTTTTATACCGCCGCGATTTACCGTCAGCACCTTCCCATAATTCACCGCAAGCAACGCGACGGCCGCCGCAAACGGCAGAATCGCCCATAGTATGAATTGCAAGCCGGCGCTCGCGCTACCGTCCGCTACGCTTCTGCCGAAGGCGTAAAACGGCGGCATGGCCATCCTGAACGCTTCGGCGATCTCTTCGCCGCGCATCAGAAGCTCGTTCAGATAGCTTTGCATGTTGAAATAGAAATAGAAATACGCAAGCAAAAATCCGATCGAAACCACTAAAGTGACGATGTTCTTATATCTGACCCGCGAGAGGATAAACCCGAGCACCCAAGCGAGCAGCAGGGAAACCGCCAGCGATAGTAGCGGCAGCAGCAGAACCCCTATAACGAAGAACAGGATACCGGAGGCTGTAGCGTAGCCGCCCGCAAGCCACGGGAAGAAAGCCGCCAACGCCGCGACCAGCGTAAAGAAGTATTCCATAACAAGGAGAACCAACAGGCGGCTTAGCAGGATGGCGGAGGGACGTATCGGCATGGAGAGCAGCAGCTCGTTGTCCTTCGCACCGAATATCTGTGCGGAGGCCGTAAATATCGTACTGACGACACAGAGCGCAAATACCGTGAGCGCAAGAACCGCAAAATACATCCAACCGATGCCCGCCGTGAAATACGGCTCCAGCATAACATTGAACAGACTCAGAAATATGCCGAAAAGCGAGGCGCCGACGATGATCGCAATGAGTACGATGAACCATATTTCTCCGGTAAACGCGTTCTTGCCGCCGGCCTTATTGATTCTCAGCGCCCCCGACGACAACGCTTTCAGATTGAGGGTAAACAGCTTTCTAATCATCCGCCGCGCCCTCCGCCAGATCAAAGAACACCGCTTCGAGGGATGAATCGCCGCGCACGTCATCCATGTTTCCATATGCCACGAGTCTGCCGTCTTTGATGATCGCCACCTTATCGCATAGCTTCTCTGCGACCTCCAGCACATGGGTGGAGAAGAACACCGCGTCGCCGCGCCCGCATTTCTCGCGCATAATATTTTTGACAGCGCGGGACGCTTTCGGATCAAGTCCCACGAAAGGCTCGTCGAGTACCATAAATTTCGGTTCATGGATGAGGGCTGAAATCAGCGCCAATTTTTGTTTCATGCCGTGGGAATACGCCGCAATGGGTTGCGCGAGATCCGCGGTCAGTTCAAACAGCTCCGCATATTCGCGAATCCGTTCCTCCCGTTCTTTCGCGCCTACGTCATAGATGTCGGCGATGAAGTTCAGGTATTTGATTCCGGGCAGAAAATCATACAGATCCGGATTGTCGGGAATATAGGCGATGTGCCGTTTACATTCGAGCGGCTCGCTCTTTACCGATTTGCCGCCAATGTAAATCTCCCCGCTGTCAAACCCGAGAATCCCGCAGACGGCCTTGATGGTCGTGGTTTTTCCGGCGCCGTTATGCCCGATGAAACCGCATATCTCGCCGGGCGCGATATATAGCGACAGGTCGTCCACGGCGCGCTTGTTTCCATAGGTTTTCGTAAGATGTTCGATTCTAAGCACTGTTCTGTCACCCTTCATTTTCATAACAGCCGTCCGCCACATTGGAATCATAGCGCATTATTGTATTTATCAATTAATACAATAATATAGTAGGGCCCGCCGCTTGTCAAGCCTTTCGCTTTGTTTTGCACGGCCACCATATGAGGGTAAACCGAAAACTTCGGGACAAAATGGGGACGGGGACACAAAATGTGCGTCCTCTTTCTGCCTTGTAAAATTCGCTTGTGTAAGTGTTAACGATACGCTATAATATTGCGTAGGCAACGTTGAGAGTGATGCGTAAGTCATTCTTGCTTGGCATGAGTAACGCCTTTGGGTGTTGTTTTCGCCATAAGGCGATTAGAGGATCGTTGCTCTCATCTTCGTAGGGGTATAGCTCAGTTGGCAGAGCGATGGTCTCCAAAACCATGCGTCGAGGGTTCAAATCCTTCTACCCCTGCCATAATGGCGCTTCTCAAAAGTCCGAAGGACTTTTGCAAGAAGGCCTTATGCAACAGATTCCAAAATCTTGTATTTTGTGAATCTGACTGCAAAATGATGCTCCGGTACAGATGTACAGCCGTGCCGGAGCGGCGTTTTTTTCGCGACGCCTTGCGGGCGGGCGGGGTGTAGCGCAGCTTGGTAGCGTATCTGCTTTGGGAGCAGAGGGTCGCAGGTTCAAATCCTGTCACCCCGACCATACGGAGTGGCGATATGGGATTTTCAGTCCTGTATCGCCATTCTATAAAAATGTGCAAATCACTCTTGAAACCGCCGCGACCGTTGATTAGGAAAGGAGTTACATCCATGATACAGCCGACTTTGGAAAAGACGCGTAAGCTCGCCGAGGGCTGTACGCTCGTGCCGATCGCTATGGAACTATTCGCGGATATAAAGACACCGGTCGAGGTGCTTCGCGGGTTGCGCGCACAAGGCCGGGAGTGTTTTCTCTTGGAGAGCGCGTCGGGCGGGGAAGGTTGGGGAAGATACACCTTTCTCGGTTTTGAGCCTGAAATGACGATCAGGGGCGGCGAGCGCAGCGTTACGGTACGCGGGAAAGACGGTGTCGCCGAGGTTATTGAGGGCGATCCGGTTCACATTTTGAAAGAGGTCGTCGCGGGTTACAGAAGTCCGAGCATCCCGGAATTTCCGCCATTTACGGGCGGGTTTGTCGGGTATTTCGCCTACGAATACATTCGGCATGTCGAGTCTTCGCTGAAGCTTGAGGCGCGTGACGATGTGGGTTTTGACGACTTTCATCTGATGTTATTCCGCAAGATCATCGCTTTTGATAATTTCAGTCAGAAGATATTTCTCATCGTCAACATCGACACGGACGCGCCGGAGGCGAATTATATCGAGGGCGTGGCTCTGCTGAAGGATATGGAGCGGCTTGTGCGCATGCCTTCGCCGGAACCTGCGCCGGAGCGGGAACATGTGCCGCCGGTATTCACGCCTTCGTTTGAGCGAGATGATTTTTGTGCGGCGGTGGAAAAGGTGAAGCGGCACATTTTCGAGGGCGACATCTTCCAGTGCGTGCCCTCCGTCCGTTTTCGCGCGCCTTACGGGGACGATCTGCTCGGCGCCTATCGCATGTTGCGGACGACGAATCCTTCGGCGTATATGTTCTACATTCGTTTCGACGACTTTCAGATCGCGGGCGCTTCACCGGAGACCCTCGTATCATTGCGCGATGGTATCGCGGGGACCTATCCTCTCGCGGGAACTTGCCCGCGGACGGACGACGAGGAGGAGACGAAGGCGTTAATCGCGCAGATGCTCGCGGACGAAAAGGAACTGGCCGAGCATGATATGCTCGTCGATCTGGGGCGCAACGATCTCGGGAAGATATGTCGCTTCGGAAGCGTAAAGCTCGCGGAATACCGGAGCGTGAAGAAGCTCTCTCATGTCTGTCACATCGCCTCGAAGGTGACGGGGGAGTTGGGCGAGGGATACGACGCGCCGGATGTGGTGGCGGCGGTGTTGCCCGCGGGTACGCTCTCCGGCGCACCGAAACTCCGCGCCTGCGAGATCATCGACGAGGCGGAAAACCTGCGGCGCGGACCGTACGGCGGCGCGATCGGCTACATCGACTTTACGGGAAATTTAGATCTGTGTATCGGCATCCGCATGGCGGTGCTGAAGGATGGGTTCGTCTATGTGCAGGCCGGCGCCGGCATCGTCGCGGACAGCGTGCCGGAGAAAGAGTATGAGGAATGCCTGAGAAAGGCGAGTGCGATGATGGAGGCGTTGACATGATTTTATTGATTGATAATTACGACAGCTTCACCTTTAATCTATATCAGATGGCGGGGGTCATCGATCCGAATATTCGCGTAATCAAAAACGATGAGATGCGCGTCGCGGAAATGGAAGCCCTCGCCCCCTCTCACATCCTCATCTCACCGGGTCCCGGAAAACCGCACGACGCGGGTATCTGCGAGGGTGCCATCGCCTATTTCAAGGACAGCGTACCGATCTTGGGCGTATGTCTCGGACATCAGGCGATCTGCGAAACCTTCGGCGCGGAAGTGACCTATGCGACAAAACTCATGCACGGAAAGAAATGCGCGGTTCATATCGCGAACGGCAGCCCCATCTTCTACGGTCTGCCGCCGATCATCGAAGGTGCGCGCTACCATTCGTTGGCCGTGAAGCGAGAGACCATTCCCGACGAGCTTCTCATCATCGCCGAGGACGAGTCCGGCGAGGTGATGGGCGTGAAACATCGGGATCATGAAGTCTACGGCGTGCAGTTTCATCCCGAATCCATCTTGACGAGGGACGGCGACCGGATATTGCAAAATTTCCTTTCGATTGGAGGCGATACGATATGATCAAGGAAGCGATTTACAATATATTGGGCGGCGACGGGCTGTCCCT
>JAISQM010000138.1 GCA_031274195.1 Eubacteriales Family XIII. Incertae Sedis bacterium
CTGGGAGCGCCAGCTCCTGTACGGCGCTGTCCACGGTAGCGCCTTCGGCCTTCCGCTTGATCTGCAATGTGCCGCCGTCCATCCACGCGTCGTGGTTCTCGAGACTGTAGAATCCGTCAGCGGCTACCGGTTGATTGTCGTATTCATCGTTACCGTGCTTGAACACGTAGTTGCCCGGCACCAGACCCGTCAGCCGCTCGTATACGTAGTCGATCGCGGCGGTCGGCGTCGCCATCGGCACGGGCCGATAGACCATAACGAGGCTCGGCTGCGTAAAGTCGGGCTGAATCGCGTAGTTGCCCCAGCCGCTGAGCGTGATATTCACGTTGCCGCCGTTTGCTGTGCCGGCGTCTAAGCTGATGGGGATGCGGTATTTCTTGTCGCTCGCCTCGCCTACCTGCGTCACCGCACCGGTCGTCGTCGCGCCGGTCAGCGCGAGGACGGCGTCCACGGTGAAGCCACCTATGCTCGCCAATGTATCGTTTGTGAAGGTCACGTCGATGGCGGTCGTCGTGACTTTGCCGTTTGTGCCGCCGTACTGCACGTAGGTCGCTGTGATCCACGCGCGGGATATCTGCGCCGGCACGGATAGATTGCCGCTCTGCAGGCTGTAGTTGTTCGCGATTGTCTCTCCGAGTACGAGCGCGACGGTGGCGGAGACGGTCGTCGCGTCTACGTTCGCGCTGTTGTATTGCGCGTCTGTGACGGTGTAGTCCGTGCCTATCGTCAGGGTTTCTCCCGTGACGAGACCGTCGAAAGTTACGGCGGAGACGGTCGCCGTCGTCGTGCCGTCGTAGGTCTTGGGCGTGATGGCGGCACCGGAGAGGGTCAGCGGCTTGGCCGTGATGTTCGCGGTTGTGGCCGCCGGTTGGCTCAGCGCATAGTTGGCCGCGTCGTTGCCCTCGAGTTGGTAGCCGCTGAAAGTGACGGGCTTATTTGTGCCGACATCCTTCGTATTGAAGGCGGCCGTACCCGTATTCGCTTTGATGGCTACATCGTCGCTGCCGTATCGGACGGAGAGCGTCCCGCCCGATATGGACGCCACCGTCGTGCCGTCGTAGATCTTGTTTTCGATGGCGGCACCGGAGACGGTCACAGGCGCGGGCGTAATATTCGCGGTGGTCGTAGGCCTAACCTCGGGCAGGCTGTAGTTGCCGGCGGCCATACCCGTCAGTTCCCAATTCGTGATGGAAACGGTCTTGCCCGTGTTAGCGTTCTTATCCGCAAAGACCGCGCTCACGCTGACGGCGAGATGATCGCTGTCAGCGCTGATGATGGCGCCCGGCGTGATCGTGACGGTCGCCGCGGCGACGGTGGTACTGTCGTAGACTTTGTCCTCGGCTGTGAACGTAAGGTCGGCCGCGGTCAGCAGCTTTGGCGTGATGGCCGCGGCTTGCGTCAGCGTGCCGTTCAGCAGGCTGTAGTTGTTCGCGTCGGTGGTGTCTGCAAGCGTGACGATGGCGGAGACGGTCGTCGCGGCGTTGGCGCCCGTGACGTCCTTGCCGTTGTAGGCGGCATCTGTGACGGTGTAGTCCGTGCCTATCGTCAGGGTTTCTCCCGTGACGAGCCCGCTAAAGGTTACGGCGGAGACGGTCGCCGTCGTCGTGCCGTCGTAGGCTTTAGGCGTAACCGTCCCGCCCGTGATGGTCAGCGGCTTTGGCGTGATGGCCGCGGCTTGCGTCAGCGTGCCGCTCGCGAGGCTGTAGTTGTTCGCAGTTGGCCCACCGGATACGAGCGTGACGATGGCGGAGACGGTCGTCGCGTCTACGTTCGCGCTGTTGTATTGCGCGTCTGTGACGGTGTAGTCCGTGCCTATCGTCAGGGTTTCTCCCGTGACGAGCCCGCTAAAGGTTACGGCGGAGACGGTCGCCGTCGTCGTGCCGTCGTAGGCCTTAGGCGTAACCGTCCCGCCCGTGATGGTCAGCTGCTTTTTGCCGATTGTCACGGTGATTTCCTCCGAATCGGCGCCGGCCGAGTAGTCCGCGTCGGCCGCCTTGCGCGCTTTCACGGTGAAGGTTCCGGCGTTATGGATCGTAACGATGCCTGTGTCCGTGGCCACCGTCGCGACCGCCGTGCCGCTCGTCTGCTCGAATGTGACCGCGCCGCCGCCGTTGCCACCCGTCGTTTCGAGTTGGTACGGCGCATCGCCGTAGTTGTGGATTCCCGGCGGCGTGATCGTGAGCGCCGTCTGCGACATCTTCACCACATTGAGCGTGATGGTCGTCGTCAGTGGCTCCTCGTTGATGCCGCCGCCGCTTGTGTATGCTTCGCCCTGCGGGTTGTATGCGATGGTCAGCGTGTACGGCGATCCGGCTGCGTTCGCGTCGAGCGTCCGAAGATAGGATGCATTAAACGTGATGGTGTTCCCGCTCACCGTGTAGTGGGTCGTCGGTGTCAGCGTACTCGCGCCGTTTTTGATTTCTCGTATCGTGTTGCCATTCAGATTTACGTTGGCGGTCACATCACTTGGGCCCTGCCGCGTGAATGAGATGCTCGGCGTATTCTGCGTGCTGTCCGTGTAGACGACGACGCCGTCTTGGTAGTATTTCGCGTTGCCGGCATTGTCCGTCACCTTTACGTACAGGTGCAGTTTCGCGGTGGAGGACTGCGTGAAAGATGCGCCCGATATCCAGTTTGCGTTCGGAATCGTAGACGGGGTTTCGATTGCGGCGGTGGATGTATAATAGTAGACATTGCCCACACCGGAGCCGTTCGTATTGTCGGTCGCCGTGATTGCCACATTCACCGTGTTCTTGAAGAAGCGCCCGAAGGTGACCGTATTCAGAAACTCAAGCAGAGCGCTTGTGTCATATTGCACCTGCGCGGTCGGCGCGGTCTTGTCGAGATGGAAGGTGGCGACCGTTGGCGTTTCGGCGTTGCCGGCATTGTCCGTGGCGTAGTAGCTCACGGTGTGGCTTCCTTCGTCCAGTGCTCCGAGGGTAATGACGGTCGTGCCGGACGTGTATTCGCTGTAATTGCCGCTGTCGATCTTATAGTAGATATTGTTCACGTTGGATTGCGCGTTTCCGGTGCCGGGGTCTATCGCCGACAGCGTGATCTGCGTGCCCGCGTTCAGCCACGTGTTCGCCGCGGGCGCGATGGTCGTGGACGGCGCCTGCGTGTCGAGCTTGACCGTGATGGAATGCGCCGATTCTTTGTTGCCGACTCCGTCTATGCTGTAATATGAGATATACCATTCGCCGGCGGCCTTGTCCGTCAGCGTGATTCCGTTCGTGCTGTTATATTGCGTGTATTCGCCTGAGTCGGCCGTGCTGACGCGGTAGTAGGAAGTGAGATTGCCCGCGCTCTGGCCGGAGTCGATAGCAGACAGCGTGATCTGCGTCGTCGGGTTGACCCAATCACCGGTCGTCTTTGAGATCGTCGTCGTCGGGCCGTCGGTGTCCAAGTTTACAGCGACGCTCTTAACGGTTTCCACGTTGCCGGCCACGTCCACGGAATAGTAGTAGATCGTATGCGCGCCGGCGGTCTTGCCCGCGAGTGTGAACGCGGTCGTATATTCCGTGTAGTCCTCGAGACTCTGGGCATCGCCGTCGATGCGGTAGTAGGTCTTGCTGATGCCGGAGGTCGCGTCCGTAGGCGTCAGGCTGAATTGATGCGTCGCGGATACCCACTGATTTTCCGTCGTCCAACCGACGATCAGCGTATTCGGATTGACGGTATCCCTCTTGATCGTCGCCGTTTTGTGCGTCTCAACGTTATTGTTTACGTCCGTGGACCAATATTCAATGGTGTTGTCGCCTTCGTTCGGGACCGTGATCGCGGCGGAATAGGTCGTTTCGTCGCCGCCGTTCAGCTTGTACTTCGTCGAAGCGACGGTGCCGACGCCGTTCGTCTGCAGGGCGTCCACATCCGTAGCCGAAAGCGTCACCTGACCCGTCAAGGCCGTGACCCAGCTACCGCTCAGAGGAGTAATCATCGTGACGGGGGCGGTATTGTCCTTCCAGTGCGCGTAGTAGGTCGTCGTGTTTGCGGTGCCCGCGGTCTGCGAGCCGAGCGTGATCTGCTCACCGCCCGATGCCTGCGTCCACCAACCGTCGAAGGCGCAGTTTGCCCGCGTGGGAGCGGTCACGTCCGCGGCGGCGATGGTGTCGCCCGGGTATTTCGTGATCGTCTGTTGCCCGCCGCTCGTGTAGTTGTAGTTAAACACGATATTCACGGGCGATATGAAGCCGGCATCGATCTTGTCGTAATTCGTGCCGGACGGCGTGATGTTCGACGTCAGCCCGTAAGTCTTATCCGCGGACATCGTCGGTGTAGAGCCGTTCACCGTCACGGGAGAAAACCTGAGTGTGTCGCCCAGCGTTCCCGGATTGTTGAAGCGCACATCGACGATCTGCGACTTGCTGAGTCCGTAGAAGCCGTAATTGCCGCTCGCGTCGGTGACGATCTGCTCGATGATATCGTCCGGCAAAAACGTCTGCGTCGCTTTGTGCGCATACGCGACGACGACCACGTCACTTTTGCCGGTCTCGCTCCCGCCTTTAAGACCGTTGCGGTCGAGGTCGTTGAATACATTGCCTTTTACAACGCCGGTCTGCAGCCTGAGCGCGACGGGTTCCGTCGTCTTGGCGCCGTCGACGGTCGGGTCGGCTTTCGCATAGTACCAACCCGCGTAAAGATTCATATTGCCGGCGTGTGTTTCCGGATCGGTGTCGGAGATATTCATATCGAAGGTGAACGCCTGCGTAAAGTTCTGCGCGATGGTTCCCGTCGCCTCTATCTTCACCATCTTGATGTTGTCTTTATTCGTAATATCACTCCACGCCTTCCATTCCGACGAGTTCCGATCGATCACATAGCTCGTCGCGTAGGTGGCGGTAAATCCCTCAGGGACGGAGACCACGCTGCCGATGGAGGCCGTCCAGCCAAACGGCTCCTTCTGCATATGCTGCGCTGGCGAGAATGGCGCGTCTCCCTCCGGTATCTTGCCGGGTACGGATTCCCCGTATTTCGGTATGGGAATCATCGCCGCGAACTCAGTGCAGACGGCGTCGGCGGCGTTGGTGATGTTCACGCGGTACTGCGCCTTTCCGACCGGATTTAAGTTCAGTATGTTGTTGTCCGGCTTCAGGTAGTCGTAGGCCGTCCAACCGGTCAACTCGGCGCCCGTGGTCTTGTCGACCAGGCGCGCGGAGGTCGTCACGATCACGTCCGCGATCGCGTTGAAGTTGACGTTCAGATTTAGAGAAGACACGCCCATATAGAAACTTGAATATCCGGACAAGCCATGCACATCGGAATACGTTCTATCGCCATGGGAGATCTGCCGCACATTCTTGTAGCCGCTGACTGTCCAGAGGTCCTGCTTCTTGACCGTTCCGGTCGTGATCGCCTTCTTCACCGTGTAGTCGAAGGTGAGGCGTGGAGAAACCGCCGCCGGACAGATGCTAATGTTTGTGGAGTCTTGCAGATACGAAAACAACACATTCGGCGCGGAGACCTTCCAGAACTTAAAGCCCTTGTTGTCCGTCCCTTCCACCACTTCAAGCCCATCCCCCTGGATGTAGGTATTGCCGTTCCACGTCACCTTAAACTTGGAGGAATCGTAATCCAAATAGCCGGCCTCCCGCAGATACCACGTCACGCCGCGCACGACATACAGATTGTTCGGCGCACTATAATTGTATCTGGCGCTTGAGATGTCGATATAGGCATTGGTCACCGTGTCGCCCGCTGCCAGAGTGGTGTTGCCCTGCTGGTTGCCGAATGCCGCATATAATTCAGAGCCAATGGAGACCTCGCCGCTGCCCGCGGGTTGGTGCTTCTTAACGCCGTAGTTTCCTGTATAGAGCACATTTCTTTGTGCCTCCGGCACCTCGGAGATATCGGGCTGGATCAAGCGCACCTTTGGCTGATAGGTAAAGCTGTCCGCTCCGCTGATCACCTGGCCGAATACTCGGACGTTCAAGTTATAGGAATAGGACTCCCCTATATAACCCGCCGCAAAATCCCCCCTCATTTCGTATTTCAGTGTCTTCAGATAGGCATTCGCCGGCATGACGGTGGTTCCGTTCGACTTGAGCCTGAAATCCTTAGGTTCGAGCGCGATGCGCGTACCGCTGATAGCGGCTCGCGTATAGATACTCCCGTCCATCGTCGTCGCCTCGATATTTGTCAGATAAAACGTATTATTCTTATAGAGAGACAGTGCCTGCACGCCCACCTTGTTCTCCGTATCGGAGAAATCGTATTCAAAGGTCTGCGTGCGCGTACTGGGAATCGCGTTTGACTCTGGATTCCTCAGGTTGAATGCAAAGAGATGAACCGTCGTGTCGTTTGTATCCGTGCCGGCGCTCGTATATTCGGAGGCCTGCAACGGATAGGTATCCGGTCTGTCCCATGCGATATTGAGGTAGGAGAAATCGAAGGGATTCACCTGAATCGGCGAGGAATAGGTATACGAGTTGCTGGTCATACCCGTGGTCAGTGAGTATTCCACGTTGCCCGGATCTTTCCATGAAGTGGGATAGGTTGTGTCGATGTATGGAGTAAGCGGTTGATAGCTCGCGACCTTGTCGGTAAAGTTAGCCGCGGGCTTGATTTTACCCATCAATGAGACCGTCGTCGAACCGGTGATTACCGCGTTCTTGAGCTCCATCGTGTAATACATATATCTTCCGGCGGTCGCGGTAAGCGTTATCGCCTTGGACTCGCATTGGGCAGCGGATAGGCTATAGGTCAAGTTTGTGACGTCGAAGACATCGACATTATTTGCATCATCATAGGCATCTATCCGGAACGTGGTCTTAAAATACGGGATAAATACGGGAAGCGCACCGATATAGCCTGACACAATAGGCGTAAAGGAATAATCGTTTGTGAAAGTGCCGTCGGGTTTTAAGATTTTTTCGGCGTTGCCGGTCCATCCGCCCATGCCGACACCGCCATTGTTCGCCGCAGGAAAGGTCGCGGAGTCCAAGGCGGCACTCTGCACCGTCGTATTCGAGGAGCCTTGAGTGCTCGTAATTTGGATGGGATTGGTTCTCGTGATCGCCTGCCGATGCATCGTCACGAGGTAACTGAAATTGGCGCCGACACGAATCTCGATCGAAGCGACATTGACGCCGTCGGCGATATCGTAGGTCAGCGTACCCGTCCCACCGAACATCGTCGTGCTGCCGCCTTGAAACTTCGTGTCCGGCGTCCATGTCGCGCCGGCAATCGCGGTTTTCAGCGTAGGATATGTTGTTTCCAGATTTGCCTGACTGAATACCCACTCATTGGTCGCATCGGCGACCATGCCGGGCGCGGTGCGGATGCCGAGCGCGTTGTTGAATCGGACGACGACCCTCTTATTCGTCTGTCCTTCGGAAAACGTGGCATTGATCGTCAGCACGCGCGGCACCGTCACCAATTGCCCCTGCACGTCAGAGAACGTCTTCGTGACAGTCGTCCCGCCGAGGTCTGTTCCATCGAATGTGGCAAAAGCGGCCGTGCCGGACAGCGGCGCGATGTCGATCACGGCGTCGAGTGCGCTTATGCCTATCAGCGCGTCGAGCAGGTCTTTGCTGTTCGGGGCGCCGGAGTCGTCCGGACTTGCGGCATTTCCGTCGGGGCTTGCGGCATTTTCGCCCGGGCTTGTGATCGGGTCGCCCGGGTCTGTGATACTTCCGCCGGAGCCGGCAGTCGTGCCGTCCGGGTCTGTGATAGGATTGTCGGGAGTCGTGCCCGGAGTCGCCTGCGTCGCTGCGGCGACCGGGTCGCTCGACAAGGCGCTCGTGCGCCCGCCCTCCTTCGCAAAGGACGGCGCCATCGCGAGCACGAGCGTTACGCACAGGAAAATCGAAAGAAATTTGCGCGCGGACCGGTATCGTCCTACGACGCCGCGCCCGGTGAAACTCCGGCTATCGGCGTTTGAGTCGACGGGATTTCCGGAAGGTGTTTTAGCGCCCCCCCCCCCCCCATTTTCTGCCAGATGCGGGTGTTTTTAAGTTTCATATACGTATCCCTCTTTCATTTTATCCGGCTCGTCGCCGTCTCGCTTAGTCTGTTACTATTTCATTTTGATCGCAGACCCACACTGCTTTGGCCGCGACCGCCTTGTTCGCAAAATGATTGCTTATGAATCTATCTACAATATATATATTAGAATTTTATCACTTTTAATATAAGAATTCAAATTTTTTTGCGATTTTAATGAAAAAGACAAATTGCGAGGTGCGCAATACGATTGCGCGACAAAACATAATCAAGACATTAACTTCGCCCCATGTGAGCGTCCCCATTCATCTATAACAGCAGCTTTGGATTATAATCGGCTATGTAAAAGGCGCATGTGCACAAAACATCTATTGCGCCTACATTTTGAAGCTTTTCTAATTGATTTTTCAGTATTGTTCTTGAATTGGGAGGTAGCGCTCCTTCGTCATTGGTTAAACGCAAGGCTTTGTCAATATTTTGGCGAATAACAATATCACATTCGCGCTTGCCAACAGCGAATTTAGTATAGTCATGGTTGCGATTTTCAGCATTGACACGAGACTTGTAACTTTTGTCTCGAAGCTCTTCTAAAGTTGCAATATATGAATCATAATCCGGATCCGGGATGCTCTTCATGTGATAGAACAACTCGACCATCGGATAATTCAAATAGAGCTTACCCATATCGGAGGATTCGACAAAAAACGCCGCCAATTCCGAAATTTCATCGCAGGAAAATCTCCGGTCGTGCGGATCCAGATCGAACACCAACAGAATATCAGAATAATGTTTATCAAAAAGAATTTTCCGTGCGGGATTAGGTTCATGCTCTTTTAGGTGCTGTAAAATATCCATGTCGGCCGGATTCGCGTTTCTGAACATGGTATCATACAGGGCATAGATATTCGTGTCATAGGAAACGATCTGATGCCGACCGTCTATTCCATACACATGCAGCAAATGTTTCATGAGTCGGAAATCTGTTTTAGCGCCTTCAACAAGCATCAGTATTTTCCGCTTCTCATTGGACATCGAATTCACCGCTCATGTATAGTTTTTCAAGGTTATGCCCCTCTCGCAGTTCGCGGCCGGTCGCATTGGCGAAAGAAGTCAATCTATCCTTCGTCAGAATGAAATAACAGTCGGGCCGCATAATACGGTTAGACAGCAGGTTGGTATTGTGCGATGTGAGGATAACTTGTGTTCCTGCCATTTTTTCAAGTACCATCACGATGCTTTCCGCCAGTTCAAAATGGTAGAAAGAATCAAACTCATCAATAAACATGAGCGAAACATCTTTGGCTGTCTTATACCAATAGAAAAAGGTGTAGAGCGCTTTCGTGCCGTTAGAGGCGACCTTAAAGAATGGCAATGGTGTGTCGGTATTGAAATACAGCCGTTTCACACCGTCATTATCCTCCTTAACAATCAAGCTGTCTTCAATGCCGGACTTTCGAAGAAATATCTCAAACTCTTTCAGCACGGATGGCTCGAAGATAAAGTCAAGGTAATCGTCACTTTTACTTTTATAGCCTATAAAGCGGTTCTCGTCCAAGCTACGAAACCAGAGCATATTAACGACAAAACGCATCATCAACCGGAGCGGGTGCGAATCCCCTAACACGGTATTGTTGACCACATATTTCAAAATAGAATCAGTATCCTGAAAAACCCAGTTCAGTGTGGGCGCCAATTCCTCGATGCCGCTCGTATCACCCGCCTTTTTTATATAGTCATACTCGAACAGCATTTTATCGTCCAAAAGCAGCTTCTCCCACAACAGCGCTTGCTTATCGTTTTTGCGATAGGAATAGTCGATTTGCGTATCTCCGAATTGGAACACGTAATGAAACGCCGCAAAGTTATCCGGGCTGTTGGTGCTCAGGTAATAATCATACAGATTCGGCGTGACATTGTTGGACGACAGATGAGAAACAATATCAAAAAGCGCCAAGCCAAAATTGGTTTTCCCCATGGCGTTTTTGCCATAGACGATGAGCTTTCCGATCAAACCGTCGGATATGCAGTTATCGTTAAATTT
Source organism: Eubacteriales Family XIII. Incertae Sedis bacterium (assembly GCA_031274195.1). GTDB lineage: Bacteria > Bacillota > Clostridia > Peptostreptococcales > Anaerovoracaceae > JAISGB01. The sequence goes on from JAISQM010000138.1 coordinate 9,983, forward strand.
ATAATCCCGAACATCAGAAAAATCCAACTTAATGGTGTTCTTGAAGTTCTTGAAGCCGGAAACCTCAAATGATCTCAACATAGAATAATTCCTCCTGCGGTCATTGTAGCCCAAACGAACACAAAAGTCAACCGCTGCCGTAAAAAAATTACGGCACGTCTCGTGGAGCGCAGAGCCTCATAGTCGGAAGTAATAGTTGGTCGCCGGACTCGCCTATCTATTCTTGAATGCGGCGGGGCGCTTCTCGACAAATGCGGACATTCCCTCGACCCGATCCTCGGAGGAAAACGCGGCCGTCATCGACTCCGCCTCGAACGCGATCGCTGATTTGATATCCATATTGACACCATTATTAATAGAGACTTTGGCCATGCGCACGGCGATGGGCGCCTTGCCGAGTACTTGTTTCAGCCATGCGGCCGCTTGCGGGAGCAATTCATCCGCGGGAAATACCTTCTCGACCAGACCGATGCGCAGTGCTTCCTCCGCGCCGATGATCTCCGCGCTATATATGAGATACTTGGCCATACCCTTTCCGACGAGCCGCGGCAGCCGTTGCGTGCCGCCAAACCCCGGGATGATGCCCAGATTGACTTCCGGCTGCCCAAATTTCGCTTTCTCAGAGGCGAACCGCACGTCACAGGCCATCGCGAGCTCGCAACCGCCGCCCAGCGCAAATCCGTTCACAGCCGCGACCACGGGCTTCTCAATGCTCTCGATCAACGCCATGACAGACTGACCCCTCTGCATGAAATCCCGGCCGGCCATCGTGCTCATCTTGCCCATCGCGGCGATGTCCGCGCCCGCGACAAAGGCCTTGCCCTCACCCGTGAGGATCGCCGCCTTGACCTCATCCGCCTGTGCGATATGGATAAATGCGTCCTCAAGATCGTCTATCACATCGCCGTTCAGCGCGTTCAGCGCCTCCGGCCTGTTGATCTTTACGACAGCGATGTCGTCATTTACGTCAATGCGCAATGTCTTATATTCTTTCATCATACCGCCCTTTCATGGTTACGAATCAACCGCCGCGGTAGTTGCTGCGATTGATTCGTTTCGATTAAACTCCATTTACGCCTAAATTACTCCACCAATGTATATATCTCATCTAAAGACTTCCGTCCCGGACTTTTCGGCTCGCCTTCGGGGACACCAAGCGCGATGAGCGCGCCCATGTAGTACCCTTCTTCCTTAAAGCCGGCCTCCTCGCGCACCAATTCTTCGATGGCCGCGGCGGCGTAATTCGCGCTCGTGAGCCAGCAACAGCCGTAACCCAGATCGACCGCCCGCAAATTCAGATTCTCCACGGCCGCTCCGAGACTCTGCATACCCGGATTTCGATGCCCCAGAAGATCGCCGAGCACCTGCGGATCGGCGCCCACCAGCTCGTATTCTCTGTATCCGGACGGGATATAGGTCTGCGTCATGACGACAATCAGCACCGGAGCGCCCATAAAAAACAGCGTGAAATTCTTCAAGAACTTCCGGAAGCGATCCCCCTTTTCAGAATCCACAGAATCCATGCGTTTGGCGATTTCCTCGTTCTTGTTTTGAATCGCCTCCGCCACCTTGCCCATCAGCGCCTTGTTTTTAATAACGACAAAATGCCAATTTTGCTGGTTCTTGCCCGAAGGCGCAATCCTTGCGGCATCCAACATCTCACGAATGTCGTCATTCGGCACATCGTCCGCCGTAAATCGCCTCACACTCTGCCGTCTGTGCAGTACATCTTTTAATTCCATAGTTTGTCGCGGGTGCTTGCCCAAAATGCCAAGCATACCCGCCCTCCTTTCCAATCAGATTTAATATAAGTTTATCACAATATGGTATGAGATAATAGAGCGTTTGGATCGTTTTGCTCAAATCCTTGGGTAGAAACAGAGAATACGGAACAGCTTACTAAAAAAGTTAAAAAGTGGGTTGACATCATTCATTCCCGATGATATGATAAATGCAAAAGATATTACCCGCGAAAGCGGATGATATACCAAGCAAGGGGCAAAAGCCTAAAGGCGGATTACTCCACCGATATACCCGATTGGCACGATATGACATGTCGAGAAGGGAGGTGGTCACATGGAGATCATGGAAGTACTTACTCTAATGATACTATGTGTGATGATCTTGGATCATTCCGAGAGAAAAAAGTAACCGCCTGATGTGGTGATCAGACGGTCCGAAACATTTTGGAGAATCCGCCGCACCATGGCAGAAGCTCCTTGCTACTAAAAAGTATAACACGAAGAAAGGAAAAGTCAACTAAAAAAGATATTACCCGCAAAAGCGGATGATATACCAAGCAAGGGGCAAAAGCCTAAAGGCGGATTACTCCACCGATATACCCGATTGGCACGATATGACATGTCGAGAAGGGAGGTGGTCGCATGGAGATCATGGAAGTACTTACTCTAATGATACTATGTGTGATGATCTTGGATCATTCCGAGAAAAAAAAGTAACCGCCTGATTAGCAGTCAGACGGTTACAAAGTCTTTAACGGAGTAACCGCCATTGCCCTGGCTGAAGCCCCTTGCTACTAAAAAGTATAACACAGAGACTGCAAAAGTCAATACGTATATGCGGAAGGAACGTGATTTGTCAATGTCTGAAATAAGCGCGATAATCCTCGCCGCGGGATATTCTTCCCGAATGGGCGAATTCAAACCCCTGCTCGACATCGGCGGAAAGCCCGCTGTCGTCGTCCTGATACGTGCCATTCTCGAAGCCGGTGTCCGCAATATAATCGTCGTCACCGGTCACAACAGCGACGCGCTAAAACGCACGTTGCAAGACCACCTCCCGAACGCGTCTGATCTCGCCGCGATACGGACGACCCACAACGCGCGCTACGCGGACGGCATGTTCACATCTATACAAGCCGGCATACGGGCGGCCTATCGCATGGAGAACGACGGAATTCTTCTATTCCCCGTCGACGTACCTTTGGTGTCGTCACACGTCATAGAGGATGTCATCGACGCATGGAAAACCTCGCCCGATTCTTTTGTCGTGCCCTGCTACTGCGGGAAGAAAGGGCATCCCTTGTTGATCCCCGCGCGGTATGCGCGTGAAATCCTCGCCCACGACGGAACGAACGGCCTCAAAGCCATCACCGACAAATACGACGACCGCCTTATTCGGTTGGAAACCGCGGAGGAAGCCGTTGTGATGGATATGGATACGCGGGAAAACTACGCGGAGTTGCTCCGTTACCGGCAACAGCGAACGGATGCCGACGATGGATGCCGACGCGAGATTCACGCCGGCGGCCGGCTATTTCTCATACGGCACGGCAGCACACGGCAACACCGCGAAAAGATATTTCTCGGGCAGACAGACGTACCGCTCTCACATAGAGGCAGACAAGAAGCGGAGGCCGCGGGGCGCAAGCTCGCCGCGATGAACCCGCATACGGACAGAATCTATACGAGCGATCTGTCGCGCGCCACGGAAACGGCGGAGATCGTCGCCGGGATACTAAAGCGCGACCCGCCGATGGACGTAATCCCCTCCGCCCGACTCCGGGAAATACACCTCGGCGATTGGGACGGCCGATACATAAGAGAAATCAAGGAAGCCTTCCCCGAGGAATACGAAAAAAGAGGAGCGGATATCCTGCGTTATAAACGGGGCACGGAAGCGGAAAACTACTGCGACCTCAGCTACAGAGTGAACAAAGCGCTCCAAATGATATTCGAAGACGAAGCGCGGCGTGGCATATCCGACATCGTAGTCGCCGCCCACGCCGGGACAATACGCGTCATCATAGCGCACCTGAAGCAGATTCCCCTCGCGGATGCACTGCGCATAGATATCCCACGGGGATCCATAAATATCATAGACCTTTGATGCTATCGATTATGTTTTAATTAAAACGATTCAATACCCTTTCGGTGCCTTTCGATCGGCAACCCTATCCAATCGTCTCAAAACGCTGCCGCAGGGGCAACGCCCCGGCAGCCACCGGCTGAAATCGCCCGTCCGGTATCGGATGAAGGGCATCGCCTGCCGGGTCAGCGTCGTAAATACCATCTCGCCATACGCGCCGTCCGGCGCCGGCGCCCCCGTCTTAGGATCGACGATCTCAAACAGGAGATCCGCCTCGCGCGGATGATATCCGCTCCGCGTCTCACAGGCCATCGCGCCGCCGAGGCCCATCTCCGTCATGCCGTAGTGTTCAAACACCTTGCAATGCCACGCCCGTTCGATCAACGCGCACCTGTCGTCCGAAACGTACTCCGCCGACAACAATACCGTGCGCATATTTTTCTCGAGAATCGCGTCGCCGGCACTCTTTTCCGCGAGCCGCTCCGCCGTGCCGGCGGTCGCAAGCATCGACGTCACACCGCGCTCCCGCATGAGCGCGAGCGCTTCCGCGTCCCCGCTGCCGTCAAAGGGCAAAATTCCGAGGGGAAGCACCGACGCGCCCATGCGTTCAAGTCCGATCCGCACCAGATCTCCGACGGAACCGGGACGCTCGCAG
>JAISQM010000102.1 GCA_031274195.1 Eubacteriales Family XIII. Incertae Sedis bacterium
TCCTCGGGATTCGGTGCCGTAAACGGATGGTGCATGGCCTTGTATGCGCCGGTTTCCGCGTCCTTTTCCAGCAGGGGGAAATCGACGACCCAGAGGAAGTTCCACGCGTCTTTGTCCGCGAGGTTCATGCGCTCCGCAATCTCACAGCGCAGAAAACCGAGCGCCGCAAACACGACACTGTCCGGGCCGGCCGCGATGAGAATCAAATCTCCCGGTTTTCCGTAAAAACATTCTGTCAACTCGTTCAATTCCTGTGCGTCAAAGAACTTCGAGAACGACGTACCTATGCCCTCGTCCGTGACCTTCATCCACGCCAAGCCCCGCGCCCCGTAGACGCGAACGGCCTCTGTCAATCGGTCTATGTCCTTGCGGCTGAACGCGCTCGCGCCCCCCGGAACGCAGATGCCCCTGACGGAACCGCCGCCGCGAACCGCGTCCGCAAACACGCCGAACGCGCAATCCCGCACGCGCGCGCTGATGTCCGTAAGCTCCAATCCGAACCGCGTATCCGGCTTGTCGCTGCCAAACCGCTCCATCGCCTCCGCATACGTATAGCGCGGAAACGGAATCTCGATATCGACATCCCGCACCGTTTTCATAAGACGCTTCAAATAGCCTTCCTGCACCGCCATCACATCGTCGGCGTCCACAAACGACATCTCCAGATCAATCTGTGTAAACTCCGGTTGCCTGTCCGCCCGCAGATCCTCGTCGCGAAAGCACTTGACGATCTGCATATACCGATCCACGCCGCCGACCATGAGCAGTTGCTTGTACATCTGCGGCGACTGCGGCAGCGCGTAGAATGCCCCGTTGTGAACCCGGCTCGGCACGAGATAATCCCGCGCACCCTCCGGCGTCGGCCGAATCAGCATCGGCGTCTCCACCTCCGTAAATCCCTGCTCCGCAAAATATTCCCGCGTCACGCGCGCAATCTCGTGGCGCACGCGCAGATTCCGCTGCATCTTCGGCTTGCGCAGATCTAAATACCTGTATTTGAGCCGCAAATTCTCGTCCGCATTGTCGTCGTCCCGAATATAGATCGGCGGCGTTTCCGCTTTGGAATAGACGCAGAGTGTTTCGGCAAGGAGCTCCACATCCCCTGTCGCAAGATCGTGATTCTTCGAAGCGCGCTCCCGAAGCACGCCCGCAATCCCGACGACGTACTCGCTTCGCAAGGTCTCCGCCAAGGCAAACACCTCCCGAGGAATGTCCTCGTCAAAGACGACCTGCAGGATGCCGGATCGATCTCGCAGATCGCAGAAGATCAATCCGCCCAATCTTCTGTTCTTCTGCACCCAACCGCAGACGGTCACGCGCGCGCCGATGTCGGTGATACGCAGGGCGTCGCACATAGTTGTTCTTTTCAAAATCTCCGTCATTCATTCTCCTGTTTGTTACGATTTATGCGCTCCGCGACCTTCTCAAATGCGACGCGCTCCTGAGTCCCCGTGTTCATGTCCTTGACTGTCGCCTGTCCCGATTGCAACTCCTCGTCGCCGATGATGACGACATGGCGGGCGCCGATCCTGTCCGCGTACTTGAACTGATTTTTGATGCTCCGGCCGAGGCTGTCGATCTCCGCCGACAAGCCCGCCTCCCGCAGAGAGCGCAGAAGCTGCAGCGCCCCGCCTTTCGCTTCCGCGCCGATGAAGGCGACTAAGGCGTCCGGCCCGTCAGGATTTGGCAGATCGATGCCGCAATTCTCCAGAAGCAGCAGCAGACGCTCGATGCCCAAGCCGAATCCCACCCCGGGGATGGGCGGTCCGCCCAATTCCTCGATGAGGTGATCGTACCTGCCGCCGCCGCACACGGTTCCCTGCGCTCCGATGTGCTCCGTCACAAATTCGAAGGCGGTCTTCGTGTAGTAGTCCAACCCGCGCACGATGCTCGGATCGACGATATACGCGATCCCTAAAGCCGTAAGGTTGGCCTGCAAGTCGTCAAAGGCCTCCTTGCAACCGTCGCACAGATAGTCGATCATGAGCGGCGCGCCCTCCGTAAGCGCATGGCAATGCGGAGATTTGCAGTCCAAGACACGCATGGGGTTTCTCTCATACCGGGACTTGCAGGTCTCGCACAGCTCGTCGTATTTCGGCGCGAGAAACGCCTTGAGCGCTTCCCGGTATCCGCCCCGGCAATCCGGACAGCCGATGCTGTTGATCCGCAGCTCCAAATCGGTGAGACCGAGTCCGCGCAGGAAGTCGTCCGCCAGCGCGATCACTTCCGTATCCGCGATCATGCCATCCGCACCGAAGATTTCCACGCCGAACTGGTGAAACGCCCTGAGCCGACCCGATTGCGGCTTCTCGTAACGGAAACAGGATATCTCATAGCGCAGTTTGGCCGGCATCGTCCCGGCGTACAGCTTGTGTTCGATGAAAGAGCGCACGACACCCGCCGTTCCCTCCGGCCTTAGCGTGATGCTGCGTCCCGCGTAGTCGCTGAACGTATACATCTGTTTCTCCACGATGTCCGACGTATCGCCCACGCCTCGCGCAAACAGCTCCGTATGCTCAAATTCAGGCGTCCGAATCTCGGAAAAACCCGCCCTCTCGCAGAGCTCCGCAAATTTCCGCTCGACGTAGCGCCATCTGTATGCCTGCGAAGGCAATATGTCTTTTGTTCCCTTTGGCGCGTTTATAGCCATATAACATTCTCCTTCATATGGTTCGATTGAACCTCTGTATCTCTATTGTAACAGAAATCACACAAAGGGGTTGTGCGCTTTCTCGAAACCGATGGTGGTTTCGCCCATATGACCCGGATATACCGTGATCTCGTCGGGCAACACGAACAGTTTCTCGCGTATGCTCTTTATGAGCGCGTCGTAATCACCGAGGGGCAGATCCGTCCTTCCGATGGACGAGCGAAACAGCGTATCTCCCGAAAACAGCGTTTTGTCCGTGAGGATCGAGATGCCGCCCTCCGTGTGTCCCGGCGTTTCGATTACAGTCAATGTCATCCCGCCCACCTTCAGTTCGTCCCCGTCCGAAAGGCAGATATCCGGCTTCAGACTGAGCCGGTGCCCCGATATCTCCCCTGAATAATTGAGGTTAGGGTCGGCGAGCAGGGTCGCTTCGTTCAGGCCCGCCGCCAGCTTCACTTCCGGGTGCTCGCGCGTGAGCATCGTCACGCCGCCGGTGTGATCGCCGTGACCGTGGGTGAGGATGATGTATTTCAGCCGCAACTGCTCATCCTTGATGGTGTTCGCGATCTCGGCGGTGTAATTCGCGGGGTCGATGATGAACGCTTCCCCGCCTTTCTCGTCCCACACGAGATAGCAATTCGTCCCGATGGCACCGATCTGTATTGTCTTGATAATCATGTTCGTATCTTTCTTTTTTATCTATTTCAGTTGAAATATTGTTACAATGTGCGCGCGCGATATACATCCGTCACGCTCTCGATCTGCCGCAAGGTGCGCAGCACTTTCTCCATCTGGCTCGTGTTCGCGATGGACAGCGTCATGAGGATCGTAACGGTGTCGTCGGTATTCGTGCGGAGATTCACACCGGAGATGTTCACATCCATATCGACGCAACGCCGGGATATGTCGGAGAACAACCCTTTCCGATCGGAGGACTGAATGTAGATTTCCGCATCGTAGGTCCCCTCTTTGTCGCTGATGTTCCATTCCACCTCGATGAGCCTGCCCCGTTCCGATTCCGGCAGATTCACGATGTTCGTGCAGTCTTTCCGATGAACCGTCAATCCCCTGCCCTTCGTGGTAAAGCCGATGATCTCGTCGCCCGGCACGGGAGAACAGCATTTCCCCAGATGGATGAGAAGGTTATCGACGCCCGCGACCCGCACATCGCCCTGCGGTCCCTTAGAGACGGTCTTCTTCTTGTTCGCCTTCTCAATGAGCTCCTCGTCTCCGGGTTTTATTTCCTTATCTTTCTCCACATCGTAGAGGTCTTGAAGCCGGCCTACGACCTTGCTGATCAGCACGCCGCCGTAGCTGATCGACATATACAGATCCTCGACGGAAGCGAAATTCATATGCTTCGCGATGCGCGACATCCACGCGTTCCGGATGAACTCATGCGCATCGTAACCCTTGCGCTTCACGGCCTTTTCCAACATCTCCTTGCCCTTGTCGATGTTCTGCGACTTGTCCTGCCGTTTGAGCCATTGCCGTATCTTCGAGCGGGCATTGCTGCTCTTGGCGATCTGCAGCCAATCGATGCTCGGCCCGCGGGAGTTGTTCGACGTCAGGATATCGACGATCTCACCGTTTTCAAGCACGTAGTCGATGGACACCATCTTGCCGTTTACCTTGGCTCCCACGCATTTGACCCCGACATCCGTATGTATCTTGAAAGCAAAATCAAGCGGCGTGGAACCGGCGGGCAGTTCCATCACATCGCCTTTGGGCGTGAACACGAAGACCTGATTCGAAAAGAGATCCATCTTCAGGGTTTCCATGAACTCCCTTGGGTCGTTCATGTCCTGATTCCATTCCAGCGTCTGCCTAAGCCACGCCAGTTTGACCTCCTCCTGATTGCCCGACGCGCCCTCTTTGTATTTCCAGTGGGCGGCGATGCCGTATTCGGCGACGCGATGCATGTCCCATGTGCGAATCTGTATCTCGAAAGGCTGCCCCGTCTCCCCGATCACCGTCGTGTGCAGAGACTGGTAGAGATTTGGCTTCGGCATCGCGATATAGTCCTTAAATCGCCCCGGTATGGGTTTCCACAGCGTATGGACGACGCCCAAGACGGCATAGCAGTCTTTCACCGTATCGACGATGATCCGCACCGCCGTGAGATCGAAGATTTCTTCCAACTGCTTATGTTGGTATTTCATCTTGTTGTAGATGCTGTAGAAATGCTTCGAGCGTCCCGTGATCTCATATTCGATGTGGATATCCTTCAGCGCATCCTCTATCTCGGCGATCACCTTGTCGATAGAGGTTCGACGTTCGTCTCGCTTGATCTTCACCTCCGCGACCAACTTGTAATAGGACGTCGGATCGAGATGTTTCAGCGCGATATCCTCCAGTTCGAACTTGATGGCGTAGATACCGAGACGGCTGGCGAGCGGCGCGTATATTTCCAAGGTTTCCCGACATTTGTCGAGAATCTGATCTTCGTTCATATAGTTGATCGTGCGGAGATTGTGCAATCTGTCCGCCAACTTGATGATGAGAACTCGAATGTCCTTGGACATCGCGAGGAACATCTTGCGAAGATTTTCCGCCTGCCGTTCCTCACGGCTCTCAAACACCAAGGAACCCAATTTTGTGACACCGCCGACCAACAGCGCCACTTCTGCGCCGAAGTCGTTTTTTACATCTTCAATGCTGTAGGGGGTATCTTCGACGGCGTCGTGCAGAAGACCCGCGACGATGGTGCGCTCGTCCATACCGAGATCCGCAAGTATCTTTGCAACCTCAACAGGATGCACGAGATACGCCTCTCCCGATTTGCGCAGCTGACCCTCGTGCATCTGCTCCGCGGTCTTATACGCCTTTTCGATCAAGCCGACATCTATATTTGGATTGATGTCTAACAGGTCGCCTACGAATACCTCCAGTTTGTCGTCCATAAACCTCCACGAGTAATAGGTTGCTATAATCTATACGACGGCACCATCCGACGGGGATGTGCGTTTGCTCTTGCTCTTTTTGCCTTTTCCCTTCGCGCCCACACCGGTGTTTACCGCGGCGCTTTTCGATTTTGCGGACACGGCGGCGCTGTATTTGCCGCCCCGCCCCCGGCCGCCTCTGCCTACGATGCGATTCAGCTCATAGAACACAGGGCTCGAGATGAAGATGGAAGACGCTGCTCCGCACACGATACCGATCATAAGGGGAACGGCAAACTGCCGAATTGTCTCCCCGCCCAGTATAACGAGCGGCAGGATGGCCAATATCGTCGTAAACGAAGTCATCAGGCTTCGCACGAGAGTCTGATTGATGCTCGTGTCGACCAATTCCTCCAACGGGCGCCGCGACATGACGCCGAGATTCTCTCGGATTCTGTCGAATATGACGATCGTGTCGTTGATGGAATAGCCGACTACGGTCAACACGGCCGCGATGAACGGATTGTTGATCGTCAGATGGAAGAGTCCGTATAGCGCGATCATCATAAACACATCGTGGAACACGCCCACGAGCGAGGCGACACCAAATCGCCACCGGAATCGAATGATGATGTAGATGAGCATACCGAGCGACGCGATCAATATGGATGTGATGGCGTTCTTCTTCAGCATCTTACCGATCGACGGTCCGAACTGTTCGAAGGACTGCACGGCGGAATTATCCAAGCTGTATTTCGTAAAGAAGCTATCCAACAGTTTCGCGCGTTCGTCCTTGTCCAATGCTTCCGTCGTCTTGATGATGATGCCGTGATTGTCGTCGCCGTAATGTACGATGTCGGCATCCGAAATACCGTTCTGTTTCAGCGTATCGCGCACATCTTCCACGGATACAGTCTGCTTCATATCGATCTGCAGCATGGTGCCGCCCGTGAAGTCGATGCCGAAATTGTAACCGCGGATCAGACCGACGCCGATACCGACGATGAGAATGGCTACCGTAACGATATAGTAGACCTTCCGATGCTTGATGTAATTGAACTTTCTTTTCAAGCTCGTATGTTGGTCTCTGTCGCCCTCTTTAATGCCCAACAGGAAAGGTTTCGCGAGGAAAGATGTCTCCGCAAATACGCCTACATAAATATGTGTGATGACCACCGCCGTTATTACGCCGATCACGATACCGATCATGAGCGTGAGAGCAAATCCCTTCACCGGACCCGTGCCGAACATGTAAAGCACAAGTCCCGCGATGAGCGTTGTGAGCTGCGAATCGACGATGGTGCCGAGCGCCCGGCGGAATCCCGTGCGCATGGCGACACGCAGACTCTTGCCGTTCCCGACTTCCTCTTTGATCCTCGCGAAGATGATGACATTGGCATCCACCGCCATACCGATGGACAGAATGATGCCCGCAATACCCGGCAAGGTCAGTACGCCGCCCAACAATACGAGCGTCCACAGCAATGCGGGGATGTAGAGGAGCAACGCCAGATTTGCGCCCAAGCCCAAGAGCCTGTACATGCACAATAGCAACAACAGAATGAGCGCGATGCCGATGATTCCCGCGATGAGACTCGACTGCAGAGCACCCATGCCGAGGGTCGCGCCGATCTCGGAGCTCTCCACTTCTTTCAGCTCGACAGGCAGTGCGCCGCCGCGAATCAGCATCGACAGTTCTTTCGCTTCATCTAACGTGAACGAGCCCGTGATCGTGGCCTCTTTTCCTTCGATGGCCTGTTGCGCCGTAGGCGCGGAGATGATTTCATCATCCAGCATGATGACGATGGCGTTGGCCTGAACCGGATAACCGGAAGCGTCCACCGCCGGGTTGCCATCGGCGCCCTTCATGATCTGATCGCTCGCAATGGCTCCGCTCGCGGCCTTCGATGTCGCCTCGTAGAATTTGTCGGCTCCGGCGGAGGTGAATTTCAGAGTGACGAGATAGCCCGCCTTGTTCGGATCCGAGTCAACGCCCGAATCGGCGATATCCGCCCCATTCAGCATCTCCGTCCCATCGGCCAAAAGGAACTTGAGCTGCGCCGTCCGTCCGATCGCCTCGATTGCCTGATCGGAATTGTCAGCACCGGGCAGTTCCACGCGTATTCGATTGTCTCCCTCGATGGTGACGACGGGTTCGGAAAGTCCCATCTCGTTGACGCGCCGCTCAATGACGGACTGCGTTTGATTCATGACCTGCTCGAGTTCATCGGCATCGGCGATATCCTGCGTCTGCGCTTCCATAACGACATAGACGCCGCCGGAGATGTCCAGACCCAATTTTATATCATCCTTCAGCGGTCCCACGGGGCCGATCCCTTTAATGGTAACGATCCATACGAGAACGATGAGCGCCGTCAATACCAATGCAACAATCTTTTTAATCATACCCTCCACCTAATAAAAATTACTACACAACGAGTGTGTCAATTGAAGTAGTTTCGATTTGAATTTCCGAACGATAACCACTTAAATTATATGCGCATAAACCCCTGCGCGGGACTTTGCAGAATAAAGCGAGCGGGAGGCGTTTGCATCCCGCGTACAGTTTCATAAATCTCCCCGGTCTATTCCTTGCTTGTATCCGTCGTCTTGGCGGCTTTCGCCGTCAATTTTCCGGGTTTGCGCGCGGCGGGTTTTTCCTCCGATTTTTCGGACTTTTCCTCAACCTTGTCTGCGGCTTCTTTCTTGACGGAAGTGCCTGACTTTGCTTCATCAACCCGGGAGATCGCCCAACGCATGATATCGATCTTCACCTTGTCGGCACCGACCTGTATCGTGAGCACGTCATCCTTGGTCTTCACGACTTGTCCCTTGATGCCGCCGATGGTAGTGACCTTATCGCCGGCCTGCAGCGCGTTTCTCATCGCGTTGACTTGCTTTTCTTTCTTGCGCTGCGGTCTGATCATGAGAAAATACAGAACCACGAAGATCAAGATGAGTGGGGCAAATTGCAATATACTGTTCATTTCTACTCCTCCCGGAAAACTCAATAAAGCTATTGAACCCATTATACAGCA
>JAISQM010000040.1 GCA_031274195.1 Eubacteriales Family XIII. Incertae Sedis bacterium
GCTTTGCGATCATGGCGGGTCTGGAGCAGTCGGTCGATTATCTGAACAATCTCAGGTTCGACGACGGGGATATAGAGTTTCTAAGAGAAAAGGGCGTATTCCGCGAAGATTTTTTGGACTACCTGAAGGATTTTAAATTCACATGCGACGTGTGGGCGGTGCCGGAGGGGACGCCCATCTTCCCCGGCGAACCCGTCCTGACGGTGCGCGGGCCGGTGGCTCAGGCGCAGTATATCGAGACCATGCTGCTGTTGCTCATCAACCATCAGAGCCTCATCGCCACGAAGGCCAACCGAATCGTCCGCGCGGCGGCCGGTCGGCCGGTCATGGAGTTTGGGACGCGGCGGGCGCACGGTACGTCGGCGGCGGTTCTCGGCGCAAGAGCCGCTTACATCGGCGGTTGCGTCGGCACGGCTTGCACCATCTGCGAGCGCGATCAGGGCATCAGCGCCCTCGGCACGATGGCGCATAGTTGGGTGCAGGTATTTTCCTCCGAATACGAGGCGTTCAAAAAGTACGCGGAAATTTATCCGCAAAATTGCGTCCTGCTTGTCGATACCTACAATGTGCTCAAATCCGGCATTCCGAACGCCATCCGGGTGTTCAAGGAGATGAAGCCGTCCGTGATGGGCATCCGCATAGACAGCGGTGACATCACCTATCTCACGAAACAGGCTCGAAGGATGTTGGACGATGCCGGCCTTACGGACTGCAGCATCGTGATTTCAAACTCGTTGGACGAGTGGCTGATCCGCGACGTCATATCGCAGGGGGCGCAGATCGATTCCTTCGGCGTGGGCGAGAGGCTGATCACCGCAAGATCCGAGCCGGTGTTCGGCGGGGTGTACAAGCTGTCCGCCATAGCGGAAGACGGGCGTCTCGTGCCCAAGATGAAGATCAGCGAGAATGTCGAGAAGATCACGAATCCGGGACTCAAGACGCTTTACCGGCTGTTTGACAAGGATACGGGCAGGGTTATGGCGGACGTCATCACGTTGGATCACGAGCCCGCCCCATCGGGAGACGACTACATCATATTCGACCCGTCGTTCCCGTGGAAACGAAAACGCCTCTCTAATTTTACAGCGGTGAACATCAGAAAACAGATATTCAAGCAGGGCGAATGCGTATACGAATTGCCCGGCATACACGAAATTCGAGCGTATTGCAAAGAACAGGTCGATACGCTTTGGGAGGAATTGCTCCGCTTTGAGAATCCGCAGAATTACTATGTGGATCTTTCCGATGAGCTGTGGAAGCTCAGGAGCAGTCTGATAGAGGAATACCGGCGGATGGAGAAAGAATAGAGGTGAAGTATGAAGTATGAAATTTCGTTTACGAAGAATCCCGCTCCCAAGTCCAAGCCCGATCCGGCGGCGTTGGAATTCGGCAGGTTTTTCACGGATCATATGTTTTTGATGGATTATGAGACGGGAAAGGGCTGGCATGACGCGAGGATCGTACCCTATGCACCCATCTCCTTGGATCCCGCAGCGGCGGTGCTACATTACGCGCAGGAGATGTTTGAGGGGCTCAAGACCTATAAGACGAAAGACGGCGACATTCAATTTTTCCGTCCCGACATGAACGCCAAGCGGACGAACAACACGAACGACAGGCTCTGCATCCCGCAGATCGATGAAGACTTCTACGTGGACGCCATCAAGGCCTTAGTCGAGGTGGATAAGGATTGGGTACCGGACAGACCCAATACCTCCCTCTATGTTCGGCCATACATCATCGCGACGGAACCTTTCCTCGGCGTCCGACCGTCGGATCGCTATCTGTTCATCATCATCCTTTCGCCGGTGGGACCGTATTACAAGGAAGGTCTGGCGCCCACGCGCATCTTCGTCGAGGATGAGTACATCAGAGCCGCACAGGGCAGCACCGGCTACGCGAAGATCGGAGGCAACTACGCCGCCGGCCTCAAATCGCAGGAGAAGGCGCACGCGTTGGGGTTCACGCAGGTGCTCTGGCTCGATGGCAATGAGCGCAAATATGTCGAGGAGATCGGCACATCCAATGCGTTTTTTGTCATAGACGGAGAGGTGTTTACGGCTCCGTTGACAGGCACGATATTGCCGGGCATCACGCGGGACTCCGTCATCCGGCTGCTGAAGGACTGGGGCATTCCCGTACGCGAGGAACGCTTTACCATCGAAAGCGTATTCCGGGCGCATGAAGAAGGCAGACTCTCCGAGGTGTTCGCCTCGGGAACGGCGGCGGTCATCAGCCCCGTCGGAGAATTGCGTTGGACGAACAAAGATATGATCATCAACGACAACCGGATCGGCACTTTGTCGCAGCGCTTGTACGACACGCTCACAGGCATACAGAATGGTACATTGGCGGATCCGCACAACTGGATCACGAAATTATAATTACAATCAAACCAACTTTTGGAGAATTGACTTATTATGAAGAACGGAGCACAAGCAATGATAGAAAGTCTGGAGCGGGAGGGCGTCACGCACATATTCGGCTATCCCGGCGCCACCATCGCTCCCCTCTACGACAGACTTTCGGATTCGAAGATTCGGCACATATTGGTGCGGCACGAACAGCACGCGGGTCACGCGGCCGGCGGCTACGCGCGCATATCCGGCAAGCCGGGCGTCTGCGTGGTCACGTCGGGTCCCGGCGCGACCAATCTGCTTACGGCTCTCGCTACCGCCTACATGGACAGCATTCCCATCGTGGCTATCAGCGGTCAGGTAAATAGCGAATTGCTCGGCCGCGACGTATTTCAGGAGGCGGATATCACGGGCGCCGCCGAACCGTTTACGAAATACAGCTACTTGGTGAAGGATGAAAAGGAATTGCCGCGAATCATCAAGGAAGCGTTCCATATCGCCGCCACGGGTCGCCCCGGCCCCGTGCTCATCGACGTACCCGTGGATGTACAGTTGCGCGAAGCGGCCTTTAAATTTCCGCAGAGCGTGTCGATACGAGGTTACAAGCCGACGATACAGGGTCATGCGGGGCAGATCAAACGCGTGTTGCGTACGCTCGCGCAGTCGCAGCATCCCCTCATCTGCGTGGGCGGCGGCATCTTCGCCGCGAAGGCGCAGGATGTCTTTTTGAATTTTATAGAGACGCTCAACGTCCCCGTCGTTTCAACGCTCATGGGGATAGGCGCCGTTCCCACATCGCACCCGCTCTACATGGGACAGGTGGGCATGCACGGGAAATCCACGGCGAACGATGCCATCAGCGAGGCGGACGTGCTGTTTCTCATCGGCGCCAGGGTGTCCGACCGGGCGGTTCTGCTGCCGGACAAGGTCAAGCGCAGAACGAAGATCATCCACATCGACATCGACCCGGCGGAGATCGGCAAGAACTTGGATACGTTCATTCCCGTCGTGGGGGATGCCAAGGCGATCATGGGCCAGATCATAGACTATAAACCCGACAGAAAGGACGACGAATGGATACAATTTCTGACGGACAGGAAGAACGCCCGAAATGTCGATTACGCTGACCGCGCGGAAGGCGTAAATCCAAAGGCCTTCGTTCATAAACTGTCAAAGGCGCTGCCCGACAGCTTCATCTACTGCGCGGACGTCGGACAGAATCAACTCTGGTCCGCAGGCAATGTCGAGATTCGCCGGGGCGGCAGATTCCTCACCACCGGCGGCATGGGTACGATGGGGTATGCCATCGCGGCGGCGGCGGGGGCGAAGGTCGCGGCGGACGGACGGTTTACGGTCGCGGTCTGCGGGGACGGTTCCTTTCAGATGTCCATGATGGAGCTGGCGACCCTCGTGCAGCACGGCATCGACGTGAAGATCGTCGTCATGGTGAATGGCAAACTGGGCTTGGTGCGCGAGATTCAGACCGATAGCTACGAGGACAATCAGATGGCGGTGGACATCACGGGCAGCCCCGATCCCGTCGCCATCGCCAAAGCCTACGGCATCGATGGCGACACCGTATCCACCGCAGAAGAAGCGGAGGACGGCATTCGGAAACTGATCGCCCACGAAGGGCCGTATCTGCTGGCGGTGCGCGTAAGCGATAGCGAGAGTTCGTTATAAAAGTTGAATAGTAACCACTACAAGGAGGTTGGAATGAAACATACAATTGCGGTCCTAGTCGAAAACAAAGCGGGCGTACTCTCCCGCATATCAGGCCTATTCGCGAGGCGGGGCTTCAACATCGACAGTCTCGCGGTGGGGCCGACGGACGATCCGCACATCTCGCGCATCACGATCATCGTTGACGGCGACGACTACATGGCGGAGCAGGTCACGAAGCAGCTCAACAAACTGATCGATGTCCTGAAGGTGCGCAATCTGGCGGATCACGAGATCACGCGACGGGAATTGGCGCTCGTAAAGGTGAAAGTGGATGAATCCAAGCGCGGCGAGATCGTAGACATTGCGAAGATCATGAATTGCGAGATCGTCGACATCTCACATACGACGCTCATGATAGAGTTTGACGACAGACCGGAGAGGGTCGATCTGCTCATCGACCTGCTCTCCAAGTATACCATCCTCGAAATGGCGAGAACGGGAACCATCGCCTTACAAAAAGGCCACGAAAGCGTATAAGATTTATGCTTTGCCGCTGCACCCCAACACATTCACTATCTTGCGTTTGACCATGTCCTTGATGGCGGAGCGCGCGGGCTTTAAGTATTGGCGCGGATCGAAGTCCGACGGATGCAAGGCGAAGTGCTCTCTGACGGTGGCCGTCATCGCGAGCCGCAGATCGGAGTCTATGTTGATCTTGCAGACGGCGCTTTTCGCGGCCTGCCTGAGCATATCCTCCGGAATGCCGATGGCGTTTGGCATCTCCCCACCGTATTTGTTGATCTTCTCGACGAGTTCGGGTATGACCGACGAAGCGCCGTGGAGCACGATGGGAAATCCGGGCAACCTCCGCGAGACCTCCTCAAGGATATCAAACCGCAGTTGAGGCTTTTGGCCGGGCTTAAACTTAAACGCCCCATGTGACGTGCCGATGGCAATGGCCAACGAATCGACGCCGGTCTTTTCCACGAATTCCTGCACCTGATCGGGATCCGTGTACGAATGGTTTTCGACATTGACATCGTCCTC
>JAISQM010000064.1 GCA_031274195.1 Eubacteriales Family XIII. Incertae Sedis bacterium
CGAGCAATTTAACTAAACACCCGTCATTGCGAGGCACGTAGTGCCGTGGCAATCCAGTATTTCAACATTTTTCTGGATTGCTTCGCTATGCTCGCAATGACGTTTTGCGGAAACTCAAGGGACTTTCATTTAGGGTTGCGCTATCTTCCCTCTATCGGTGCTACTATAAGCGTTTTACCGAGGGGTGCAAGCACTTTTAACAGGGTGTCGATAGATGGGGACGTCTTGCCCGCTTCCATATCGGATATAGTCGCCTGCCTCACTCCTGCCAGTTCTTCAAGTTTTCGCTGTGATATTTTCCCGGCATTTCGCGCGTCTATGAGTTCGCACATAATAGCTACGCGGGCTTTGCTCGCGTCTAATTCCTCCTGCGTAATGAGTCCTTGCTCTAACATTCCCGCTTCAAAATCTTGGAATGTTCCGCCTACGTGTTTATTCTTCATTGCTATTTACCCCTCTTTAATGCTTTTAATCTCCGCGTTGCTGTGTCAATTTCTTTCTGCGGCGTTTTCTGCGTCTGCTTCATGAATTGATGAAGCAATATAAAACCTTGTACCTCGTCATCCCATGCCGCAAATAATATGCGATCTCTGATCGGACGCAGTTCCCATATATCGCCGCCAAGATGCTTTATATATGGTTGTCCCGCCCCTTTCCCTCTGTCGGAAAGTACACGGATATAGTCTACGATCTTGTTATATTTTATTCGGCTGCCCTTGTCATGTTTTTTCGCAAGGCTTTGCATGTAATCCCATACAGGGCGGTCGCCTTTGTCATCTGCGTAGTAATAAATCGAAAACATCTATTCCCTCTCTTTTTCTGATAACAACATGATACGCTATACCGTATCAAAAAGCAAGTCTTATTTTGTTAGGGTGGGGGCGCGCAAGTGCCTACGCGGGCGATTGCAAGGATTGTTCGAGCAGGGCGTAGGCCGCTTCGGGGTGGCGCATGGAGAGGACGCCGAGCGAGGCCATGATATAGTGTCCGTCCACGCGGATTTCCGCCGTTTCCTTGGGAAAGAGCAGCTTGCCGCTCTCATTGCTCCGGGCGATCGAGGCCATGATCTCTCTGCGGTGCGGCAACCGAGTGAGGGCGCCGCCCGTGCCGATGATGTATTTCACGGTCGTCAGGTCTTTGCCTTCCGCTACGGTTCGCCGGCCTGTCGGTCCGTAGATGTAGCGCAGCGATCCCGCATGGCGCGTCGTCGCGTGGAGCACGGCTTCCCGCGTCAAGCGCTCCACAAATCTGATTTCTTCGTCGCTTACGGGCACGGCACGATATGTCTCATAGATGGGGGCGATGGCAAATCCCAATTCATCAGCGAGTTTTTCCTCACCGATCATTTCCACCACGTTGCGCATATTCACGTAGAGCCCCAGATCGCCTTCCACCGTGCGCTTTGCCACGGGTTCGGGGGAGACGAGCAGACGGGCGATCTCCTCGGAACCTTCCGTGACGGAATGGATGTCCGTGGTCGCGCCGCCCACATCGATCACCATCAGGTCGCCTATATGGCGGTACAGGAGCTTCGCCGCTTCCATGACGGCGCCCGGTGTCGGAATGATGGAGCCGGAGACCATGTCGCGCACGTATTCCATCCCCGGCGCTTTGACGATGTGTTCCTCAAAGGCCTGTTGTATGACCGCACGCGCCGGTTCCACATTCAGGAGATCGATCTTCGGGTAGACGTTCTCCACGAGATATAGCGGATGTCCCGAACCTTCGAAGATCAGTTGGATTTCTTCGTGGTTTTCCACGTTGCCCGCATAGACGACGGGCGTCTTGTGTTCCAAGGTGCGGATCATCTCCGCGTTGTATATGGCCGTATCCCGTTCGCCGTAATCCACGCCGCCCGCAATCATGATGAGATTTGGGCGTATCTCGCAGACGAGTTTCAAGTCTGCGCGGCGAAGCCGACCCGCCGTCACCTGATGTATGATGGCGCCCGCGCCGAGGGCCGCTTCCTTTGCCGCGCGCACCGTCATGTCATAGACCAAGCCGTGCACGGTCATCTTAAGTCCGCCCGCCGCACTCGATGTGGCGAGCATTTCACCGTAGGAGAACGAATCCGCGCCGAGGTTTTTCTTCAGGTCTTCGATCGCCCCGAACAGGCCGACGCGCACATCGCCCTCCGCAACGGAGGTCGGCGCCTGCCCCTGCCCGATAAAACGCGGCCGATCTCCGCCTATATCGTCGAAGGCATTGATCAGCGTCGTCGTCGACCCAATCTCTGCCACCAACACATCTACATTCATGTCACATCACTTTCCATTTGAATTACTACCCTTGCGTCTACCCTTGAGTAGCTACTTCTCTCGTCTTCTGCGTTCCTCTACGAGGAACGTCGCAACATCCACCCCATGCGAACCTCTGCCAAATCCGGCGTCCATGCCGGCTTTCACGGCTTGCTCCGGGACGACTTGCGTGCCGCCCGCGATGATCGTGACCTTGTCGCGAATGCCTTTCTCGATGGCGAAATCCGCGATGCGCCGCATATTCTTGTAATGAATCCCGTCGTGGCTGATGATTGTCGAGGCCATGATGGTATCGGCGCCGATCTCTATGGCCGCATCTACTAGTTTGTCTACGGGAACGGAGGTCCCGAGGTATTCGACTTCCATGCCGAATTTCTCTATGCCGCCGTGCTTGATGTCGATGATTTCACGCAGACCGACGGAGTGTTCGTCCTCACCAACGGTGCCGGCCACGATGCGAAACGGCCGCCGCTCTACTTCCGCGCGAATCTCATCATCGGACAATCGGTGCGGTTCGGGCGGGATGTCGAGCTTGGAGATATCCACAAAACCGGGAAGCTTGCCTTTGAGCTCGAGCCTGGTTCCTTCTGCGGGTTGCATGATCTCGACGTTGATGACTTCTGCGTCTTCGAGGTTCATCTGTTTCGCAAATTCGAGTGCCGCCACTTGCGCTTCGCGTTTTCCGAGCGGCAGGAACATATTGATCATGACGATGCCGTCCGCGAGCCACTCCATCTCGGGTCTCACTTTGGCGGTATCGCGAAATTCCGCGCCTTCTTTGAGACGAAGTCGGACGTTATCCGTTTCATCGAGTTCGTCTATGTATACGATTTTTTCCGGCTTTTCAAATGTAGAGCCGCCGATCAATTTGGCGGGATCGTCTTCGGCATCCGGATCGTACTGCGCCACGTTGTTATAGCCGAAGTGCGCTGTGACAGGCGCGAAATAGTCGTCGTCGCGCTCATAGACCGTGCCATGGCCGATGCCGCCCTCGATTTTCCGAGAGATGCCATCGCCGTTGCGTTCGGGGTAATTGCCCGAATCGACGAAGAATCCCTCCTCGACGGCTTTGAAGTATCCGCCGAATTCGACGATTTCCTCCATAAAGAGGCAGGCTCGTTCTTTGATTTCACGAGCTTTTTCCCGCAGGGGACCGTCGTCTTTGAGGTCTATCATCTCCATGATACCGTCCAGTCCGACCAATGTCTGCTTCGCGGTGTCACAGGCCTCCACATTGTAGATGTGCCACGGTACGTTTCGCCCTTCATCCGGCGTGATCGTGGACTGGATGTCGGCGCGCGTCAGCTTGGAGATCAGCAGGTTGAGGACGTGCGTCACGGTCGCTTCACGCGCGGAGGCTTCCATGTACTTCGTGTTCATCTGCGCGCGCATACGATATTCGTCGAAGAATTCGCGCAGCGCCACGGCGTAAGGCAGATCCATAAACACGCAGGGCGCCGGCGGCGCTGTCGGCGGCACCGTGGACAGGCAGATGTTGTCCTTGCGGATGCCGGCCTTTACGGAGAACAGCGAATTGATGGCGTGCTGCACGATGAGCTCGGGCATGACCTTCCACGCCTCTCTCGCCGTAGCGTTCGCGTTGTGCGCCCCGTCAATCTGCGCGATACCCGCCCACGAGAGAATTTTCTTTGACTCGCAGGCGTCCACGAAGGAGCGCAGCATGTTGATATTTCTGTACAGGACATTGTATTGCGGGTCTTGATGCGCGCCGTTTATCCCTTCTTCGGCGAACATGACGGCGACCTCGGGTCCCGCTACGCCGGAGACATAGGAATGGAAATTGATCTCGCGGCCGACCTCGTCCTCGATGGCATCCAACGCCTTACGCTGTGCGCGCACCTGTTTGCGCGTGATCGGTACGCCGCCTATGCCCTGCGGCGTTCCCTCGATGAGTCCGTCCATATGCGACTGCCCCGCCGTGCGGATCACCATGATGTGGTCGGCACCGTGCCAGGCAGCCATGCGCATACGCCGGATGTCGTCCTCAAAGCGCCCCGACGCGATCTCCGTCGTGATCGACGACATGGGTTGGGGGTCTATCCCGTCAAAATATTTCGATGACGGCAGGCCGAGACTCTGCTTTAACGGCGCCGAAGCGTCTTCGTACGCAAACGGCCCCATGTGCAACTTGGGCGCCGGCGTCCGCCACGTCCAACCTCTGCGGCGGGGTCTGTAATTTTCCAAATCCCGCAATAGATTTTCTATATTGATCTTCTCGTTCGGTTCCAGAACCGTTTTTTTATCTGACATTTTGCAACCTCCTTACAGAGCCTCAGTGCGCAAACAAAGACTTCGCCTCATCCCATGCTTCGCCTTGCGCGAGCAACTTGGCCGCCTCTTTCACGTCGATTTGCCGTGCTTTCGCCAATTTATACACCACATGACCGGCGCCTTTGGGCAACAGTCCCCTGTCGATACATCCCTCGATGATGGGTTTTGTTTCTATGGACGAAACGCCCATGCGAAGTAACACCGAACGCTCGATGGACGGTGAGGTGTGACGCTTTCCGAGCGCGACAAGCGGGTCTACGACCTGTTCCGTAAGCTGCCAAAAACGTTGATACAATTCCTCGTCGCTGAGTGACGCGAGCTTTTTGCGACGCGATTCAAAATCATCTTGCCGTTTCATAAGTCTTTCTCCAGTCTCAAACGGCTTCCCGGCTCAGCGCCGGAAAGCCCTCAAATATTTACTTTAACTCCGCCAAAGTCCTTCGGACGAAGTCGCCGTCTGTGTTGGTCTCCTCCGCCATGTAAAGGATGTCGTCTTCCGTCGGCTCCGCGTCCGCACCCGAACGCGCTTTCAAGTCCTTAAGGTCGTTTTGAACGAGCGAACGGCGCATATTATCCAGATCGATATCCTTGATCTTCACGAAACTCGGATCCTTGGGCAGAATGATGTTCTTGCCCGGCGTCTCATCCGCCGGATCGCCGTATTTGACCTCGACGCCGTTGTGCCGCGCAAAGGACAATTGGGGCTGCAGGTGCTTGCCGGCACCCGTGTATTCCGTTTCCTGCACGACGATCACTTGATCCTCGTCCATCTCCTGCGCGAGAACGAAGGCGGCGGCGAGCGAGGTGTTTCCCGCGGGGCCTTTTTCCAAGCCTTCCAAGGAAGCCAACGCCTCTGTGATATAAAAGACGCAACCCTGTCCCATCGTCACATAGCGTTCCAGATAGCGCAGGGGTCTCGCGGCCGACCTCGGCACGTCGGAACGGTCGGGATTCACGCCGAAAGGTACGCCGAAGCCCGTGTGCCCGGTCGTGAAAGATTTGCGGTTGAAATCGCGATCCGAAGCCATGTGCAGTCCCGAAAGGTCTACGGAAGCGCCGACGACCTGTGCGGACGATTTCGCTTTTCGCAAGCCTCTCGCGGTGCCGGTGACGTTCCCGCCGCCGGCGTTTGTGCAGACGACCACGTCCGGGTCTCTGCCGATCTTTTCGCGAAACTGCGCGGCGATCTCATATCCGAGTGTCTCCACGCCCGCGATGCCAAAAGGCGTATACAGGCTGGCGTTGAAGTAGCCCGTTTCCTCCAGAAGCAGGAGAAATTTATAGAACAGCTCCGGCCCCACGGATACCTGCACCACTTCCGCACCCAAGGCTTCGCACTTTCTCGCCTTTTCGATGATCTCGGGCTGACCTATGCCGCGCGAGTCATAGGCTTCCTGCACGACGATGCACTTAAGGCCGAGCATGGCCGCCTGTGAAGCGACGGCCGCGCCATAATTTCCGCTCGTCGCCGTCAGAACGCCCTTAAATCCGCATTTCTTCGCGTGGTAGACGGAGACGGCAGCCCTTCTCGCCTTGAAGCTCCCCGAAGGATTCATGGCCTCGTCTTTGATGAAGATGCGCGCACCTTTGCCGGGCGCCGCGAGCTTTCGCGCCAATTTCGTCAGGTTTTTCATCTCAAGGATGTGCGTGTCGCCGACGCCGACGGCACTCTGTATCGCCCGCACTTCATCCAAGTTATATCCCGTTTCGCGCATCATCGCCTCATAGTCAAACGCGATGCTCCCGCTTTCAAAGTCCGCGTAATCTATGCCCACGGACGCTTTCATGATCTCCGTTTTTCTCGCCATAACGGAGGCATAATCTGTCGCTCTATTCATTTCACGCCTCCTCCGTATCCGCAATCCACTCTCTCACCTCTATGCCTATTTCACGCAGTTCCGGCACGTAATCCCCATAATTCAAATCGTAGTTCGGGTTCGCTTCCGTAAGCTCGCCGAATTCCTCTCTGCCCGAAGTCGTCACCACCGTCACGTCTTCGCCAATCTCGGCGTCCTGCGTCAGTATCCCCTTGTTCCACATGATGAACGGGACGTTTTTTGTGTCTTCCGGCACTTGCGGGGCACGCTCCTCCGGCGATAACAGTGTCCGCCTGATGCGCACCCAGTGTCCTTTCTCGATCTTCATACAATACTCCTTTTGAAATTATTTGACGATTTTTTTATCTTCGTTGATTTGATCGCGCAAATCACCCATAATCGCTCTCGGTACGGGCAATGTGATCATCGTGTGCACGCCCGGCTCCGCGTTGATGATATGCGGGATCATGTTCACGCAGATCGCGTAGGTGCCGATGCCACCCGATACTTCCGGTTTATTGGACAGGTTGATGTCCGGGGTTCCCTTGATGACGACATAGTCGCCCGTATCAACGCCGACCTGTTCCGGCTCGATCTGCTGCGGATGATCCATCTCGATCTTCAGATCGCCGTTCACATAGCCGTAGCCCTTCATCGCCACGCCGGCCACGTCGCCGGCTTTCGCAAAGCCGTATTCGGATTTCCTGTCCACGTCGGTCGTGATGGGGTCCATGGACTGCGTCACTTTCTCGATGGGCCAGCCGATGGCGTCGCCGATCATCCGTATGGATTCATGGAAGCCGACGTGTCCCGACAATTCGCCGTTCTTCACCTTTTGCTTGAAGTCGCCGACCTCAAGGCCGATACCCTGTTCTTCCATGACGACAGGGCCGAAAGGCGACAGGGAATTTACGCGGCGCGCGACGATATGCTCCACATCCTCACAGACGCCGCTCATCATGACGACGAGCAGGTCCATAATCATGCCGGGATTCACGCCCGTTCCCAATACGGAAACGCCGTTTTTCTTCGCGATTTCATCGAGCTCTTTCGTGAGTTCCGGTTCCCCCGCCTGCGGATATGCCATTTCTTCGGCGGTGGTCACGCAGTTGATCTTGCGCTCCAAGATGAACTTCACGCGCGGGAAAGCCTTCCTCGTGAAAGAATCCGTACAGAGTATGACGACATCCGCGGCTTTCTCGCGAATGACATCTTCCTCCGTGCCGACGACGACATCCTCACGCGCGCCGCGATCGACGCCCATGAGCGCGTACATGGACTTGCCGAGCTTGTCGCCTCTGCCGACGCAACCGACGATATCCACCCCTTGCTTTTTCATTAACATTTTGGCGGCGCCTTTTCCCATCGCGCCGAGACCCCATATGATCACTTTAACATTTTGCATTGCTTCCTCCTTATATTTGTTACTTAATTCAATCTAACTTTTGATTCAGGTCTGTGCGGACGGCGGTAGCCATTGTCCGCCACCCGCACACCCTTGAATCGTCATACGTTAATCTAAAATTATTCCATCGTGATGTTCGCGGCCTTTGTGCTTTTCTTCTTCGTGTAGATGTAGAAACCGATGTAGATCAGGACGTACGCCGGCACACAGATGAAGATGGAAACACGCTGGGACGGATCGGAAACCGTACCGACCAATACGAGGAAATAGGCGAGGATACCCAAGATCGGCACCAACGGAAAGAGCGGCGTCTTATATCCCAAATCCTCCAACTTGCCGCCGCCGGCAAGATACTGCCGTCGGAAACGAATCTGCGCGATGCAGACGATGCTGTAAATAAAAATGTTGCTGCCGCCGATGATGTGCATGAGGAAAAGATAGACCGTATCCTCCGCCACAAAACTGCAGACGATGGACAGCGCGGCAAAAGCCATGGTCACAATCAACGCGGGCATAGGCACTTTCCGTTTGTTGACCTTCGCCAGAACCTTGGGCGCCTGATTGTATTTGGCCAAAGACCAAAGATATCTGCTGCACGCGTATACGAAATAATTCCCGGAAGACAGCGCCGATGTCAGAATGATGATATTTACGATCAGTTCCGCGCCGGCAATTCCCGCGTCCTTGAAGACATAGGCGAAGGGGCTGCCGAGCAGGTCGGCCTGGCCGTAGGGCAGGATCATGCTCAGAATAACGATGGCGACGAGATAACAACCTATGAGAATCCATGTCGTAGCATGCACCGCTTTCGGCATGTCTTTCTTGTTCTTCATCTCGCTGCCGCCGCTGGCAAACAGCTCCGAGCCGCCATAGGCGTATACCGTCGTGAGCAATGTGGTGACGATGACGCCAAATCCCTTCGGAAACCACCCGCCGTTCTCCTCGATCCCGGAGAAACCGACCGCGTTGTTTCCCGCTGCGCCGCAGATGATGGCGATACCGATGATCGTAAACGTGACGATGAGGATGAGCTTCAAACTGGCGAACCAGAATGAGGCCTCACCGAATTGATTGGCGTTCAACGCGTTCACGCCGATCAACAATACCGCAAACACGATCACCCAGACAATGGTTGGAACAGACGGGATGATATTTTTCATAATGATGGCAGATGCCACGATCTGCGCGGTGATCGTCATCGCGCACGCCAACCAGTTTACCCAACCGACGGTGAAGCCCATGGCGCGGTTGATGTATTCGGTCGCGTAGGCCTGTATGCTACCCGAAACGGGCATCGCCGTCGAAAGTTCGCCCAGACACATCATCATGAGCCACATGACGAGTCCCGCGATCAGATACGCGAGAATCGCGCCTCCGGGGCCCGCTTGCGACAATACGTAGCCGGAACCGAGGAACATGCCCGTTCCTATGGTTCCGCCGACGCCTACCATGATGATCTGCCGAATCTTCAAGGATTCATTCAGACCTTCACCTTTTACGACTACCTCGGTAATTTTTTTGTCTTTTACACTCATTTTGTTTTGATCCAAACTTCGCGCGAGCAAGGCCTTACATCATTTCACGAAGTTTGAGATCGTCCTCCTTTCTCATTCAACCAAATCGCCCTATTCAGACGAGCTTCTCAGAGTAGTTACTGATAAAATGTACGAAAAGTTCAGGTAATATATCGAAGCTGTATGGAATGTCGATGCGCTCTGTGGATTTATGCGAATCCTTTGAACGCGGCCCAAAGATGATGGCGGGGATATTGATCCCCTTCAGTTCCCGATCGGGGAATTGATAGAAGTCCCCGAGTCCGACGATGTTTTCAAACAGAGCGTCATAGTCGTAATCCGGCGAAAGTCCCGTGAAGCACATGTCGCTCAGCCCCATATAGAAATTCTTCACCTCGATCGGCGCCTCATATTTTTCTCGCGCGTAATCGATGATGTGATCGATGCCGGAGACGATCTTCGCGATCCGCGGGTCGTTCCCGTCCGGATAGCCGTCCGGATAATAGGGCGGAATGAACCCGATCACGATTATTGGCGTTTTGTCCTTGCGCAGATCCGCGAGCCGCTTGAAGAGCTGCATCGCGATGTCCTGAATCTCCATGCCCTGTTCCAGAAGTCCGCGCGTATAAGCGCGCATGTCCGCCTCGAAATCTCCGGCATAATTGCTCTTTACGTCGTCGTACAGTTCCCGAAACGTACTGATCTTTACCGCGATTTCCTGAAGCGGCACCTTGTCCGCCGCGATCTTGTTGTAGTCCTCCGTGCGAGCCCGGTCGATGGCGATCGCGCTTTCAAAGGCGCGCCGCGCCACATCCTTGAGCCCGTCCATCAGCACGTTGATGTCCTGATCTAAGGTGATCAGATTGTAGTAGGACGCGGCATAGTTTGGCGTCGTGATCGTATAGGAATCCTTCAGATCCGTCATCTTCAGGCACGAAGGCGGCGGCGTGGTGCGTCCCATCTTCGTCTGGCAGAAAGCGGAGTCATGGTGGAACAGTCCGTGCAGTTCGGACGACATCAGATTTGCGTCAAAGCCTCGAAATGCCAACTCACCCGCGTGCGTTCCGACGCCGCAGAAAAAAAACATGGGCATCAGTTTTCCGGCGCAACCCATATGTATGTAGTGCGAACCCTTATCGACGACGTCCGGCTCATACGCTTCCGTATTGATGAGCAACGGGAACTCATATCCTTCTTCCGCCTGTAGCCGGTAAATCTCTTTGACGGCGCGAAGCATTCCCTCGGAATTCGTCTCCTCACCCGGCACGCCGATGAACAGAAGATTCACATCGGCATCCTCCTCCTCGGTAAAGTAACGCAATGTCTCCAGACAGAGCGCCAAGCCGTACTTCATGTCGCCCGTGCCCCGACCAAACAGCCACTCGTTTGAATCCAAATCCTTTTGCGAATCCTCGTCCAGATCCAATTCGGAAATCCGCTTTGTGAGCGCGTCAATATCGAAGGCAATGTCGGCGAGATGCCCGTATTCTTCCAGACCCACCACATCATAATGTCCCGTCAGGATGATCGTCTGTTTCGTGGGTTTTTTGGCAAGAACCATAGCCGACACGACATGCCGACGCAGATAATCGTCCTCGATGGGGATATAGCGCAGCAACTCTCCGTGTTCTTGGAAATAAGGCATCGCGGCAAGCAGTTCATTGAGGCGAACGGAGCCGAGATCTTCCGCATCCGTACCGGCGATGCTTGGGACGCTGACCAAATCGTACATAATGTTGCGAACATTGTCTTTTGAGATCATATATCCTCCCTTCTTTCGAAACGCTGCGCCGTCCAACGATCATGGAACTGTCCGCGCATTTCATTAATTTCTCGCTATAGAATCACCTGATTATGATTCTAATTTTAAGTACAACGCAACAATAGTGCCAATTCGATACTCTCGCTCAAAGTTTCCATGAAATCTCCGCGCTCCTCTGATTTTTCAATGAAATTTCACCTCAATAAAAAACACGGCTTCCCTGCCGCATTTTTTGTTGCACCTTCCTCGCGAGTGGGCGGCAAAAATTTTTTACAAGCGTGAAAAATTTTTTACCCTCCTTTCTCCGTTCTTTTTGACTGTTCCAATTTATATTTCAAGACTTGCCGGGAGACGCCAAGCCGAGTCGCCGCCTTTGAGAGGACATATTCGTTTTCTTCCATCGCCTGTCCGATCAATTCATCTTCGTAGGTTCTGAGCATGGTTTTCAGGTCGCATCCCGCGTAGGCCAATGTCCGCATGTCCACCTGCGCCTTCTTCCCATACTCCAATATGCGCTTGGGTAAGCATTCCTTTTGGATCACGCGGTCGTCGCTCAGACTGAAAATGCCCTCGACAGCGTTTCTGAGCTCACGGACATTGCCCGGCCAATCGTACCGCAGGAAGATGTCAAGCACATCGTCCGGCACATGCTCTATGTTCTTATGCAGTTTCGCGTTGTAGTAGTCGATATAGTAATTGACGAGCAGTTTGATGTCCCCGCGTCTCTCCGCCAGTTCGGGCAGGTCTATCTGAACGACGGCGAGGCGATAGTACAGGTCGCTGCGAAAACGCCGCTCGGAGATGAGCCGGTCGACATCCTCGTTCGTCGCCGCGAGAAACCTGACGTTGATCTCTTTTTCCTTTGTATCGCCGATCCTGCGAAACCGCTGATCTTCTATGACTTTCAGCAATTTCGCCTGCAGTTCCGGAGACAGGGCGTTGATCTCATCTAAGAAAACGGTGCCGCCGTCCGCGGCCTCCAGTATGCCCATTTTGTTTTCCGCGCCCGTAAATCCGCCTTTCACGGTTCCGAACAGGAGACTCTCGAGCAGATTCTCGGGAATCGCGCCGCAGTTTTGCGAGACAAAGGGTTTCGCCGCGCGCTTGCTCAGATTGTGGATGGATTGCACGACCAATTCCTTCCCCGTTCCGGTTTTACCGCAAACAAACACCGGGGAATCCAATTTCGCCGCTTTGCGAAGCCGCGCCTTGACGTTTAGCATCTGCGCGTCGTCGGTGATTATGTCTTCCACCGTGTACCTGGTATAATTCTTCCGGTAGATGGGCTTATCCCAATGATCCTGTATCCGTCCGATCTCCTCGAGGCGGTATTTGTATTTGGAAAACTCTATGACGCCGACAATCTCAGAGCCGTTCATGATCGGGTAAGTGCTTCCGACCTGCACCATGGTATTTCCCTGCCGCGTCTCAAGCGTCTGTTCGTAATCCACGGTCGCTTCGCCGGTTTTCAGCGCTTTCAGCATCGTGCTCGTCTCGCTGTTGAAATTTCTGTACAGATCGCTCAGTTTCATCCCCACGACCTCGTCGACCGGTATATCGAAAGCGCGAAGGTTCGCCACGTCCGTGTATATGATCACGCCGTCTTTATCCAGAATGACAATGTCCTGATAATTCATATTCATTTATCGCCATTCTCCTTATTCCACTCCCAAATCAAAACGACGATAAAGAGCAGGGCGATACAAAACAGAAAGATGGATTCTATGTAGAGATCCCGTGAAAAGACGATGGCGGCGATGCCCATAACGCCGCTGATGCCGTAAAGCATCAAGACCGCACGACGCTGGCCCATGCCTATGTAGGCGAGCTGATGATGCAGATGGCCCTTGTCCGCGCTGAATATGGGGCGTCCCTTTGAGATGCGCCGCAAGACGGCGAAGACCACATCGAAGATGGGTACGCCGAG
Organism: Eubacteriales Family XIII. Incertae Sedis bacterium; assembly: GCA_031274195.1. Classification (GTDB taxonomy): domain Bacteria; phylum Bacillota; class Clostridia; order Peptostreptococcales; family Anaerovoracaceae; genus JAISGB01. Next base: position 12,976 of record JAISQM010000064.1, read on the forward strand.
CACCAGAACGGGAACCACCGTCGCCACGACGGTAGCGCCCTTGGCAGGGCTGATGATGGAGGTGGTCGCAAGCATGAAGCCGAGAAAGAGGGAACCGCTGTCGCCCATGAATATCTTTGCGGGGAAGAAGTTAAACGGGAGGAAACCGCCCGCGGCTCCGGCGAGCGCGACCATACAAAGGGTGACCGTATAGTGGCCGTGGATATAGGCGGCGTATCCGATGGAGAGCGAGGCGATGGCCGCCACGCCGGCCGCGAGACCGTCCAGGCCGTCGATGAGGTTGATCGTGTTCGTAATCACCACGATCCAGACGACGGTCACGATGAAGCTGAAAATAAGATCGCCCGCCATATTACCGGCAAAGCTCAAGCCCAACAGGCTGATTCCGGGAATCCGAATGCCGAGCGCGAAGACCGCCGACGCGCATAGTATCTGACAGGCAAACTTGACGATGGGCTTCATGCCCTTCAAGTCGTCGATGGCGCCTACGATATAGATGAGCACACCGCCCACGATAATGGCAAATATCTTATCGGTCGGTTCGCCGTCGCGTTCAGAGGCGGGAATCAATATGTCGAAAACCGCCCGGATAAGCGCAAAGGCAGCGATCGTCGCAATGAAGATGGACATGCCGCCAAAGCGGGGAACCGGTTCCGTATGCATCCTGCGATTGTCCCGAGGTACATCGATTGCGCCGATTCGCTTCGACAGCCGAATGGCGACGGGCGAAAAGAGCGCCGACAGCACAAAGGGCACGGCAATACAGAGGAACACGGCCAATTTAATTATTCCGCTATCTGTCATTTTGTCACCAGTAATCTCACTTGCGCTTCCCGATGCTTACGATTTTCAGACCCGCTTCCGCCAAAATCTCCACGGCAAATTCGTCGGGATATCCTTCCGCGACGATGATCTTCCGTATGCCCGCGTTTATAATCATCTTGGCACAGATCACACAGGGTTGGTGCGTGATGTACATGGTCGCGCCCTCGATGCTCTGTCCCAACGTGGCCGCCTGAATGATGGCGTTTTGCTCGGCGTGAAGCGCCCGACACAGCTCATGCCGTTCGCCGGAGGGTACCTCCAGCTTTTCGCGGAGACAGCCGCCCTTTTCTTCGCAGTGCGCGATGCCCTTGGGCGCACCGTTGTATCCGGTAGCGACGATCTGCTTGTCCTGCACGATGACCGCCCCCACCTTGCGACGGAGACAGGTAGCCCGCTCCGCTGTCAGTCTGGCTATGCCGATAAAATATTCATCCCAACTTGGTCGTTCCATGATCTTCGTCTCCCCTCGCGGGCGCCTTCTCCGTTGCGCCCCACACAAACACTTCTTTCGCTGCCTTCACCGCTTCCACGGCGTTTTCACAGTAATAGTCCGCGCCCATTCTGTCGGCGTAGGCCTGCGTCAGCACCGCGCCGCCCACTGCGGTCTTGCAGGTGAGGCCTGCGGCCTTGAGCTGCCGGATGGTCTCCTCCATACTGCCGATGGTGGTGGTCATGAGCGCCGACAAACCCACCAATTTTATATTTTCTTTTTTCGCGGTTTCGACGATCTGCTCGGGCGGCACATCCTTGCCCAAATCGATGATGTCGTATCCGTAATTCTCCAACATGGACTTCACGATATTCTTGCCGATGTCGTGAATGTCGCCTTTCACGGTGGCGAGGATGATCCTGCCCGCAGACACGCGTTCCCCGCTCTTGTCCATCTCGGCCTTGAGCACATCAAACGAACGCTTCACCGTATCCGCCGAGCGCATCATCTGCGGCAGGAATATTGTCCCGTCCTCGTAGCGCCGGCCGATCTCCTCCATCGCGGGCACGATGACGTGATCGATGACCCACAGCGGCTCGTGCTCCGTCAGAAGTGTCTTTGTAGCCGCAGCCGCCCGATCCTCAAAACCGCCTTCGATGATCGCAGCAAGACTCAGCTCGGACTTCACCGAAACCGCACCGCCGCCCAAATCGCCCGCGCCCGCCTGCTTTTTTTGATTGTAACCGATATAGCTTTCGGCGCCGGGGTCTCTGCCGACGAGAACCTCCGCGCTTCGGATGATGTCTATGTATTCCGATACCGTCGGATCCGTGATGGGCGCGTCCAAACCGGCATACACAGCCATGGACAGAAACGCTCCGTTGATCAGTTTTCGTTCCGGCAAGCCGAAGGATACGTTGCTGGCGCCCAAGGTCGCAGCCACGCCGTAGACTTCTTTCGCCCACGTGATCGCTTTAAGCGATTCCATCACAGCACCCGGTTCCGCCGAGACGGTCAGCGCCAACATATCGACGATGATCCGATCCCGCCCGATGCCATACCGCGCCGCTTCTTTCAATATCTTCTCCAATATTTCAAGCCGCGCCTCCGCAGAAGCGGGGATGCCGTTCTCATCCAACGCGAGCGCCACAACGGCTGTACCGTATTTCGCGGCGATGGGGAGCACCTCATCCATGCTTGCCTGTTCCCCGCTGACGGAATTGATGATCGCCTTTCCTCTGCAATACCGCACCGCTTTCTCCGTATATTCCGGTATCTTGCAGTCTATCATCAGGGGGATGTCGCCCCGCGCGGAGATGCCCCGCACGATTTGCAACAGCGCCTCGCCCTCGTCGATATCGGGCAAGCCCGCGTTGACATTCACAATGTCCGCCCCGGCCTCCGCCTGCGCGATGGCCTCGGAGAGGGTATATGCGTAATCGCCGGCGATCAGCGCCTCCTTTAGTTTCTTTTTGCCCGTGGGATTGATCCGTTCCCCGATGACGCGCACCCTGCCGTCCAAGACGACGGAATTCGTGACGGAGCAGGAGGACGGATAGGCTTTCGTGATTTTTTCTTCCAACCAACCGCTCCGCAACGCCGGAAACCGCTCTCGCTTCTGTTCGTCTTTGATCGCGTCTATACGATCGCGAAGCGCGCGGATATGCGCCGGCGTGGTCCCGCAACATCCGCCGACCACCGCCGCGCCGGCCTCGAGAATCTCTGCCATGCAGCGGGCGTAATCCTCGGCGTCCACATCGTAGTACGTTTGACCGTCTTCGATTCGAGGCAAGCCCGCGTTGGGCTGCGCCAGTACAGGTATCTTCGCGACCTCCGCCATCTCGCGAACCAACGGCAACATATCCGCCGGCCCCAATGAGCAGTTGACGCCGACGGCGCTGATGCCCATATCCTGAACGATGCGCACCGCCGTCGCGGGATCGGTACCCATGAGCATCCGACCGGTGTCCTCAAAGGTGAGCGAGCAGAATACGGGCAAGTCGGAGTGTTCTTTTGCCGCTAAAATGCCGGCCTTCAGCTCGACGATGTCGGTGAATGTCTCGAACAGAATGAGATCCGCACCGGCCGCTGCGCCGCCGACCACCTGCTCCCGAAACAGTTCATAGGCGGCGTCAAAATCAAAGCCGCCCGCCAGATCCATCAATTTCCCCGACGGACCGATGTCCAACGCGACGAAAGCGTCGCCATTTAAGTCCGCAATCGCTTTTCTGCAATTTTCCACAGCCGCGGCGATCACCTGTGCCACCGTATAGCCGGAGTCTTTCACTTTCAAACCGTTGGCTCCGAAGGTGTTGGTCGTGAGCACGTCGCAACCCGCCTGCAGATAGGATCGGTGGATGGACTGCACCACATCGGCTTTTTCGATATTGTAGGCTTCGGGCAATTCGCCGCCGGAAAGCCCCGCCAACTGCAAGGCGGTACCCATCGCGCCGTCGAACAATAGAATCTCGTTGCCGAATGATTCCGTTATGCACCTATTCCTATTATGCTTCACTCATTTCTCCCCCGTTGAAATACACGCGCTCCAGATAGAGTCCGCAAGCGGGAGCTGTGTGACCCGCCCAGCTTCTCTCTCCGCAAGCCAATATCTCTCGCATCTCGTCCGGCGCCCGGTTCCCCAGTCCGACTTCCACAAGCGTACCAACGATGATTCGCACCATGTTGTACAGAAAGCCGTCGCCCGTAACCCTGACGGACAGTTCCTCCGCTTCCTCGATCCGCAGATCAAACAGAGTCCTCTCCGTCGTTCGCAGCTTAGACCCGCCCGAAGTTCTGAAAGCATTGAAGTCGTGGGTACCGACGAGATGTGCCGCCGCTTCTACCATCTTACTCGTATTCAGTCTTTTGTTCAACTGATAACGGTAATTTCTCATAAAAATATCGGGAACATCGCTGACGGCGATCCGATACAGGTACGTCTTTCCGACGGCATCGTACCGCGCGTGGAACGTTTCCGGCACCTCCCGCGCCGAGCGTATCCTGACGCCGTCGAGCAGATGGTTGACCGATAGGGGAATGCGCTCCGTGGGTATCCCGAAATCGCCCGTAAAGCTCGCCATCTGTCCGTAGGCATGGACGCCGGCATCCGTTCGCGAGGTGCCGTTTATGCGAATGCGCTCGCCGCACACCTTCGTCAGCGCGTTCTCCAGATCGCCCTGCACCGTGCGCGCCTCCGGCTGAATCTGCCAACCGTGAAAGCCGCTGCCATCGTATTCTATTTCAATCAGCACGTTTCTCATTTACCGTTGTATCGTTCATTTTATATATCTCGTCGCTGTCCGGCGGCGCGATGGTCTCCGTGTGCGTCCCGGTGTGCAGATGAATGCCCTCCGTTTTCTCGCGAATGACGCCGATCTCCGTCACCGCTATGCCTTCCGCGCGAAGAACCTCGGCGATCTTGACGCTTTCGGCAGGGCGGGCGATCATGAGCATGGCGCCGCTCGAGATGAGCCGAAAGGGATCAAGTCCGAAATGTTCGCACACCTTGCGCGTCACCGCGTCAACGGGAAGCGCATCCTTCCATATCTCCGCCCCCGTCTCCGAGAGCCGGCACATCTCCCACACCGCGCCCAACACGCCGCCTTCCGTGATGTCGTGCATACCCGTCGTCCCGATGGCTCCCGCGAGGACGCCCTCTCGCACGACGCTGACCTCGTCCAACATCGCTGTGGCACGCCTCAGTTCGTCTTCGGTCAGGAAACCGGCAAGTGCCTCGCCGTGATCGGACGCGATGATGCCCGTGCCTTCCATCGCCAACTTCTTGCTCACTAAGATTCTGTCGCCCGGTTTTATGCGCGCGCCGCCGCTCGAGCGGCTCGCTGCGCCTCTCCCGACAGCCGTCGATGTGATGACGGGCTTCGTCACGGCGTCCGTGATCTCCGTATGTCCGCCGATGATCTCTACGCCGAGCCGTTCGGCCGTCTCCGCGGCCTGTCCCATGATTTCTTCGATGTCCGCCTCCGTGGTCTCGGGCGGCAGAAGCACGGTGAGCATGACACCAAGCGGCTCGATACCATTAGACGCGATATCGTTGCACGACACGTGAACGGCCAAGCTGCCCACGCGCCCGACGGCCGCCGTGATGGGGTCTGAGGACAGAACGCACACATAGTCTCCGAAATCGACGACAGCGCAGTCCTCCCCGATCCCCGGACCCGTGATCACTTCCGGCCGCCGGTATCCGATCTTATCTATCACAATTTTTTTAAGCAGCTCGTTGTCGAGCTTCCCGATTTTCATATAATATGCACCGTCCTGATTACGAATTTGATGGGAATAGTATACCATAAACACCGTCCGAATGTCGCGGGCGTTTGCGTGCGAGAGCCACGCATGTTACAATTTTCATAATCTAAATTTGAAAGGATCAACTGATGAACGACAAACTGAATCGTATGAAAATTTTAGTCCCGATGTTGAACGAGGCCGCGCGAGCGTATTACGGCGAAGATCGGGAGATCATGCCGAATATCGAGTACGACAAGCTCTACGACGAGCTGGCCGCCCTCGAGCGGGAAACCGGCATCAGGCTGGCCGGCAGTCCCACATCGCGGGTGGGCTACAGCGTCAGCACGGAGCTGCGGAAAGAGACACACGCGGCGCCGCTGCTCTCGTTGGACAAGACCAAGAGCGCGGAGGAACTATCCGCGTGGCTCGGAGATAAAACGGGGCTGCTGTCGTGGAAATTGGACGGACTCACCATCGCGCTGACCTATCGGGACGGAGCGCTCGTCAAAGCGGTCACGCGGGGCGACGGTTCCATCGGCGAGGTGATCACCCACAACGCCGAGACCTTCAAAAACCTACCCCTGAAGATCAATTTCAAGGGCGAACTGCTATTGCGCGGCGAAGCCGTCATACGCTATTCGGACTTCGAGCGCATCAACGAGGAGATAGAGGAGGACGCCGCCAAATATAAAAATCCGCGCAATCTCAGCAGCGGCAGCGTGCGGCAACTGAAGAGCGAGATCACGGCGAAGCGCCACGTGCGGTTCTACGCTTTCGGACTGGCTCGTGCCGAGGGCATGGATTTCCACGATTCGCGGGACGAACAGATGAAATTCCTCATGTCGCTCGGATTTGAAACGGTGGAATACTTCCTCGTCACGGCTGACACCGTCGCGGAGGAAGTCCACAGATTTGCGGAGCGAACCGCCAAAAGCGACCTGCCCTCAGACGGCTTGGTGCTCATCTACGACGACATCGCCTACGGCGAAAGCCTGGGTCGGACCGCCAAATTCCCGAGGGACGCCATCGCTTTCAAGTGGACGGACGAACTTGCGACGACGACGCTCACGGAGATCGAATGGAGCGCATCCAGGACCGGACTCATCAATCCCGTCGCCGTATTCGAGCCCGTGGAGATCGAAGGTTCGACGATCAGCCGCGCCGGCGTTCACAACATCAGCATCATGGAGGAATTGGAGCTCGGCATCGGCGATGAGATACGCGTCTACAAGGCCAACATGATCATTCCGCAGATTGAGGGAAATTTGACGCGTAGCGGCAACATCACCATTCCGGCTCAGTGTCCCGTCTGCGGTTGGGCCACGGAGATCAAGAATAGCGGCGACGTGCGTTCTCTCTACTGCACGAATCCAAACTGCTTGGCGAAACAGATCAAGTCGTTCACGCATTTTGTCGGACGAAACGCGCTCAATATCGAGGGGCTTTCCGAATCGACCTTGGAGAAGTTCATCGCGAAGGGCTTCATCGCTGAGCTTGCGGACATTTTCCGAATCGACCGATATAAGGACGAAATCATAGAGATGGAAGGTTTCGGCGAACGCTCCTGCGAAAATCTCATCGCGGCCGTTGACACCGCGCGGCAGACGACGAAGGCGCGGCTGCTGTACAGCTTGGGTATTCCCACCATCGGACTCGCCAACGCGAAGCTGATCTGCAAGGCCTGCGGCTACGACTGGAGCCGCATCGAAAATGTCACGACCGAGGAGCTTGTAGAGATCGACGGCGTCGGAGCCGTCATGGCCGAAAACTTCGTGAATTGGTTCGCGGATTCGGACAATCAGCGGAGGGTCGGGCATATCCTCGATCAAATCCGTTTCGACGACGCCGAAGGGCAGTCCGCCGGAAACAGTCTCGAAGGGCGCACCTTCGTCATCACGGGCAGCCTGTCGGCCTACCCGAACCGGGAAGCGCTGAAGACGTATATCGAAAGCCGGGGCGGCAAGGTGACGGGTGCCGTCAGCGAAAAGACCGACTATCTCATCAACAACGACACGACCTCCGACTCTTCCAAAAACAAGAAGGCGAAGAAGTTGGGTGTGAAGATCATTTCGGAAGACGAATTCCGGGAGATGGCGGAGTAACCTACACCTTCTCCAGCGGCGCGACGCCTTTCGCCAAGACTTTCTTGCCCGCGCTGTCAAACATCACGGTGACCGTCCGCTCGTCGGATTCGAGAATCAGGCCTTCGCCGAATTTTGTATGGCGCACGCGGTCGCCGTTGTCGTAATCCGTCAGACCCATGCCGAGGGGTTTCGCTACGCTTGCGCGAATGTGTCGGAGTTGGTCGAAGGGTCGGATGACTTTCGCGTCTGAGAATCCGTCGAAATCACCTACGGGCGCGTGCAAAAGTCCCGTCGTATCGCCGCCCGGCAGTTGCTCGCCATCCAGATATGTCCTGTCTATTTCGCGGAGAAATCGAGATTCCAACGTATGATTATACCGCCCGTATATGGTTCGGGCGCCGGCTCTGATGAGATAGAGCTTCTCCATCGCCCGCGTCATGCCCACATAGCACAGCCGCCGTTCCTCCTCTATGCCGCCCTCACTCTCCGCAGCACGCCCTCCGGGGAATAGGCCTTCCTCCATGCCGGGCATGAACACGACGGGAAATTCCAGTCCCTTCGCGCTGTGCAGCGTCATAAGCGTCACCGCGTTCTCATTTCTGTCGTGATTATCGACATCGGCCATGAGAGCGATCTTCTCCATAAATTCGGCGAGGGTTATGTCGGGATCCGCCATCTCGTATTCCAAGATAACCGACTTGAATTCCAACAGATTCTCGATGCGGCTCTCCGCCTCCACCGTATTCTGATCTTCCAACGCCTTTACATAGCCCGTCCGCATCATGAGGCCGTCGTAGATGTCGGAAATGCGCAGATTCGCCTGTTCGGCCGTGTAGGTCGCGATCACATCCACCATCTGCCGCACCGCGATTTGCGATTTTGCGGAAAGCATCGCGTGCACTCGCTCGTCCGCGAGCAGCTCCAACATACTGCCGCCCTCTGCAGCCGCGTGCGCCGTGAGCTTCGCCAATGTCTTTGCGCCGATGCCGCGCTTAGGCGCATTGATCACGCGTGACAGAGCCACATCGTCCGCCGGGTTTTGAACCAGCCGCATGTAGGAGACTATGTCCTTGATCTCCTTGCGGTCGTAATACCGAACGCCGCCGAGCACGCGATACGGCACCGTCGCGGCCGAAAAAGCTTCTTCAAAGGTACGCGACTGGGCATTCGTCCGGTACAGCACCGCGAAATCTCGGTAGTTTCGCCCCTCGCCGACGCCTTCCTCGATCGCGCGCGCCACAAATCGCGCTTCCTCCTTTTCGTCGTAGGCGTTCACATAGCAAATCTTGTCGCCGTCCTCCTTGTCCGTCCAGAGTTTCTTCGCTTTTCTCGTCCGGTTGTTCGCGATAACGGAGTTTGCGGCATTCAAGATGTTGCCTCGAGAGCGGTAGTTCTGCTCGAGCTTCACCACCTTAGTGCCCTTGAAATCCTTTTCGAAATTCAATATGTTCGAGATGTCCGCGCCGCGCCACTGATAGATGCACTGATCGTCGTCGCCCACGACGCAGATGTTGCCGTGTCCCTCGGCCAACAGCTTGATAAACCGATACTGAATGAAATTCGTGTCCTGATACTCGTCCACCATGATATAGCGAAAGCGTTCCCGGTATTCAGCCAGCACCTCGGGATGATTTTCAAGAAGAAGCACCGTGTTCATAATGAGATCATCGAAATCCATGGCGTTGTTCTTCTTCAAAATCCGCTCATAATCTCCGTAGAGCAACGCCAAATTCTTGTTCAGCGGATTGTCGCCCGCTTCCGCCGCAAACTGCCGAGCCGACATGCTCTTTTCCTTGCGGCTGCTGATGACGGAGAGCACATAGGCCGACGTGAACTTCTGCGCGTCCAAATTGCGCTCCTTCACACAGGACTTCACCACAACTTTCTGATCCGTGGGATCGTACACGACAAAGTCTTTCCCATACCCGACGCGCTCCGCATGTACGCGCAAAATGCGCAGGCACGCCGCGTGAAACGTCATGATCCACATGCGAATGCCGCCGCCGATGAGCGACTCGATGCGGTCGCGCATCTCCGCAGCCGCCTTGTTCGTAAACGTCACCGCCAATATGTGGTAGGGACTCACCCCTTCTTCTTTAATCAGGTGCGCGATGCGGTGGGTCATCGTGCTGGTTTTGCCGCTCCCGGCTCCCGCCAATATCAAAAGAGGGCCGTCCTTATGCAGAGCGGCCTCTCGCTGTTGTGGATTCAGCGCGTCAAGCGCGTTTGTTCGTTTCATCGGTACCCTCTCATTGCCTGCGAATAGATGTGGGGCGTATAATCACTAGGTTATTATACAAGAATCCACCGCCGGCGGCAAGGCGAGGTAGCGGTTGATCTTTACTCGAATAAGGCGGTGGACAGATAGCGCTCCCCTGTGTCCGGCAGGATGGCTACGATGGTTTTGCCCGCATTTTCCGGCCTCTTTGCGAGTTCGGTGGCTGCCCACGCAGCGGCGCCGGAGGAAATTCCGATGAGAAGTCCTTCCGACTTGGCGATTTCACGACCCACGCGGAAAGCGTCTTCGCTCTTGACCGTGACAATTTCGTCGTAGATGTCTGTGTTCAGCGTGTCGGGGACAAAGCCCGCGCCGATGCCCTGAATTTTGTGCGGGCCGGCCTTTCCCTCGGACAGGACGGGCGAGTCAGACGGCTCGACGGCGATGATTTTGATGTTCGGATTTTTGCTTTTGAGGTATTCGCCGGTGCCGCTTATGGTTCCGCCGGTGCCGATGCCCGATACGAAGAAATCAATTTTGCCGTCGGTGTCCTCCCATATCTCCGGGCCCGTCGTTTGCTTGTGAATCCGCGGGTTGGCGGGGTTCACGAATTGGCCGGGGATGAAAGAGTCGGGCGTTTCCTTGGCGAGTTCGTCGGCTTTCGCGATGGCACCTTTCATGCCTTTCGCGCCTTCGGTCAATACGAGCTCCGCACCCAGAGCCGCCAACAGCTTGCGCCTCTCAACGCTCATGGTTTCAGGCATGGTCAGGATGATGCGATAGCCCCTCGCCGTCGCGACCGAAGCTAATCCGATACCTGTGTTGCCGCTCGTCGGCTCGATGATAACGGAACCGGGCTTTAGCTTGCCGCTCTTTTCGGCGTCCTCGATCATCGCGAGCGCGATTCTGTCTTTGACGCTCCCCGCCGGATTGTAATATTCCAACTTACCGACCACATTCGCGTTAAGGCCGTTTGCCTTCGCGTAGTTGTTCAGTTGAAGCAGGGGTGTTTTACCGATCAGTTCGGTCAGACTGTTTGCGATCTTTGACATTTTATTGCCTCCCTTTTTCTCAATACTTTTGCTGAAGTCTATCGTATATATCTTATATGCCATATATGGATTATATTATGTTTGTTTTCATTTGTCAACGGTCATGGAACTGTCCGCGCATTGCTCGGTCATGGAACTGTCCGCGCATTGCTTTCACTTCTGAATCGTCGCGGAGATGGCGGATTATACCATAAGTGCTTCGCACCTATGGTATAATAGCATTATCATGAGCATTCGCGAGGAGACATTGCGCATACTGGAGGCGAATCGCGGGGACTCCGTGTCGGGTGAGACATTGGCAAAATCAATGGGCGTTTCGAGGACGGCGGTGTGGAAAGCTGTGGCGGGACTCAAGCGGGAGGGCTATCCCATAGACGCCGGGACGAACAGGGGCTACACTCTTTCGGAGGAGAGCGGTATTCTTTCCTTTCAGGGCATGTCGCCGTGGTTCGGGACACAAGGGGACGGTTCTTCCGTTCCAACTCTCGTATTCCACCGATCTATCGATTCGACGAATAATGAAGCGAAGCGGCTCATTGCCGCCGCGCCTGCGGACGGGATTCCGTTTGGAAGCGTCATCATCGCGGAGGAGCAGACGGCGGGGCGGGGCAGACGGGGCAGGAGTTTCTTTGCGCCCGCGACAGGCGGCATCTACATCAGTTTTATTCTAAAACCGGCGGGAAACATAGAACATTCGCTGCGCACGACCGTCGCCGCGGCGGTGGCAGTCTGCCGGGCGATCGAGATCGTGAGCGAGGGAACGCAACAGCCGAAGATCAAATGGGTGAATGACCTGTTTATAGACGGAAAAAAGATATGCGGCATTCTCACGGAAGCGGTGAGCGACATCGAGAGCGGGGAGATCGAATCCATCGTGCTCGGTATCGGCATCAATATCAATGTGACGGAGGATGTTTTTCCGGAGGAACTGCGGCATATCGCCGGATCGGTGCGGATGCCGGCTCGCGACAGAAACAGATTCGCCGCCGTCCTCATCGAGCAGGTTTTCTCAGCCTATGAAACGCTTTCGGAGGATGGGGCGCTGATGGATGAATACCGGCGCCGCTCGTTCATTGTGGGCAGATCCATTCAGGTCATACGTGGGGATAAAAAAATAAGCGCCATCGCACTGGGGATCAACGACGACGGCAGTTTATCGGTCGAATACGCGGACGGAAAGCGAGAGACTTTGCGCTCCGGCGAGGTCAGCATTACGGCGAACGGCTGATTGTGTTTTTAGATCGCGATCCTCGGCGGGTCGTTGTAATCGGCGATGTTTCCAACACTGCGCAATATATATTTCGGGCGATAGGGAAACTTTTTGATGTCCTTTCGCTGCGTGACGCCGGAAAGCACCAACACCGTGTCGATACCGGTCTCGATGCCGGCGATGATGTCGGTGTCCATGCGGTCGCCGATCATCACGGCTTCGTCCGAGTGGACGCCCAACATGCGCAAGCCCGTTCGCATCATGAGGGGGTTGGGTTTGCCGACATAGTAGGCCTGCCGCCCCGTAGCAAGTTCGATGGGCGCGATCAAGGCTTTGCACGCGGGTATGATGCCGTCCTCCGAGGGTCCGGTGATGTCGGGATTCGTGCCGATAAGTCGTGCGCCTTTCATGACGTGAGTCGTCGCCCGCAGAATGCTGTCGTAGGTGTAGGTGCGCGTTTCGCCCACCACGACGTAATCCGGGTCAATGTCATTCTGCATAATGCCTACGTTATACAGGGCGTTTTGCAGACCGGGCGCTCCGAGGATGTAGGCCGTGCAGCCCGGCGACTGGTTGGAGAGGAATTTCGCGGTCGCCAACGCGCTGGTATAAAAATTTTCCTCGGGTATATCAAGTCCCATGCGCTCCAATTTTTGCCGCAGCTCCAGCGGCGAACGCTCGCTGGCGTTGGTCAGAAACAAAAATTCCTTCTTGTTCGACATGAGCCAGTCCACAAATTCTTTCACGCCGGGCAACAGAATATCGCCGTGATAAATCACGCCGTCCATGTCGCAGATGTATCCCTTTTTCTCCTTCAGTTCTTCGATCGTCTTTTCCTTTTGACTTTCCATTCTTTTTTTACCTCATTCTTTCTTTTCTTCTTCTTTTCTCGTCTTCTTTTCATTCAAATTATAACACTTTTAGGCGCGTGAGGTCAAATTTGTCTCTCACCTCGATCAGATGGCGGCAATGTGATACCTGTCACGGCAATTGGTGTGATGATAACGTTTGGAACAGGGCGTGGTCGTCTTTCCCACAGCTCCGGGGCTGTGGCGCACAATGCCGCCGATCGCGCAAACTTCTCGAAATCTGTTATGGTTTATGCGAGGATATGGTATACTATTAACATGATATAAATAAGCAAAACAGATGTTTCGATAGGGCGCGCTTGTTGGTTTTGCGCCCGGTCGAAATGAACAATAGCCGGTGAAAAAGCAATTGATCATCGAATGCAATGAAAGAGAGAAGACAACCATGGGAA
>JAISQM010000098.1 GCA_031274195.1 Eubacteriales Family XIII. Incertae Sedis bacterium
TTACCGGAACCCATGCGGACTTCCGCGGGTTTCTTCGTCACGGGCTTATGGGGAAATATCTTGATAAAGACCTTTCCGCCCCTCTTGATAGACCTTGTCATCGCGATACGAGCCGCCTCGATCTGGTTGGATTTTATCCATCCGCACTCCTGCGCAATGAGACCGAACGAACCGTATGTGATGTGATTTCCCCGCGTAGCTGTGCCCTTCATGCGCCCTCTATGGACTCTCCTGCGCTTGACACGTTTTGGCATTAACATCGTAGGTCACTCTCCTTCCTCTGTACGAAAACAATTTCGCGCAAATGATTCTACTCGTTTTCAGGCGCTGTGACCTGTGATTCTTCCACTGCCGGTGCGACCGCCGGTTCTTTCTTAGGCGCCACGCGCTTCCGCGGATTGACCGCCTTTGGCAGTTCCGGCCTGCCATCCCGTCTGTTGTTTCGTCTGCCGCCGGGGCCGTTGTCGCGCCGATTGTCTCTCCGAGGACGCTCGCCGTCCCGTTCGCCGCGCCGACCGCGCCTGTTGTCGCGCTCTCTCTTGCTTTCGCGCTTTTCCTCGGGAATGGAACTCATCAGTCCTTTTTCCAATCTCTCACCGAGGTTGATCCACACTTTGACGCCGATCTTTCCGTAGGTGGTGTCGGCTTCCGCGAAACCGTAATCTATATTTGCCCTCAATGTGTGGAGGGGGACATTCCCTTCGTTATACTTCTCGCTTCTCGCGATCTCGGCTCCGCCGAGTCTGCCGGCGACGAGCACCTTGATGCCCTTAGCGCCCGCTTTCATCGTCCTGCCGATGGCCTGCTTCATCGCCCGCCGGAAAGATATCCTCTTTTCAAGCGCCTGGGCGATACTCTCCGCAGAGAGCTGCGCGTCCAATTCGGAGCGTTTCACCTCGACGATGTTCACGTATACAGCCTTACCGGTCTTTTTCTCCAAGGCGGCTTTCAGTTCGTCAATCCCGTTTCCGGATCTGCCGATGATGATGCCCGGCTTGTCGCTCATGACGGTCACCTTGATCTGGTTGTCCGCCGCCCGCTCGATGACGGTTCTTGAAATACCCGCGATATACAGCTTCTTCTTGACAAACGCCCTGATCTCATTGTCCTCGATCAGATAGTTTGCAAAATTCTTTTTATCGGCGTACCATTTGGAATCCCAGTCATTGATGATCCCGACTCGCAGTCCGTGGGGACTTACCTTTTGACCCATCAGTTCTTCTCCTTTAATACCACACCTATATGACTGCTTCTCTTGAGTATCTTCGACGCTCTGCCGCGCGCGCCTGCTCTCCAACGCTTCATCGTGGGTCCTTGGTGCGCGTAGACCTGCGCTACATAGAGATTGTCCGCATTCATCTCGGGCTTATACTCGGCATTGGCCGCCGCGGATTGTATCACTTTTTCCACCGCTTCCGAACCTTTGCCCGGGGTGAACTTCAGGATATTGAGTGCCGCATCCAAATCCTTGCCCCGTACCAGATCGACGACAGGCTTGAGTTTGATCGGAGAAATCCTGACATATTTTGCAATCGCTTTTGCTTCCATGTTGATCTATCTCCTTTCTACTCGCTCGCTCCGGCCGCGGGAGCCGGTGCCGGTGCCGCACTTGAAGTCTTCTTGACTCGCGCGCTCTTGTCGTTGCCGTGTCCTCTATATGTCCTCGTCGGCGCGAATTCGCCCAATCTGTGACCCACCATATCCTCCGTGATATAGACGGGCACATGTCGTCTGCCGTCGTGAACCGCGATGGTATGTCCCACCATCTGCGGAAATATCGTAGACGGCCGAGACCAAGTCCTGAGCACTCGCTTCTCGTTGGCGGCATTCAGTTCATCAATCGCCTTCAACAGTTTTTCGTTTACAAAGGGGCCTTTTTTTAATGATCTGCCCATGTTTTACCTCCGTTTTACCTTCGGGCGGTCATACCGCCTGCCGATTTTCGTTACCGTTCGCCGCGTTTCTTGACGATGTATTGATTGGAATGCTTGTTCTTCTTTCTCGTCTTATATCCCAATGTCGGTTTGCCCCAAGGCGTAACGGGACCGACCCGGCCGATACCGGCCTTGCCTTCGCCGCCGCCGTGGGGATGGTCGTTGGGATTCATAACGGAACCGCGAACCGTAGGCCTGATGCCCATGTGCCGCTTTCTGCCGGCCTTACCGATCTTGATGTTCTCATGATCTTGGTTGCCTACCTCGCCGATGGTCGCCCGACATGTGATATGCACTTTCCGCACCTCACCGGAAGGCAGTCTAACCTGCGCGAACTTATCTTCCTTCGCCATGAGCTGCGCACCGTTTCCGGCGGATCTGACCATCTGCGCGCCCCTTCCGGGCTTTAGCTCGATGTTGTGGATGATCGTACCGACGGGGATATTCTTCAGGGGCAACGCATTGCCGATCTGGATGTCGGACTCGGATCCCGAGATCACGTTATCCCCAACCTTAAGCTTGTTGGGTGCGATGATATATCGCTTCTCTCCGTCCGCATATACGATCAATGCGATATTCGCGCTCCTGTTGGGATCGTATTCGATGGTCGCGACCCGGCCGGATATGCCGTCCTTGTCCCGCTTGAAATCGATGATCCTGTATTTGGGTCTGTATCCGCCGCCCCTATGGCGCACGGTGATCTTGCCTCGCACGTTTCTGCCCGAGTGCTTTTTCAGCGTTTCTGTCAGTGACTTTTCGGGCTTGTCGGTCGTAATCTCCTCGAAGGTTGAGACCGTCATGCCCCGGAGCCCCGGTGTGGTCGGATTGTACTTTTTAATGCCCATTTTGTTCCCTCGTTATCCTTCGTTTATCACAGACTCTGGAAGAACTCGATCTCCTTGCTACCTTTCGCAAGGGTCACGATAGCCTTCTTGACGGCGGAAGTCCTGCCGACATTTCTACCCATTCTCTTTAGCTTACCGCGATAGTTCATGATGTTGACCTTGTCGATCTGAACGCTGAATATCTCTTCCAACGCGTATTTCACCTCGGTCTTGTTGGCATCAGTCGCCACCTTAAAGGTATACTTCTTGTTCTCCGCGTCGGCCATGCTCCGTTCCGAGATGACCGGTTTGAGTATTACATCATAAGGCGATCTCATTATGAATACACCTCCTCAATCTTGCTAATTGCATCCTTCGTCACGATGAAACTGGTGTGATTGAGGATGTCATATACATTCAGCGTACCCACCTGCGTCGTCCCGACACCCGGGATATTCGCCGCCGATTTGATCACCGTATCTTCCTTGTCGGCGGTAACAATGAGCGACTTCTTTTCTGCGTTGACCTTGCCGAGGAACGTGACCATGTCCTTCGTCTTCGGCGCGTCGAATTGCAGTTTGTCAATCACGATGATCTCGCCGTCCGCCACCTTCGACGTGAGCGCGGACTTCAGCGCCAACCGCTTCACCTTCTTCGGGATCGTGTAGCTGTAATCACGCGGTTTCGGCGCGAACACGATGCCGCCGCCCACATGGTTGGGTGCCACACTGCTACCCTGTCTCGCCCGACCCGTACCCTTCTGCCGGAACGGCTTTGCGCCGCCTCCGCGAACCTCGGAACGCGTCTTTGCGGACTGGGTACCCTGCCTCTGATTTGCCAGATAATTTTTTATCGTCTCATAAACCGCGTACTCGTTGATCTTGATGCCGAAGATTTCGTCTTTGAGTTCGATCTCTCCGGCGGAGGCGCCGTCCATTTTAAGCACTTTCACCTTTGCCATCGTCTGTTGCCCTCGCTTTCTATTCCTGACCCTTAATGGCGTATCTCACCCTTACGAGTCCGCCCCTCTTGCCCGGAACCGCGCCCTTGATAAGCAATGCGTTTCGTTCGGGAACGACCTTGACGAGTTCCAGATTCTGCACCGTGACCGTTTCACGTCCCATCCTACCGGGTCCGGCATTGCCTTTGAATACCCGTGACGGATAGGTACCGGCCGCGAGAGCTCCCGCCAGTCTTTTATGTTTTGAACCGTGCGTCATGGGACCTCTGTGATGTCCATGGCGCTTGATGTTACCCTGCGTGCCTTTTCCCTTGGAAATGCCTGTGACGTCGAGCTTCTTGCCTTCTTCAAAATCGGCTGCCGTAATCACCTGCCCCGGCTCATAGCTTTCGCCTTCGCCTATGCGAATCTCGGTCAGATGCTTTTTGAGCGGGCCGTTCCACTTTGTAAAATGCCCTTTCGTCGGCTTGTTGGCTCTCTGTTCCTTCAGGTCTTCATAACCGATCTGCACGGCGTTGTAGCCGTCGGTCTCCACGGTCTTGATCTGGATGACCGTATTCGGCCCCGCTTCCACGACCGTGACGGGAATCAGATTTCCCTCTTCTGAAAAAATCTGCGTCATGCCGATTTTTCGCCCAACTATTGTTTTCACGTTCTGATCTCCTCCTTACAGCGGATTATCGCGGATTATTCACCGAGATAATCATGCTAAGTTTAAGTGTTACCTTCTATCTATATACATAAATCCGTTACAGCTTGATCTCGATATCGACGCCCGCCGCCAAATCCAGCTTCATGAGCGCGTCCACCGTCTTTGTGGTGGTGTGGGTGATCACGATGAGCCGCTTATGCGTGCGTTGCTCAAACTGCTCCCTGCTGTCCTTGTACTTGTGAACCGCCCGCAATATGGTCACGACTTCCTTCTCCGTAGGGAGCGGAATGGGTCCGGAAACCTCCGCGCCGTTCTTTTTGGCGGTCTCCACGATATCCGCCGCGGCCTTGTCCAAGATCTCCGGCTCATAAGCTTTCAGCCGTATCCTGATCTTCTGCTGCTCTGCCATCTTTTCCTCCTGTAAAACATCTTTCGCGCGTTAGCACCACTCAGGCGCGAGGGGTCGGTTAATCAAATCCCTTTGCCCCCTTCTTTGAGGGAGCCGTACATTATGACAGAAATTCCCCGGTAGTGCCGTCGGCAACCTCCCGTCACATAAAATCGCCCGCGATTTTCCGCAAGCCTGTTTATTATATAGCAGGGTGAGGGGAGATTCAAGTGCTTTTTGCGAATTTTTATTGTATTTTTTCTCCTTTCGGGCTTATAGGTGTTGGAATCGCGGGATTCTACAAGATATTGTATGCACACGTTGCCTCGCGTTCGGAGAGAAGGCGGCGAACGCCATGGGAGGGAGTGGGCGGAGATGGCGCATTATACCATAGACGCTTCGCATATTATCTATGGTATAATGTTCTCAAGGGCCTCAAGTCATATGACGAATCGTGAAGCGCGGTCATTGTAGGGGAAAGGTTGTTTTTTGATAAAGTGAAGGATGATACAAATGAAGTATAACCCGGAACAACTCAGACGCCGGATATGCGGTTACCGCAAGGCTAACAATCTCACGTTGGAAGACCTGGGAAAAAGGATCAATAAGAGCAAGACGACTGTTTGGAAATACGAAAATGGGCAGATCGACATTGACATCGAGACATTGTTTGAGATCTCCGACGCGTTGAATGTGAGCGCGCCATTCCTGCTCGAATCCTCCACCATCGCGGAGGACGCCGCGCAACCCGACAAAGTCGCCGGCTCAAACCTCAGCAGATATTACATGTATTTCTTCGACGGACATTCAAAGAAACCGGCAAGGTCTCTCATCATTGTGGCGGGCGGCCGGGAGCGGGAATCTACCCTGTTTTATCATCTGAAGTCCTTTACGGAGACGGAAACCTGCAGGGATTTCTACACGGGGCAGGCGTTTATCGCCGATCCTTACATAAACTTCGTCTTCCAGAACGCCAATAACCCGGTGGAGAAGCTGTTTATCGTAGCAAAGGAGCCTTTCAAGAAGCACGGCGTGATGAAGGGCATCCTCACGGGAATTTCATATAAGATGTTTCAGCCGATCAGCTTCAAAGTCCTCATCTCCATACGCCGGCTCTCCGAGGATGAGGAATTGTGGAACTGGCTGAAATTCAGCAAGGAGGATTTGGCGGAATTTCGCAAGCACAATTCCTTCACGCTGACGGAGGACTACGACAGCTTCAAACCGCTCGGGTGAGACGGCGCTCCATTGATCTGAATCATCTGAAATTGTACGGTATGTAATCGGGGCATTTTCTGTCGATGCGCCGCTCGTCCAAGACGGCGAAGTCCTGCAGGCCGCCCACGATCCGCACCTCGTCCATATCCCGACCGATCAGCGGCATGGCATATGAGATGAAATCGTCGGTCACATCCAACCCATCTTCGGCGATCCATTCAGGGGGCAGATAGCGAACCGAATCCGCAATAATTTCCAACGAAATCTTATCAAAATATGCCTTATAGGCGCTCGAATCGCGGTCACGGAGTATGGTCGCCATATAGCCGGTACCCTCTCGCATAGCCATGCCGACGGCATATCTTCCGACCTCATAGGCCTCGTCGACATCCACCGCGGAACGAAACACCGATGTACACCTCTGCAATACGCCGGGCATCTGCCACGTAGCCAACCCTCTGACGGGCAGCCCACGCGTGTTCAATGTCTCCGCGACCAATTGCGCGGCGGCGGTGTTGGCGCCATATTCCATATGCCCGAAACCGTCTTTTTCTTCGCCGATATCGCCTGCGTTGAACCCCTCGTTGACCACGACGATACAGCGTCCGCATTCCTTGACGCAGCGTTTCACATTCTCGTAAAGGCTGTCGATATTCTGCTCTGTTTCGGCAAAATAGAGTTGGAGGGGCATCTGCCTGTTCGGATCCGCTAATCGGGACGCGGCGGTGATGAATCCCGATTTACGCCCCATCGCCTGAATCACACTCACCGGCTCGCTTACGCACATGCCTCTGTTTTCTTCCTCGAGGTCTTTCATCAGCATGGCCCAATATCTGGCCGTACTGCCATAACCGGGCGTATGGTCGATCATGGTGCGCGCCTCGTCGCCGAGGTCGTTGTCGATGGTCTTGGGAACCCCCGCGACGATGAGGTCGATGCCCATCTCATGCGCGAGCCGACTCACTTTCTGCGCGGTATCCATAGAATCATTGCCGCCGATATAGAAAAAGTATCCGATGTTATGGGCGCGAGCGACCTCTACAACGCGCCTGTAATCATCCTCGGCGCCCGCCTGCAGTTTGTACCGGCAGGTACCGATCGCACCCGACGCAGGCGTATACCGGAGTTTTTGCAACTGCGTCCTGTCCTGACCGCTCAGCGCAATCAGATTTTCCAGCAACACGCCTTCGATGCCGTGAACCGCTCCGTATACGGTATCTATGTCGTCCGGCCAATCGCCGCAACCCTCTATGATGCCGAGGAGCGAGGCGTTAATCACCGGAGACGGACCGCCGCCGAGCGCCACCAATGCGTTACGTTTTCTGCTCAAAACATTCCCCTTTCTTCTCTCGGCATAGGGACTGCCTCATCCGCGATTGTAAAAACCGTTTTGAGGCAGCCCCTTTTGTTTCAGTTTGTGCTTAATTTGCGGCGTCTGCTTCTACACCGCGATGTCTTTAACTCTATGCCGCGTTTTACCGAAAACCTTTTTGATAACGAACAGAACCGCTACAAATCCTACGATGGCGATCGGCAGGGTAATCAGCGCACTGCGCGTGAAGCCCGCGATGATGTACATCACAAAGGAGAAAGCGGCTACCGTCAGCGCGTATGGAAGCTGTGTGTTCACATGGTTAATGTGATTGCACTGCGCACCGGCCGAGGCCATGATCGTCGTATCGGAAATCGGCGAACAGTGATCGCCAAGGACGCCGCCTGCAAGACAAGCCGCGATGCCGACGACGAGAAGATCGTTATCAACCCCCGCGAAGACAGCACAGACGATAGGCACCATGATGCCGTATGTTCCCCACGATGTCCCCGTCGAGAAAGCGATGAAGCCCGAAACGATGAAGACGAGCGCCGGCAGAAAACTTGCGAAGTTTTGCGCGGGACCGGCCATTGCTCCCTCAACGAAAGGCCTGGAGCCCAACGCGTCCGTCATTGCTTTCAACGTCCACGCGAAAGTGAGGATGAGAATGGGCGACGCCATCGCGTTGAGCCCCTTCGGGATGATCGACGTCAGATCCTTGACGGCCAAAAGCCTGCGGCAGAGGTAATAGATGATGACTACTACGATCGAGAACACCGAGCCGAGCACAAGGCCTGTCGCCGCATCGGCGTTTGAGAAAGCCGTCACAAAACTGCCGTACCCGTCCTCTCCCGGGGAGTAGAATCCGCCGGTATAGATGAGGGCGACGACGCAGGAAATGATGAGAATGATAACCGGAACAGCGAGGTCGTATACGCGTCCTCTCTCCTGAATATCTTCCTCTTTTACGTCGTCATAGGGGCGATCCGGCGTTGTGAACAGGTCGCCCTTCAATTCGGCGTTGTGTTCATGCACCGCCATCGGACCGTAATCAAACTTCAGCAGAATGATGGTGAGAATCATCACAATCGTCAAAATGGCGTAGAAATTGAACGGGATGGCCTGAATGAACATCGTGAAACCGTTGATGTCACTGTACGCTTCCTCGTCCGGAATGTAGGACGCAACCGCAGCCGCCCATGTGGAAATCGGCGCGAGGATGCAGATCGGCGCAGCCGTCGCGTCGATCAGATACGCGAGCTTTGCGCGCGAAACCTTTGCGCGATCGGTCACCGGACGCATCACACTACCTACGGTGAGGCAGGCAAAATAGTCGTCGATAAAGATGAAAAGATGAAATACCATCAGCGCAAGCTGCGCGCCGACTCTGGTTTTGATTCTCTTGCTCGCCCAATTTCCAAAGGCTTGCGCACCGCCGACTTTCGACATCATCACCACGATCATTCCGAGAATGGCGAGGAAGATGATGATACCCATATTCCAACCGTCGGTCAGCTGGGTCAAAAATCCGTCGCGTACGATGTGATTGAGCGTACCTGTGAAGATATTTGTCGACTGCCAGACCGCTTCGCCGGCTTCATCATAGACGGCCGGGTTTGAGCCTAACGCGAAAAATATTCCTCCGATGAGAACACCAATAAAGAGAGATGAGAACACTTCTTTCGTGATTAGCGCAAGAATGATTGCGATGAGCGGTGGAACGAGAGACCAGAAGGTCCCATACAGCGGGGACTCGTAACCGGCGGCCTCACTGCCTTCCGTGGCGTGTACGACAAACGGAAGACACACGGCAAACACCGTCACTGCCGCAGCGAGAATGAGTCGCCACTTGCTTAAGCTTGTTAGTTTAATCAGCATTGTAACTCCTTTCTAAAAAATCAACTAGTTAAAATAAAATGCACTGCACTGAACACCTTGCGCCTTCATTATAACGTGAAAAAATCAAAAGCACAAGTGCTCATTGCTCACGGCGTGATATATATTCAATCACGCCGTGATAGGTAAAAATGGGCTTGATAAAAAACGAGAGCCGCGTCTTTTGGATTCGGCTCTCGTTCTTTCTATTACGCAAATTATGATCAGAAATTCTTGTCCGCCTCCACGAGGGCGTTGAGCAGGACGTTTGCCCCGTGCCACGTTTCCTCGGGGGAAGAATACTCGACCACCGTATGACTGAGCCCGTTCTTGCTCGGGATGAAGATCATGACTGCGGGCAGGAGCTCCGACACGTATTGCGCGTCGTGTCCCGCGCCCGAATACATGCGCTTGCTGCTGTATCCTAAAGCATTCGCCGCGTTCTCCACATAGTCGAGCAACCTGTCGTCGAACTCGATCGTGTTGCGTCCCCAGTGTTCCTCATAGCTGAGTTTGCAACCGTAGACCTCGGACGGCAGAGCCTTGATGACCTCCACGACACGCTTGATCACCTCGGGGTCTTTATGCCTGCTGTCCAAGGAGAACTTCACATAGTTCGGGACGACCGTGTGAATGTTGGGCTTGCAGGTGATTTCACCCGTTGTAAATACGAGTTCCTTGTCTATCGCGCCGAGTTTCTCCCACAGATCGAGTATGACTTTCGAGGCCGCGCGCAGGGCATCCTTTCTGTAGTGCTGGGGCGTCGTACCCGCGTGGCTCGAAACGCCTTCGAGAATGATGTCGTAATTGACCATGCCCACGACGCCGGCCACGACGCCGATGTCGAGCTTCTCCTCCTCCAAAACAGGCCCCTGCTCGATGTGCGGCTCAAAATACGCGCAGTAATCCTTATCGTTGAGTCGATTGGCTTCGTCTCCTACCCAGCCGCTGGCCTCGAGCGCCTCGCCGAAGGTGACGGTGCCGCCGGTTTCCACCACCGACAGCATGGATTCTCGCGTCCACTTCTTCATGACGATGCCGGAGGACATCATAGCCGGCTCAAATCGCGCACCTTCTTCGTTCGTCCACACCATCACGGTGATGGGATGGCGCAGTTTGATGTCTTCTTTAATGACCGTCTCAGCCACCTCAAGGCCGGCGAGCACGCCGTAGATGCCATCGTAGTTTCCGCCGCTCCGGACGGAATCCATATGCGAGCCCATGACGATGCGCGGCAGGTCTTCCGTGCCGGGATAGGTGGCATAGAGATTGCCTATGTCGTCGGATTCGAGGGTCATACCCAACGCCTCCACTCGCTTCTTGAATTCGGCTCGCGCCTGCAACGCCGGCTCCGACAGGGATAACCGCGTGATACCGCCGCCCTCAAGGGCTCCGAATTTGCTGAACGTTTTAATTTTTTCGTCCATTCTGTTTTTGTCAGTTGTCAACATTTCCTCGCCTCCACTTCTCAGTTGTTACTGCTCAACGGGCATTCCTCTGATAGGACAATTTTACTCTTATGCCCGTGGCAAGTCAACCGACGAGTTATGTGTGGATCGTTACAGATCAGAGGGCGAGTTCCGGTGAGCAAGACACAAAGGGGATGTCCCGATGTGCCTTGTGCTATATCTTATCGGTGTGTCAAATTATACGTCCCCCTGACGCGCGGGGAATGTTGTCTCACCGAACTCAAACAGAAAATATTTGCGCGAAGCCGCATACCCTACTATAATAAGTAAAGAGATCGCAAGGAGCGAGAGAGGTTGAGTGAAAAATGAGAAAGCTAAAGATTGGGAAAGTTTATGTGGCAACTGTCTTGATTTACATAGTAGCGGCGATCGTCATTGTTTATTTTTCTGTGAAATCAGGGGGTGTTTTCAGTTGCTATATTGCGTTTGTTCCCTTATTTGTTTCAGCCATAACATGTGTCCTGCTTAATTCGAAATCAAAAAACGGAAACACGCAGATGCGGAAGATTATTGGTGTTACTTACGGTATACTGTTTATACTTTCAGTAGTTGTTATTTTCCTTGCTTTGCGCTATTAAGGAGAGGTTACTATGGACAACGCTATACGGAGGAATAAATGAATATCGCAAAATGCAAGCTTTTTTGGACCGCCATTGGCCAAGAAAAATGGTTGAACAAATTGTCCCGAAGAAGACGCCCCCTTGATTCTGTGGTTTTCAAGCAGAGAAGCGCAGACCCTGTTTTGGAGCGGCATTCTGGTTGTGATTGCTATCGTTCTATGCAAGATGGCATCGAATCTGTTGTTTGTCGCACACGAGGCAATTCAGGCGAAGCGCCGGGACAAAATCCATAACAAGAGGGATGGGTGATTAAATGGTAGTTCTCTCGGGAAAACTCGAAAATTATACGGTAAGACAAGCAGACGGAGCTTTCATTGTCTACGACACCACCTATGAGGCGAATACGCTGTTGCTGATTTTAGCCGCCGCTTTAAGTGTATTTGTTCCGGATGCTCGAGATATCAAAATACCGCTGGCGCTTGAAATACACGCCGGGGCGGATCAAAATGTGATCGTCTATGATGATTTATCCGTGCAAGGAAGTGAAGACTATTCGTACTTCATCTTTGAGGATCATTACCGAAAATGGAACATCACATATTTTCTTTTATATCGCATTATATTTTTATGGATGTTGGCCATCGATACCCTTTTCGCGTATTTGACAGTGGCCAACAGTGGAGGCAGTCGTATAATAGTAGGATGTATCTTGATCGTTTTTGCTATATTCACTTATTTCTTAGCAGTAAAAATACATACACAAATGCGGATAAAGGAGAAATATCCGTTCCGGCAAGCGCTTTAAACATTTTAGCGAGAAACCATGATTGGTGTCCTTTCGTGCATAAATCGCATTTGGATAGTTGTCTTTTCGTGCATAAATCGCAGAAATATACCTGTCTTTTCGTGCATAAATCGCATTTGGATAGTTGTCTTTTCGTGATTTATCTGTTATGCTACGAGCTATAGGGAACATTTAGTCAAGCAATGCTTTGACACAAAGACCGCATTGGGGCAAGCGCTTCACCGAAAAATCATGAATGATTTCCGGCAGTACATTCTTGTGGGCGGAATGCCTCAGGCGGTGTTGGAATATGTGAAAACAAAAGATTTTGAAGCGGTTGATGTCGTCAAGCGAAGAATCCTGAAGCTGTATCGCGAGGATGTTTCGAAGTTTGCGGCGGGTTATGAGGATAAGGTTTTTGCAATATTTGACGGAATTACCGGTCAGCTTTCAAAAAAAGAAAAGAAGTATCGACTGTCCTCCATCTCAAAGCAGGCGCGTTTCAGAAACTATGAGGACTCTTTCGTTTGGCTCAATGAGGCGATGGTGGTCAACACATGCCATAACGCGACCGACCCGAATATCGGGCTTGCGCTGAGCGCGGATCACGCAATTCAAAAATGCTATATGGCAGATACGGGGCTTCTGATCACCCATGCGTTTATGGGTAGCCCTTACATCGAAAACGACCTATATAAAGCCATCCTTTTTGATAAGCTCGGTATCAACGAAGGAATGATCATCGAAAATATCGTCGCTCAAATGCTGAGGCGAAACGGTCATAAGCTTTATTTCTATTCCAGGAACGACAAGGAACATCGTGAAAACCACATGGAAATAGATTTTCTTATAACCGAAAAGAGGAAAATCGCGCCGATCGAGGTTAAGTCCGGCAGCTATAAATCTCATGCATCTTTGGATAAATTCAAGAAGAAATTTTCGTCTAAGCTTTCGAATTCATATATCCTCTGCACCAAGGATGTTATGATTAAAGATGATATTATCCACCTACCGATTTATATGACTATGTTTTTGTGATATATGATATTCTTGAGGAGGGAAAAGATGGACGAATACGGAAGCAACACGCGGAGTAACAATAACGGTAAAGACGCCAAATTTGTCGTGCCGGGCGTGCCGTATGAAAAATTGGACGACAGGGATTCGATCGATAAATTCTCCCAACTGAACGATCCCGAATCTCTGTTCAAACGCGCGATTCGACGTGAAACCATGGTCATTTTCTTTCTGCTCGTCGGATTTTATGTCATTTCCACGCTGGTTGACGGAATCGTAACGATTATATCACAGACATTTACATGGGAAGTCAATGGCAGCACCGCCATCCCGGATGCGATCTCGGAGGCCGACTCCGTCAATGTCGGGCTGATCTCGATACTCGGCATGGCGGCAGGTATGCTCCTATTCCTCGCGTTGCGCGGGAAACGGCTCTTCACCACGGATATCACGGACACGCGAGATAAGATGCAAGCGGGCTTGTTCATCAAGCTCTACGTCGTCGCGATGGGGGCGCAGTTAATCTTCGGCATAGTCAGCACGGCAGTCGAATATATACTAAGCCGCTTCGGGCTGTCCGCGCTCACGCTGTATGAGGCGAGTATGAATGCGCTGATCACGCCCCTCGGTCTGCTCTACGCGATGCTGCTCGGTCCCATCATGGAGGAGATCATCTTCCGCGGCGCCATCATGAAACAGCTTGAGCGGTTTGGCGCCAACTATGCTATCGTCATTTCCTCGCTGATCTTCGCCCTGTATCACCTCTTCGTATTTCAGGCGGTGTTCGCCTTCTTTGTCGGCATCATACTGGCGTACACGGCGCATAAGTATTCCCTCAAATGGTCGATGCTTCTGCACATCCTCATCAACAGCAGCGCACTTGGTTTGGAAAGCGTGCTCGGCGAAAATCTCTTTTCTGTGCTCATGCTCGCGTTTCTTATCGCCGCAATCGTCATCCTCGCCAAAAACCGCCACATCATCAAAACTCAGATTGCCGCGGGAAAGCCCGTCATGCCCCATGCTTTCAAATACGCTTTCTCCGGAGGTTTCATGATCGCGATGTTTGTGATCTTTGTCGCCGTAAATACCGGAATAATTAGTTTCAGTTCGAATCCTTGAGTAATTACCTTTTAGATAATTTTGCCGACATAAATGCTCGTTGCTCTTGAGTCGTCACGATAAGTATGGTATATTTGATTCATGAAAAACTTTCTGTACAATAAAAGCGACATTTTCGTCGCGTTGGTCATTATAGCGGTCGCGGCACTGATTATCGGGACGCGGGTCAATGCCATTATGGACTTTCCCGGCGGAAGCTCGGGGATGAGCACCAAAACGGGGGCGACTGATACGCCCGACACAACCGGCTCGGAAAACGACGCGACAAGCGCCGGGGCTGTCGATGAACCCGCTACGCAACCCGCGCCGGACGCGAATACAGACGTAGATACCGCCAACCCCACGACCTCGACCGATGCCGAGGAGCAACCCTCGCAACCGGCGGAGCCTG
Organism: Eubacteriales Family XIII. Incertae Sedis bacterium; assembly: GCA_031274195.1. Lineage (GTDB taxonomy): Bacteria > Bacillota > Clostridia > Peptostreptococcales > Anaerovoracaceae > JAISGB01. The sequence goes on from JAISQM010000098.1 coordinate 14,505, forward strand.
TGCGGTTCGTCATTCAGAGTGGGCAGGCGACCTCCACGATAGCCGACAATTTGGTCGCCGCAGGACTGATCGCATCGAAGGCTGAATTCCTGTCCACCGTCGGCTCACTGGGTGTGGAGTCAAGACTCAAAGCCGGAACCTTCAACATCCAGCCCGGATCGTCCGTTACGGATATTATAAATATCCTAACCAAATAACATCGCGTAATAAAAAGAATAGGGAGGACTCACATGGCACTTGTAACTACTACCAAAATGTTCAAGGATGCGTACGCCGGAGGCTATGCGATCGGCGCGTTCAACGTCAACAACATGGAGATCGTTCAGGGTATCACCGAGGCCGCGTTTGAAGAAAAAGCGCCCCTCATCCTTCAGGTTTCCGCCGGCGCGCGGAAGTACGCCAAACACATCTACCTCGTCAAATTGGTGGAGGCGGCGCTCGAAGACACCGACCTGCCCATCGCGCTCCA
>JAISQM010000021.1 GCA_031274195.1 Eubacteriales Family XIII. Incertae Sedis bacterium
AAAATACCATTGTGAGAGGCTGTGATAGAGAAAAGCTGAATATCATCCCATTAAAGAAGGTTCTCTGTTATGAAATTGCTTTATGGAAGAACAGAAAAATCATTTTTCTGTTTGAAATGGTTTTTCATGCGTATGCCGTGGGAGATGGCGGATTATATCACAAATGCGAAGCATTTGTGATATAATATCTTCTATGGAAATTGAATTGAAGTATAACATTGAGAACAAGGAACAGATGACGCTCATCTGGGAGGATGATTTTCTCCGTTCGGTGGAGGAGGCGGGAAGCCGCGAATCCATCCTGATGAAAGCGGCGTATTTCGATACCGAGGACTTCATTCTTTCAAAAAATCAGATCGCCTTTCGCATTCGCAAGGAGGGGGACAAGGTGATGGGGACGCTGAAGTGGCGCGATAAGGACGTGGGCATCAGCGGTCTCTATATGCGTGAGGAAATAAACATTCCCGTGAAAGATGAGGCTTGCTTTCTGTCGCCCGATCCTGCGATATTCATGGAGAGCAGCGAGGGGAAGGATTTGATAGAGGTATTGGACGGCGCTCCGATCATTTGTATCTTTGAGACGCATTTTTACAGGCGAAAACTTCGCGTGGATTCGGAGGGAACGATTTGCGAGGTGTCGCTCGACGAGGGTGAGATCATTGCGGATAAGGGACGGGCGCCCATCAGTGAGCTCGAGATAGAGCTATTCTCCGGGAAGCAGGAGGACATGATGAAGATCGGCGAACGGATGGCCGAAAAGTACGGCTTGCAGCCGGAGCCGTTGAGTAAATATGCCAGAGGAAAAAAATTAACCGAAAAAGGAGAATAGCTTTTTATGTATTTCAATTATTTAGATAGGGCAGATATGGAAGTCGCCGATATGATTCGGCGAGAGATGTCGAGGCAGGAACACAAGATCGAGATGATCGCGTCTGAGAATTTTACCACGCCGGCCGTGATGGAGGCCTGCGGCAGTCCCCTCACAAACAAATATGCGGAGGGATATCCGGGTCGCAGATACTACGGCGGCTGTGAGCATGTGGACGAGGTGGAGCGCATCGCTATCGAGCGGGCCGGGAAGCTGTTCGGGGCGGAATATGTGAATGTACAGCCCCATTCGGGAAGCAGCGCGAATATCGCCGTGTACTTCGCGCTTCTGGAACCCGGCGATACAGTGCTCGGCATGGATCTGAGCAATGGCGGACATCTCACGCACGGCAGCAAGGTCAACATCTCCGGGAAGTATTTCAACTTCGTCTCCTACGGCGTCGATCCTTCGGACGAGAAGATCAACTACGATACGGTGCTTCGGATCGCGAAAGAATGCAGGCCGAAGATGATCGTAGCCGGTGCCAGCGCATATCCGAGGATCATCGAGGCCGATCGCTTTCGCGCGATCGCCGACGAGGTGGGGGCATTGCTCATGGTGGATATGGCGCATATCGCGGGGCTTGTGGCGGCAGGCTGTCATCCGAATCCCGTGGAGCACGCGCAGATCGTGACGAGCACCACGCATAAGACGCTTCGGGGACCCCGCGGCGGCGTGATCTTCGCGCAAGAGGAGTTCGGCGCGAAGATCAACAAGGGCATCTTCCCCGGCATACAGGGCGGACCCCTCATGCACATCATCGCGGGGAAGGCGGTATGCTTCAAGGAGGCGATGGAACCTTCATTTGCCGCCTATCAGAAGCAGATCGTCGCCAACGCGAAAGTTCTCGCGGACGAATTGATGAAGCGAGGCTTCAATCTGGTCTCGTCCGGCACGGACAACCATCTCGTGCTTCTCAATCTCATCGGCAAGGGGCTCACGGGCAAAGACGCCGAGCACTATCTCGACGAGGCGAATATCACCACGAATAAGAACGCGGTGCTGAACGATCCCAACGGTCCCAACGTTACGAGCGGCGTCCGGCTCGGTACGCCGGCGATGACGACGCGGGGATTTGGCGAGCAAGATGTGATAAGAACCGCCGAAGCCATCGCCATGGTGCTCGATCACCCCGGCGATGAGACCTACGCGGAGAAAGCGCGGGCGATCGTCAAAGACCTGACCGATTCTCACCCGCTGTATTTCAAAGGATATTAAACGGTGGACGCGTTTAACACGAAAAGCTCCGTCCCCGGTGTGTTCTTGAAAAATCGCATTGGCCGAATGATTTTGTTCGAGCAGGTGGGCAGCGATCCCGTCGTCAAAAATGCCGTGTTTCTTTTTGACGTTTTTTTCGATGAAGACAATCCGTATGACGAGTATTTCGATTATTATGCATTGCAGGATGATCTGTCAGATTATTATAAGTTGCAGAAAGCAATGCTGCGTTTGGTGGGCGCGGAAGAAATCGCCGCGAGCTATTGGCAGAACTATATCTGCAAACTGATCGCCCCCTCCGATAACGCCTTCAGCCGCATGGCCGAACGGGGTGTTTTCGCGGCGGACGGGTATGACGGCGCGGCGGCGGCCGTGTTCGCCCTCGCTATGGAAGAACTGCAGGTGATTCGGGACATCTACGCCTACGATTTTCAGGCTCTGGCGCAGGCGATAACGAAGCGAACCGGCGTCCCCGAGGGCGCGGAAAATCTGGCGAAACTGACCGCGGCGCCCGAAAAAGTTTCCCGCAGACAAGGTATCCACGAGGCGTTGACCGCGGAGGACGCGCGGACATCGGCGACATTGTTGGCACGATATTTTCACGATTTTGGCGCGGGAGATTTCGAGGGATACGACGCCTTCGCGTGGGAAGGGACATTTCACGGCGTGGCCTTCGGCGACCCCATCACGATGGATGATCTGATCGGCTATGAGAGCCAAAAGAGGGCGTTGATCGAGAACACGGAGTTTCTGCTGCGGGGTCTGCCCGCCAACAATGTATTGCTCTACGGAGACAGCGGGACGGGCAAGTCCTCGTCGGTGAAGGCATTGCTCAATATGTACAAGGCTCGGGGACTCAAGCTCATCGCCGTACCCAAGGAACGCATAGACGATCTGCCGAGGATTCTCGAATACGTCGGCGGGCGCGGGCTCAAATTCATCATCTTCATCGATGATCTCTCCTTTGAGGAAAACGAAGTCGGATACAAGTCCTTTAAGTCGGTCATCGAGGGCAGCGTCAGCGCGAGGACGACGAACACCGTCATATGCGTGACCTCAAACAGGCGCAACATCATCAAAGAGGTCTGGAAAGACCGAGCGGAACAGGACGACATCCATCTGCGGGACAACCTGCAGGAAAAACGTTCCCTCGCGGATCGGTTCGGACTCACCATCGTCTATATCTCTCCCGAAAAACGCGAATACCTCGAGATCGTGGCCGCGCTCGCAAAGAATGCCGGTCTGAATATGGATGCGGAATACCTCTCCGAGCAGGCGCTCATCTGGGAGATACGCCACGGCGGCCGCTCAGGACGAACGGCAAGGCAGTTTATAGACCATATGGTCGGACTAAAGGAATTAGGACAGGATTTGAATAAATGAAACGATTTTTTGGAAATAATTTTGCGCTGTTGATCATGCTGGTTCTCGTCGCGAAAGCGGTGACGGGAGGAAGCTTCTTTGATGACCCGCTCGCGTGGCTCATCAGCGAATTGCTCATTTTGCCGGGTATCGTCATCGGCATCACGGTACACGAGTTTGCGCACGCGTTTGCCGCCTACAAGTTGGGAGATCAAACGCCGAAGATTCAGGGGCGGGTGACGCTGAATCCCCTCGCGCACATCGATCCCGTAGGACTGATCGCCCTGCTGTTTATCGGCTTCGGTTGGGGTAAGCCCGTCGAGGTCAATCCTTACGCGTTCAAGCATCGGCGGCGCGACAATCTCATCACGGATGTGGCGGGTGTCGTTACGAATTTCGTCATGGCATTCGTGTTCATGGGCGTGATGAAGCTGCTCTATACCTTTGGGGATACGGTGAATTCGGGCGTGATCTTGTATTATGCGTCGATGGTCGTTATCTACATTATACAGATGAATCTGGTACTCATGGTCTTTAACCTGTTGCCGGTGCCGCCGCTCGACGGTTTTGGCATCGTAACGGAAGTCTTCAATTTGCGGAACAAACCAATATACGAGCAACTGTACTTTGCCGGTATGCCGATCCTCCTCGTGCTGATCCTGCTCAATATCCCGTCCAAAGTGATACGACCGATTATCGACTTTCTATACAATTTTATCGCAGGCGTGTTTTTTTAAGGCCGCCAACTTCTATAGTCCCTCGATGTATGCGATGATGGTTTCAATTTCCGCGAGCGCGCCCTTGCCCAGATCTCCGCAGGCGAGGACGGATTCCCTCGGCTCTATGAACCGATAGCCCAGATCGGACAGTTTTTGAATGTTGCCGCGGACGATAGGATTTTCGTACATGGCGGTGTTCATGGCCGGACAGATTACGACGGGCTTTCCCTGAATCGCCATCGTTACGGTGGTGAGTATGTCGTCGGCGATGCCGCCCGCGATCTTCCCGATGATATTTGCTGTGGCGGGAGCAATGAGCAGGACATCTGCCTGTTTCGCGAGTCCCACATGCTCCACGTCGAAATCGGACACCTTCTCAAAGCTGTCCGTGTAGACCGCGCGTTTCGTCAGCGTCTGAAAGGTCAGGGGCGACACAAACTCCGTCGCGTTGCGCGTCATGAGCACCGTCACGCTGTACCCCTTCTTCGTCAATTGATTTGCGAGTTCCGCCGCCTTATACGCCGCGATGCTACCGGTTACGCCGAGTATGATATGCTTTTTCATCTTTGCCTCCATTCCGCCTCTCCAAGTACCGCCCGGACGACGCCCGGCGCGATGACATCCTTCCCGCGGTAGGTCGTATACGCCCCGTCCCCGCGCAGCAGATGTCCCGTGTGGCCGCCGTCTCGAATATCCCTCAAATCATTTGCGAGCACATAATCGCAGTCATTTTTCTTCAGCAGTTTGTGTGCCGTGTCGATGAGTTCATCCTCGTTCACGTCCACGAGGAGCTTGAATCCCACGATGACGGCGTCCGGCAACAATCCCCGAAACATAGCGATGATCTTGGGAGTTCGCTCCATGATGACGACCATGTCGTCCAAACCGGAGCTGACCTTCCCACCGGACACGATGGACGGCGTTCCTTCGATGGCGCGAGCGATTTCCTTCGCATCGCCTTCTTCGAGCTGAGCCGCAATGTACGCGCCCATCTCTCTCGACGTGGACACAGACCGCACGCGATAGTCGCTGACTGCCATGCTGTGAATCACGACATCAACGCGTTGCTCCGCGCATATGTCGTTCACCGCTCGCTCCAAAGTCCGCGTATCGTCGGCGACATAAACCACGACCTTTTCGCATTCGGGCCGCACCGCGCGCGCGCTGCATACGTAGAATATCCGCGCCACCGCCTCCGACGCCGCAAATCCTTCCGCGATCAGCGCGCCCAACGTCCCTGTTCCCATGTTCGTGATGCCGCGCACATCGTCGATGCGCTCCGTCGTACCGCCCGCCGTGATCAATATGTTCATGTTGGTTTTTGCGTTCATTTATAGCGTCCCTCTTTGCGCGGTTCTCCTTGCGTTCATTATAAATACTATTTACCGCTCCGATAAATAGTATTATATCACCTCGCCGCCATAGCCGCATTAGAACTTTGCGTTCTCGGCCTACCGTTTTTGGATGTTTTGGCAATTCTATCCATTTTGGATATTTTGAAAAAAGTAGTTGACAGGCGTAGTGGAGATGACATATAATATGAGCATTCCGCCCGTAACGGCGGGAGGTCGCGCGAAGCAGTTTTCTCGCGGCATGAACCTTGAAAACTGCATAGTGTAAAGATTTAGTCATATAAGAAACCCGCAAGGGTTTTTGTTAAGACTGAGTACACAAAATTAGATTGGCGAAAGCCAATCAACAATCTGCAATATAGATTGGTAAGATACATGTCGCAATCCCGCCTCGGCGGAAGCGCGGCGTGGGTCACATGTACAATTTCTTACAAACAATAAAAACAAAACAAACGCAAACGCGTTTATTTGAGCAGTAATGTTCGAACTAATTACAACGAACTTTCCATTATGTATGTAACGGAAAATTCGCGTAATATCATTTTTATGAGAGTTTGATCCTGGCTCAGGATGAACGCTGGCGGCGTGCCTAACACATGCAAGTCGAGCGAGAAATAGGGGAACGGAGGTTTCGACCAAAGCAAACCTATGGAAAGCGG
>JAISQM010000020.1 GCA_031274195.1 Eubacteriales Family XIII. Incertae Sedis bacterium
GGAAAGGAAGAAAAGACATGGCAAGTAAATACAAGAGGCTCACGCTGAGTGAGCGGAAAGCTATCGGGCATTCGCTCGACCAGAACCATTCGTTAAAGCAGATAGCGCGCGATTTAGGATTACACGAATTCTTGCTGCTCTGCTATGTAGATGAGCAGTAACACATGCTTCTCGACGTTCTGCCGAAGACGGATCGTTGCGTTTTTGTGGAACGCATTTGTCGGTGTGATAGAGCTTGTAGAAATCACAAAATAAAAGATATCTCGTCGATCATGCTGATCGCATATAAGGGGATATCTATTACATTTCCCGATATCTTGTAATCCGCGAGCGATGTTCTTATCGCAATTTCGGATTTGTATTTTTCAATAAATATCCGTAAACTTTTCGCGCGCAGATTGATACCTGCCTTTGCCTCAATAGGAACAATTCTTTTGCCGACCTGTATGAGGAAATCCACTTCTGAACGCGCATTGTCCTTGCTCCAATAATATGGAGTGTATTCCGAAGTCGATACTAATTGCTGCATCACATACTGCTCTGTGAGCGCTCCTTTGAAATCCGAAAATAAATCATCTCGTTCAAACAGCATATCCATAGTCAGTTCACTCATCGCACATAGCAAGCCAATGTCGCAAGCAAAAAGCTTAAAAGCCTTCATATCGACAAAAGCCTTTAAAGGATGTCCGGGGTGCGCCACACGGTTTGCCTTGAGCGCAATGCCCGTATCGAGCAACCATAGTATCGCCGCTTCATATTCTCTGGCTCTTGCGCCTGTTGAAACAAGATTGTAGACAAATTTCTTATTATCTTTCGCAAGCTGCGCGGGGATACTGTCCCAAAGCATCCTGATTCTTGGAACTAATGAGGGAGGCGCGTGTTTTGAAAAATCCTGATCATACATCAGGCAAATATCCTGCTGTATACGTCTTACCTCCGCGAAGTCACGGTTTTGCACAAATGAATCGACCGCTGCGGGCATGCCTCCGATATAATAATATTTTTTGAGCAATGAAACATATTCTTCATGATATAGGCGAAACTTCTCAGGTGCGCCATCCTTGAGCAAATTTGCATAGTGTGTTTCTCCCATCGCGATCAAAAACTCGGGAAATGAAAGCGGAAACATCTCAAGAAACTCCACTTTACCGACCGGAAATGAAGTGCCTTCATGCAACGCGATGCCCAACAACGAACCCGCACATACAATTTGATATTGGGGCGCATCCTCATAGAAGTATTTTAATGACGTCAAAGCAACCGGCAACTCCTGAATTTCATCAAAAATCACCAGCGTGCGATTCGGGTCTATTTTCTTTTGATATATATCCTCTAAATCTCTGATAATTCTATGCGGATCAAGATCAGGCTCAAAAACCCTCACCATGCGTTTGTCTCTGTCAAACGAAATATATATGCTATCCTCGTACTCCGTTTCGGCGAAATGTTTGATCAGCCAGGTTTTCCCTACCTGACGAGCACCTTTCATAATCAGCGGTTTGCGCTGTTTCTTGTTTTTCCACGCAATCAGTGCGTTTATCGCTTCTCGTTCCATGCGATTCCCTCCCTGTTTTGGAACAATCATTAGGAACAGTATAACATAAAAGACGAACGGTTGGTACATGAAAAGTGATTCTCTCCACATTTCATGTACACAAAACGTGGAGAAAACCACGATTACGGAGATAATAACTGTGACAAGGGGACGTATAATTTGACCCACCGGGACAAAAACGTGCAGGTCTAAGATTTTCTTTACGATCGATAACCGAAAGCCGTGCAATTTTCACATTATTCACGAGGAATTATGTGAAATATTCACAAAATTCCTCGCTTCTGATTGACATCATATGCGGGATGGACAATAATGTTTATTGGAGGCAAGTGAATGAAACGGTTGATACAAGACAAACTTGAGGCATGGAGAAACAGTAAACAGCGAAAGCCTTTAATCATGCGCGGCGTTAGACAGTAACGAAGGATAAGGCGAGGGAGTAATGGGAGTAATGAGCGAAAGACTACCTTTAATAAGCGTTATCGTCCCAACCTATAATCAAGAGGACATAATTTCTCGATGTGCTCGTTCTATCCTTGATCAGACCTACCGCAATCTTGAGATTATTTTGGTTGACGACGGTTCAACGGATAAAACCGGCGACATATGCGACTCTTTCGCGTGCGAAGATCAACGCGTTCATGTGATACATAAAGAAAACGGAGGAACACCCGACGCGAGGAATGCAGGGCTTGCGGCCGCTACGGGCGATTTTGTCGGATTCGTGGACGGTGATGATTATATTGCGGAAACCATGTACGAAACCCTCTATCGTGAATTGAAAAAATGGGGGGGGATATTGTGGAATGTACGTATTACATTGTGCGTGATGGAGAGATGTATCCAAGGGAATATCTTTCGCGGCCGATAAAATATTCAGGAGAAGAAGCGTTGGTTGGGCTATCATCCTCACTTGAGAGTGCGGGAAGAAAAAATCGGCACAACTACATAAAGGATCTTTTTCATGTTGAGTCTTTTTCAATGTCTCATCTGGTCTGGAATAAATTATATGACCGCAATATAGTGCAAGATGTCAAATTTGGATCAGTAAGCGGCGGATTAGAAGATATTCTATACAATACAGAAGCTATGAAAAACGCACGAGCGGTGGTCGCCATCAATGAGCCGCTCTATTATTGGGTTTTCTATCCTAATAGCCTTTCAAGATCAAGCAATACGTTAATACTTCAAGCGCATCTTAAGGTTCACGATACCTACTATAACGCAATTTCAAAGATTGATCATCCCGCGCTGAACGATGCGGTCAGCAATTTGTTTCTCGCGTATCTTGGCGTATGGAGCAATATTCTCTTAAAGGAATCCAATGCCGAAACGCGTTGTGAAATATGTAATTCCATCAAAGCGCGAGTGAAAGCGCTGAAGACTGAGCATGAAATATATTTTCATTACAGAGCGGTAGCTTTCATTTTGAAATGCTGTCCCGCATTATATCGTAAAGGCATGGCCTTTGCTTTCGCATACAAAAATTTCAAACGAAAAAGGATTGCAACTAAAAAGATGAAACAGAGCACGGAATATAGAGCGGAGATAGATAATGCCTGATATGAAACAAATGCCAATTTATACCCCCCCCCCATTTTCGCTCGACCCTCATAAAGCTTCATCATTTAGGATATGCCGTACGGGATATTGAAAAGTCCCGAAATGCGTTTGAGGGATTGGGGTATTTACCGCTCGGCGGCGTATGTCCCGATATCTCGCGCAATGTAAATATATTGTTCATGCAAATCTGCGACGAAGCACTCATAGAGTTGATATCCCCGCTCAATTCGGCACTGCCATCTCCGGTAGATAATATGATCGCAAAATCTAAATCACAGCTTTATCATCTTTGTTATGAAGTTACGGATATTCATGTTGCAGTTGCAGAATTGGACGCCGGTGGTTGGAGACTCATGGATGAAATAAAGCCCGCTCCGGCGATATGCAGTGTTTATCCGAGATTTCGGATAAGCACTGTTATCCCAACAAAAATATTATCCGAGTAGAGGCAGAAAATCCAGCAGAATTGGCAGCTTGATAGAAATCTACTCGGATAACAATCCGGACTTTACTTCAGGAACTGTGGGATAAATGAGCTGTTTGGCTGTTCTGCTATTGCTGTTTGTTCTGCATATGGATCTTTGTCCCTGAGATACTTATTCATCAGTTCATAGTTTGCCGAAGCATAAATCAAGGTTGAAGCTATAGAAACATGACCCAAGAATGTCTTGATCACAGGCAGGGGAATCTCGCTTTCGAGCATATGCATAGCAATGGAATGCCTGAAGCTGTGAGGTGTATAGTGTTCACGGAAAATATCAGGTCGGAGTTTCTTGGCTTCGGAAACGTACTTTTTCACTATCGCCTCAATGCAGGATATTGTCATATGCTCGTGTGTCTGGCTTGAAAACACATGCCGTAAAGAGTCGGATCCCTTTAGGCGGTTTCGATCCAGATGCGTTCTTAACAGAGCGGCGCACTGCTCCGGAATGACAACCGTCCTCGCCTTGCCGCCTTTGCCACGCAAGGTTATTGTTGAAACATCTTCAAGCCGAATGTCTCCAACCGTGATGTCGCATAGTTCCTGCGCCCTGGCGCCGGAAGCGTATAGCGTGCTGAGCAGAACCTTGTTCCGCCTCCCGTTCTTGCTGTCTGAATCCGGCAAACGCAGCAGGATCGCCATCTCAGACTTAGTGAAATAAACCGCATCATTCCGCTTCGCATCTCTTTTCTTCGGTATGCGTCCAACCTCGGCGCAGAACGACAGCGCTCCGCCGAAATCCCTGTGAAGCGAGAACTTTGCAAACGCAGCAACCGCTGACAGCCTGTGGTTTCGCGTTCCGGCCGTACAATTCCTCTCCGCGCATAGCCAGTTGAGCCAGCTTTCCACCGTCCCTTTCTCAAGATGCTTAAACTCAACCTTTTCCGGCAGTAGGCCATGTATCGCATGGATATATTCAAGTAGCAGCCGGAAAGCTTGCTTGTATGAGCGTATGGTGTTGCTACTTGCCCCTCTTGTCTCAGGCAAGTATGAGGAAAAAAACTCGGACAGCGCCGGAAGGAAATATGATTTTTTTCCCATATCACACATCCTCCGGGAACACGCCATCCGTGTAATCGGCAATAACCGCATGAGCCTCTGTGTACATTTCATGCCGCGCCCTAAGATAGACGTCAGTCCGCATCAGCCCGTTATGTCCAAGGTATGTGGACAGGAATGGTACAGTTTCCATGAACCCACGTCCCTCTGACTCCGCTTTCAAAAATGATCGCAATGTGAACGTGTGGCGCAGGCTGTGGACACAAGGCCCTCTTGCACCATATTTTGCAGTCCGGGGGTTCTTTATTCCGAGGTCGCACAAAATTCCGTCAAAAACATTCCAGTACGCCCCGGTTGTACGCGGGGATCCGTCAGATTTTTTGAAGAGGAAGCCATGTTCCTGCATTTCAAAGCACGGCGCGTTCATGTACAACTTTAGTATCCTTGTGAGTTCGTCGCTCATCGGCACTATGCGCTGCTTCTGGTTTTTGGATTGCCTGACCATGATTACGCCCCCATCAAGATCGACTTCATCCCATGTCAGCGAAATGGCTTCCCCAAGGCGCAGACCGCAGCCATACAAAATTCTGACCAGCATAGGGAATTCGGCGGCGATTCTTGACCTTGGACGCGCAAGAGCCAAGTCGTCTGCGGCCTCAAATATCCTTGCCATCTCATCGCCCGTGTACACATACGGTGCAAAATCAGTCACTTCATGGTTCCGCTCCGGCAACGACGCACGGATTCCGAGGCTTGACAGGAATCCGGAAAAACGCCTGATTTGCGACAGTTTGCCGTTTTTTGTCCTTGGGTGCGACTTGAAACCGTCAAGCCAACGCTGTATCAGTCCGGGATCCAATTGCTTCTCGCCACGCCCTTCGATGTACAGGAAGGAGTCGAAGTCTGACAATGTTTTTCTGTAAGCGATAAACGTTTTCTCCGCCGGCACGGATAATTGAAAGAATTCCAAGAATGACGCAATTTCATCTTTTAAGATGCTTTGGAATACGAAAATCATCACATCACCCCCTCAAGGTCTCCGAGCATGACGGCGAACGCCACCGACGGTTTCGGCACATCCAACGCGCATAGTCTCAGTCGCCTGACGTCAACCCTAACGTAATGCTTCGCCGACTCCGGGTCTTCATGCCCCAAAGCCTCTTTGACAATTGAATACGGTATCCCGTTCGCCACAAGGGCGGTGGCATAGCTGGCTCGTAATGAGTGGGGGCCGCGCCGACGTCCTTGGCTGTCAATCCCGGACAGCTTGAAATACTTGCGGGTGATGGTGCAGCATGCGCCTGCGCTCAACGGTGCGAACGGCGCCTGTGTCCCGAGAAATATTCTTTCGCTTGATGACTGCGGCCGGCCATTCTGCATGTAGTCGGAGACGGCCTCCTCTATGTCACTGTTCATTACGAGTGTAAGTGGTCTCCCTGTTTTGACTTGTGTGATGGATATTGCTTTTGTGACGTGGTCGATGTCGTTTGACGAAAGGTTTACGATGTCTGAACTCCTTAAACCCAAATGTGATGCCAGCATTAAGATCGCAAAGTCCCGTTTTCCTATGTCGGTTGAACGGTCTACTGCGGAAAGCAGTCGGGTGACTTCTTCGCCGGAATAGACTGACGGCAATGTCCTCGGTCTCTTCGGCCTAGGGACGCATGAAGACAGGTCTGTTTCCGTCAGCCCGCTTTCATGCACATACAAAAGCAGACCCCTGGCGGCAGCATACGCGCTGCCTATCCATTCGCCTTTTGCGAAAATACCGTACAAGTCAGATGCAGTCAAGCTCTCTATGTTTTCAACAGTCTCCGGTATGCGGTTCAGGAACTGCCCCGCATATCGCCGTCGCCCGTCGATGGTCGATTTGCGATACCCCATCTGTTCTAAATACTCTAAATGCCGGTTGAGCAGGTCGGCGAACCTTGGCGGACATTCCGTTTGCGATGGGCGGAAGCACGGCGAGAACAGCTTGCCGGCAAGGATTTCATCAACCCGCCGGACAACAGTGCGCGCGCTTTTAAAGTGTTCGGATCTGTGGTTGTCCTGCAAAGAATACTCGGCAATGAAGCGTTTGCCCCATTCTTCGGAATATTCTGTTGCGCCGTAACCTTCCAGGTATTCCTCGATCCAGCCGAATATGCGCATATATACGCCTGCGGTGGTCGTGCTGTAGCGCAAAACTGTCAATCTGCGCCTGAGTTCTTCCCGGATCCAACCGAGATTGGGGCTTGCTTTTTGTGTTTTCATAAAAAACCTCCTCATGCATGATTTAACTTGATCTTATCTTACACGAGGAGGCGATATTATCCGAGTAGATTTCTATCAAGCTGCCAATTCTGCTGGATTTTCTGCCTCTACTCGGATAATATTTTTGTTGGGATAACGACACATCGATCGTTGCGTTTTTGTGGAACGCATTTGTCGGTGTGATAGAGCTTGTAGAAATTTTACACGAATAATTACAGATCCAAGGCGAATGCCGTCAGCAAATCGCTCATCCGAACGAACACTTGAGCTTAGTTTCTAAAAATGCTATACTGAACACATGACTTACGCGAAGTACGAAAAGATTTCGGGATGTTTTATTGTCGCTCGCCGCATCGGTTGCGCCGTCGGCTTTCTCGTCGTTTTTAAGGAGCCGCAATGACAGAAAAATTGAAAGAACTCTACATCATAGGTGCCGGCGGCTTGGGTCGCGAAGTCGCGGATACCGTCGTCGCCATTAATCAACAAAAAAACATTTATCGCATAGCCGGCTTTGTGGACGACAATGAGGTGATTCACGGGAGCGCGATCAACGATATACCCGTTTTGGGAGGTCGCGACTTGTTCAAGCAACGCAGAGCGGCGAGGGAAATCTATGCGGTGATCGCAATCGCAGATGTGAAGATCAGGAAAGCGATCGCGGAAGATCTGGACGGCTTTGTCACTTGGGAGAATATCATACACCCGGCGGCCATCGTCTCCGCGCACTGTGAAATAGGTCGCGGCAATATCGTGCAGGCGTTTTGCTCCGTCAGCGCAAACGCGCGGTTTGGTAATCACTGCATCTTCAACGCCGGCAGTCTGCTGGGACATGACGCGATACTGGAGGATTACGTTTCCGTAATGCGTCGTTGCGATGTCAACGGACATGTGCGGCTTAGAACCGGGGTCTATTTGGGCAGCAGCGTGTTGATCGTCCCGGATGTGACGATAGGGGAGAATGCGTTCCTCTGCGCGGGTAGCGCCATATTCAAGGACGTGGACGACGATGCCGTCATGATCGGAAACCCCGCGAAGCGAATCCGCTGACGACATCGGCTTGCTCTCGGCTCAGCCGGAGGCCGCCGCGCTCATCGAATGGAGACAGACTATTGCACGAAGACTTTCAATCATTGCGAAAAAAACTTAAAAAGAGCCGTGACGGATTTGCCGTGGTCAAACTGGCGCTCGTCGCCGACCAATCCACGCAATTTCTCGCGCAGGCGCTGTGCGGTTATGGTGTCACGCGGCGTCTGGATATTCATGTTTACGAGGCGCCGTTCAACCAGATGGAAGCGGAAATATTGGATGCCGACTCGGGTCTGTATGCGTTCGCGCCGGATTTCGTCCTACTGTTGCCGTCCTCCGAAAATTTGCGAGATCGCTTCTATCGGGCTATCGACGCGGAGCAGGCGGAGTTTGCGGAACGTGAGAGCGCGAGGCTGACGCTTCTGTGCGGCGCGTTGCGGGAACGTGCGGACGCGGATATATTACTCTGCAACTACTGTGAACAGGCTGACGCGGTATACGGCAACCTCGGGTTCGTTCACAGGTCTTCCGTGCAATACGCATTGCGTGCGCTGAACACTTCGTTGGCCGAGATGGCAAACACTGAAAGCAAGCTGCACATCGTGGACATAAACGGATTGCAGACAGCGCGCGGGCGCGACGTCACATACGATCCCCGCCTGTACTACGTGTCCGGGAGTGTCTTCAGCTTCGCGTTTATTCCATATGTCGCGGCGAGGCTTGTTGCGCTTATCGAGGCGACGCGCGGGAACATCAAAAAATGTCTGATCACCGATTTGGACGGTGTCCTCTGGGGCGGCGTGATCGGAGAGGATGGCATGGGTGGGATAGAAATAGGCGAGCTTGGTATGGGGCGCGCCCATTCCGATCTACAGAAGTGGATAAAGGAATTGTCGCGAAGGGGCATCGCCATCGCCGTATGCAGCAAGAACGACGAGGCGATCGCGAAAGAGCCATTTTTGCGTCATCCGGACATGATCCTGCGCATGGAGGATATCGCGGTATTTCTCGCGAATTGGGAGGACAAGGCGTCCAACATACGGCGCGTCTGCGCTACGCTCAATCTTACGCCCGACAGCATGGTTTTCATCGACGACAATCCGTTTGAAAGGGAGTTGGTCAAAAAAATACTGCCCGCGGTGACCGTTCCCGATTTGCCCGAGGATGCCGCCCTGTATTTGGAAACGCTGTGCGGATTGCAGCTTTTCGAGACCGTGCATATTCTGGATGAGGATCGCGCAAGAACCGCACGCTACCGCGAGGAAACGAGCCGCGCCGACGCTGCCTCTCGGGCGACCGATTTGGAGTCGTACCTCTCCGAGCTTAAAATGAAAGCGGAGGTATTGCCGTTTGACAGTTTTTCGATTCCGCGTGTCGCGCAGCTCACGCAACGATCCAATCAGTTTAATCTGCGGACGCGGCGCTATACTGAAAGAGAAATTGAGAAAATTGCGAACGATGCAAAATACAAGACGGGCGCCGTGACGCTGCGGGATCGCTTTGGCGCATATGGCATCATCTGCGTTTTCATCATGCAATGTATGCCTGAAAACACCCTTTTCATTGACACCTTTCTCATGAGCTGCCGGGTCGTGAAGCGCGGCGTAGAGGAATTTGTATTCAATGAGATGGTTCGCGTCGCGAAAGAATGCGGCTGCCAAACAATCACAGGAAGCTATTTGCCGA
This sequence comes from Eubacteriales Family XIII. Incertae Sedis bacterium, assembly GCA_031274195.1. GTDB lineage: Bacteria > Bacillota > Clostridia > Peptostreptococcales > Anaerovoracaceae > JAISGB01. The sequence continues at coordinate 9,564 of JAISQM010000020.1, forward strand.
CCGAAAAAAACGCGCCCGTGAAAGATCTTTTGAAAAACTTCGGATTTGCGGAGGACGGCGACGGCGCGTGGACGTTGGAAGTCGATCAATATCGCCCGCGCGAAACGCACATTATGACGCAAAATACGCTTGAAAATGAGGAAGGAACGGCTAATGGATAAATACGCGCAAATCCTGCGTACACTGGAAGAACTGTTCAGAGAGTATTTCGGAGACGACACTTTGTGTCTTTTTCCCGAGACGACAAATGCGGACATTGCGGATTGGGATTCCGTAGCGCACATCCAATTGGTGTTTGAAATAGAATCGCGTTTCGCCGTTCGTTTTGATGCCGCGGACATCATGAAATTGAATCACATCGGATTTATCGCCGACAAGCTTATGGAATTATCGGAAAATGAGAGGGAAAGTTTTGGAGGATTATCATGAGAATATCCGTTAAGGGAAGATATGCGCTGGCGGCTGTGATTACCATCGCGGAGGAAGCGACGCGCAGCCGCAATGTATCTGTCAATAATATCGCGGAAAGTCTCGGTATTTCGAAGATCTATTTGGAGCAGGTTTTCGCGCAGCTGAAAAAGGCGAAGTTGCTCACGTCGGTGAAGGGACCAAAGGGCGGCTATCAGCTCGCAAAATCACCGTCGAAGATCACGGCGTGGGAGGTGCTCACGGCGCTCGAACTCAGTTTGATCGAAAAGCCGGAGAGCACGGTGGGCGACAGTGCGCCCGAGATAGAGATGGCGCTCCAAACGTTGGTTTTTGAGCCTTTGGACGAGACGATCAAGGAGAAGCTGAGCGATATTACGCTTCGGAATCTTTTGGACTTTGTGGAAGGTCAGGATAGCAGCCGCGCATTTATGCTCAATATGTGACGCGGGGATGGAGCACGTGGCAAAAAAAGCGTTGATTGCGATGAGCGGCGGGGTGGACAGCTCCGTTGCGGCATTGCTGATGAAGGACAAGGGTTACGACTGCGTCGGCGTTACGATGAAGCTCTTTGAGAATGATGATGTGGGGGAGAGCGGAGATCGGCCGTGCTGTTCGTTGGACGATGCGGAGGATGCGAGCCGTGTGGCGCAGTCCCTCGGTATGCCGTTCTACATTTTCGATTTCAGCTCTGATTTTCGGCGGCAGGTCATGGACAGGTTTGCAAGGTCCTATGTGAACGGCGCTACGCCGAATCCCTGTATTGATTGCAACAGGTACATTAAATACGAGCGGCTTTTCCGGCGGGCGGATGCGCTGGGGTTTGATCTCTTGGTGACGGGGCATTACGCCCGCGTCGAGAGGGATGAGGCGAGCGGCCGATTTTTGTTGCGGACGGCGGCGGATGCGGCGAAGGATCAGAGCTATGTGCTCTATACGTTGACGCAGGAACAGTTGGCTCGCGTGGCCTATCCTCTGGGAAGTTTGAATAAGACGGAGGTGCGGCGGATTGCGGAGGACAACGGGTTTGTGAATGCCCGCAAGCGTGACAGCCAGGACATCTGTTTCGTGCGCGATGGTGCGTATGGCGATTTTATCGAGGAGTACACGGGTATGCGTTATGCGCCCGGTGATTTTGTCGATGAGGAGGGACGGACGCTCGGCAGGCACGGGGGTATCATCCGGTATACCATCGGCCAGCGCAAGGGTCTTGGGCAGGCGTGGGGGAGACCCATGTATGTGATCGAGATTCGGCCGGAGACCAACGAGGTGGTGCTCGGCGGCAATGACGCGCTGTTTCGGCGGGAGCTTGTGGCGCGGGATGTGAATATGATCGCCGCCGAACATATCGCGAAACCGATGAGGGTATGCGCCAAAATTCGCTATAGTCAGGCGGCTATGCCGGCTACGGCGGTGCAGACGGATGACGATGAGATAAAAGTCGTGTTCGATGAGCCTCAACGGGCTGTTACAAAGGGGCAGGCTGTGGTATTATATGATGGAGATGTTGTTGTGGGCGGAGGTGTCATCAGCGGATAGACGCCGAATGGTATTGTGAAAATTCATGATGCAAACTCAAACGTTGCGTAAATATGAAAAACTGAAAGAGATTCTCTCCGGTTACGGCAGTGTCGCGGTGGCTTTTTCCGGCGGCGTGGATTCCACGTTTTTGCTTCGGGCGGCGCATGATGTCCTTGGGGAGAACGTCATTGCGGTTACGGCGCGCTCCTGTTCATTTCCCGAGCGGGAACTGAATGAGGCGACGGCGTTTTGCGCGGCGTATGGGATTCGCCATTTTATAACGGATTCTGAGGAATTGGACATTGAGGGTTTCGCGCAGAATCCCCGCAACAGATGTTATCTCTGCAAGAGCGAGCTGTTCACGAAGATAGGCGATATCGCACGGCGGGAGGGCATCGCCTGTGTGGCGGAAGGCAGCAATACGGACGACGAGGGCGACTACAGACCCGGTCTTCTGGCGGTGAGTGAGCAGGGGGTCAAGAGTCCTCTGCGCGAAGCAGGTCTCGCAAAGGACGACATTCGCGCGCTGTCGAGGGAGCTGGGACTCGCCACATGGGATAAACAGTCTTTTGCCTGTTTGTCGTCAAGGTTTGTATATGGGGAGACCATCAGCGAGAAGAAGTTGCGCATGGTGGATAGGGCGGAACAGTTTCTGTTGGATTTTGGTTTTACGCAGGTGCGCGTGCGCGTACACGGCGAGGAAGGGGAGCAGGCTCGTATCGAGATACTGCCCGCCGAGTTTCCGAAGCTCATGGAGAATGAGATTCGCGAGACGGTGTATTCCCGGTTTTCGGAGATTGGGTTTACGTATATTTCCCTCGATTTACAAGGATATCGCACGGGTAGTATGAATGAAACAATTAGTGTAGAAAGGATGTAACGATGTCAAAATATATCTTTGTAACCGGTGGAGTAGTCTCGGGATTGGGAAAGGGCATCACCGCGTCGGCACTCGGGCGGTTGCTGAAAGATTGCGGCCTGCGGGTGACGGCGCAGAAATTAGACCCATACATCAATGTAGACCCGGGCACCATGAATCCCATCGAGCACGGAGAGGTATTCGTGACAGAGGATGGCGCGGAGACCGATTTGGATATCGGCCACTATGAGCGATTTATAGATGTGGATCTGAATAAGTATTCCAATCTCACGACGGGCAAGGTGTATTGGAATGTGTTGCAGAAGGAGCGGGACGGGGAATTCCTCGGTCAGACGGTGCAGGTCATCCCGCATATCACCGACGAGATCAAGTCTTTCATCTTCGAAGCCGGCGCGAGCAGCGATTCCGATATCGTCATCACGGAGATCGGCGGCACCATCGGCGACATTGAGAGTCAGCCTTATCTGGAGGCCATTCGGCAGATCGGCATGGAGACGGGCAAGGAAAACTGCCTGTTCATTCACGTTTCGTTGGTTCCGTATTTGGAGTCCTCTCACGAATACAAGAGCAAGCCTACCCAACATTCGGTGCGGGAATTGCAGTCCCTCGGCATCTTTCCCGACATCATCGTGGTGCGTTCGCAGGGGCATATCGACGAGGGGATTCGCAGGAAGATCGCGTTGTTTTGCAACGTGAAACCCGATCACGTCATCGAGAACAGAAATATTTCACTGCTCTATGAGGCGCCCCTTATGCTCGAGGAACAGAATTTTTGCGAGATCGTGTTGGAGCATCTCGCCATCGACGCGGGACCTCCGGATCTGTCCGATTGGAAGTCCATGCTCGCTCGCGTCGCCGCGCGAGACAAGCTCATCACGATCGGGCTCGTGGGCAAGTACACGAAATTGCACGACGCGTATTACTCCGTGGCGCAGGCGTTGGCACACGCCGGCTACGAGATCGGTGCGACGGTGGAGATCAATTGGATCGAATCCGAAGACCTCGAATGCGGCGCACCGGAGAGTCTGCTTTCGGAATGTGACGGGATATTGGTTCCCGGAGGTTTCGGAGAGCGAGGTATCCCGGGTATGCTCGCGGCCGCAAAGTACGCGCGGGAGCACAACGTTCCCTACCTCGGCATCTGCCTGGGTATGCAGGTCGCGGTGATCGAATTTGCGAGAAACGCGGCGGGACTTGCGGCCGCGAATTCCACCGAGTTCGACGAGAATTCTCCCGATCCCGTCATAGACCTCATGGCGGATCAGCACGGCAATCTCCCGATGGGCGGTACCATGCGGCTCGGCTCCTATCCCTGTGTGATCACGTCGGACTCAGGTCTGCATAGGACATACGGGAAGGACGAAATAAGGGAGCGCCACAGGCACAGATACGAATTTAACAACGCTTATCGTGAAAAATTCGAAGCGTTGGGCATGAAGATCGTGGGGCAGTCGCCCGACAAACGGCTGGTGGAATCCGTGGAAATACCCGCGAACGACTTCTTCATCGGCGTACAGTATCATCCCGAATTCAAAAGCAGGCCGAACCGTTCTCATCCGCTGTTCCGGATGTTTACGCAAAAATCTTTGGAGAAAAAATATGAGAAGTGAGCAGATGAACGATACATGGACGGATGATCGGATCCACGAGGAATGCGGTGTCTTCGGCATTGCGTCCCTGCCGGGCAGTGACATCAGTCCCGCGCTGGATACGTTCCTCGGGCTTTTTTCCCTCCAACACCGAGGGCAGGAGTCCTGCGGCATAGCGGTCAACGATTTGGGTGTGATCTCCTGCCGTAAAGACCTGGGGCTTTTGATGGATGTGTTCGACGAGGAAACCCTCCGTGCGATGCCGGGCAATTCCGCCATCGGTCATGTGCGATATTCCACCACGGGCGACAGCAACGTGGAGAACGCGCAGCCCATCGCGGTGAGCCATATCAAGGGCAATCTGGCCATCGCCCACAACGGTAATCTGGTCAACGCCGGGAGGCTTCGTCACGAGATAGAGATGCAGGGCGGCATCTTTCATTCCACGGGAGACAGCGAGATCATAGCCTACCTCATCGTGCAGGAACGGCTGAATTCTCCATCGATACAGGAGGCGTTGAAAAGAACCATGCACCGCATCAAGGGCGCCTATTCGTTGCTCGCGATGAGTCCCCGCAAGATGTTGGCCGCCCGCGATCCCAACGGATTTCGGCCGCTGTGCATCGGCAAGCTGCGGGGCAACTACATCTTCGCCTCGGAGACCTGCGCCATAGACGCGGTGGGCGGCGAATTCATCCGTGATGTGGAGCCGGGCGAGATCGTCCTTATCGAGGACGGTATGCTCACGTCGATCGATTCCGGATTGGAAAAGAAACCGTCTTTCTGCAGCTTTGAATTCATCTATTTTTCGAGGCCCGACAGTGTCATAAACGGCGCCAGCGTGGAATTGGCGAGACGAAGAATGGGGCGCGCCTTGGCGAGAGAACACGCCGCAGACGCGGACATCGTCGTGGCAGTACCCGACTCGGGGCTTTCCGCCGCCGCGGGCTACGCCGAGCAGTCGGGACTTCCGAATGTCTCGGGACTCATCAAGAACCGGTATATCGGCAGGACCTTCATTCAGCCGTCTCAGGGACAACGGGAACGGGATGTGCGACTCAAGCTCAATCCGTTGGCCGCGAATGTGGCGGGCAAGCGGGTCGTCCTCATCGACGACAGCATCGTGCGGGGTACGACATCCGCACGTATCGTTTCCGCGCTGCGAAACGCGGGTGCCACCGAGGTACACCTTCGCGTATCGGCACCGCCGTTCCGCTATCCCTGCTATTTCGGCACCGATGTACCCGACAGGGACAAGCTCATCGCCGTGGGCAGATCAGAGAAAGCCGTCGCCGAAAAGCTGGGCGCCAATTCTTTGGCCTATCTCTCCCACGAGACCCTATCGAGCATATTGGTGGAAGCCGGATGTCCCGCGTGTACCGCTTGTTTCAGCGGAGAGTATCCGTTGGAATTGCCGGGCGATTCGGACAATCATTTCTATAGCAAACCGATCATCAATATCTCAGGAAAGTAAGGTAACGACTAAAAATTCAATAAAAACTTCAATCGTTACCTTAATTTAATGTACAGGAAAGCACCCTGTCATGACCCGATAGATCCTTGTGCACCTCGATAGCTCCGAATGCGCCCGTCTCGTCTATGAGAGACTTCACCCGGTCCGCCTGATCGTAACCGATCTCGAGAAACAGCGCGCCGTTTTTTCGCAGGCGGCTTGCGGCTCCGCCTACGATCTTCCTGTAAAAATCCAATCCGTCCGCTCCGCCGTTCAGGGCGTGGAGCGGTTCGTGTTCGATGATTTCGCGTTGCAGCGTCATGAGCACATCGGTTCGGATATAAGGAGGATTTGACACGATCACATCGAAAGTCGTGCCGCCGAATCCCGTTTTGAACGAGGCGTAGACATCGCTTTTTACGAATTTGATCTGTTTCGACGCGCCCAACTTTGACGCGTTGAATTCCGCGACATTCAATGCCGCCGCGTCCACGTCGGAGGCGATGATTTTCAGGGAAGGATGCTCTTTGGCCAACGTGATGGCGATGACGCCGCTGCCGGTGCAGAGGTCCAACACGCGTCGGGCGGATTTGTGCGCTTTGAGATAATTCGAAACCGCTTCAGCCAACGTTTCCGTGTCCATGCGCGGGATGAGCACGCGCTCATCGACGAAAAACACGCGATCCATAAACGACTGCTCCTTTGTGAGATATTGGGTAGGCGTACCGGCCGCCCGCTTCTGCACGAGATCAAAAAATCCCTCGCAATAGCTGTCGTCGATCTCCTTCGACCAATTCATGAATATCTTTTTCGCGTCGTAACACATCTCGTGGCATAGGAGTATCTCCGCGTCCCGCTTGCAATCCTCGTCGCCTGAGTCCTGCAAAATTTTTTCCGCTACCGTGAGTATTTCCTTAATTTGCAGACCCATGGCCGTCCTCCCGGTTTTCTTCGTGAGCGGGCGCGTTTTCCGGGTCGTCGTTTGTCGCCTCCGGAATGTCCGGCGGAAGCAACGCGCCGTTCAGATCGCAGGGACCTTCGTATTCCGGCGTTTCCTCGGGAACGAGCACCGCCTTCACGGCCGCAATGGCCACCTCAAGCTGCTTGTCGTTCGGCCTGCGCGTGGTCAGTTTTTGCAACAGCAAGCCTGGGACGCTGAGTATCTTTACCACGGGCGACATGCTGTTGCCGGCCCATCGGAGCAGTTCGAAAGACAGTCCGGCGATGACGGGAATGAGGATCAGCCGCGACGCGACGCGAATCAGCAGATTCGGCCAGCCTAAGAGCGAAAAGAGCAGCAGGGCGATGACCATGACGAACATCAGAAAACTGGTGCCGCATCGAGGATGAAGCGTCTCAAATCGCTGACAGTTTGCCGGCGTCAGCTCGAGGCCGCTTTCAAAACAGTGAATACATGTGTGCTCCGCGCCGTGAAATTGAAATACCGTCTGAATATCCTTCATTTTGGAGATGAGACAGATGTACAGAACGAATAGCAGGATGCGAAATACGCCTTCTATGAGATTCAGCGCGATATCGCTGTCTACCCACCTACCGAAAATGCTCACGACCCATGTCGGCGCGATGATGAATATTCCCACGGTAAAGGCGATGGCGAGAACCACCGACATGACGAGTGCGAAAGTCATCGGCGCTTTTTCGCCGAAACGCTTTTCGAGCCACAGCGTAAATCGGCCGCTTTCGCCGGCTTCGTCCCCATCTTCCTCAAATTCGCCCAAAAGTTCCGCGGAAAGCATGAGGGTTTTTACGCCCGTAACCAACGAATCGACGAAGATCAGGATACCTCTGACGATGGGGACTTTGTACAGCTTGCCCCGCTTTTTCAGCATCTCCGTCTTGATATACAATGACTCGTCGGGACGACGCACCACCACCGCGGTGCGATCCTCCCCCTTCATCATAATTCCTTCCATGACAGCTTGCCCGCCTATCTTGGTCGGGCAGGCGTCCTTGATAAATATCTTCTTAAAGTCCATCTATCCTCTTTCGTTTTCAAATATCTTTCGGATAATCTGTATGAAATCGGCGTTGGTTCTCGTATGCGCCAGATGATCGATGATCATCTCCGTGACCTCTTGCGTACCGAGATTTGACATCGCCCGACGCATGAGCCAAATGGCTTCCAGTTCCTCGGTATCCATGAGCAGGTCTTCCCGTCTGGTACCGGATTTGTTCAGATTGATCGCCGGGAATATCCGTTTTTCCGAGAGCTTCCGGTCCAGATGAAGCTCCATATTGCCCGTACCTTTGAATTCTTCAAATATGACGTCGTCCATACGACTGCCCGTTTCCACGAGAGCTGTCGCCAGAATGGTGATGCTGCCGCCTTCCTCCATATTTCGCGCCGCGCCGAAAAACCGCTTGGGCTTGTGCAGGGCGCCGGGATCGAGACCGCCGGACAGCGTTCTGCCGGACGCGGGAACCACTAAGTTGTACGCCCGCGCCAATCGCGTGATGCTGTCCAAGAGAATGACCACGTCCTTGCCGTACTCCACGAGTCTCTGCGCCCGCGCGAGAACCATCTCCGCCACCTTTACATGATTTTGCGGCAACTCATCGAAAGTGGAATAGATCACCTCGCCCTTGATGGAGCGCTGCATATCGGTGACTTCCTCCGGTCGCTCGTCCACGAGCAACACGATCATCTCACATTCGGGATGTGTCCGTTCGATGGTATTCGCGATGGCCTTCAGCAGAATCGTCTTACCCGCCTTGGGCGGAGCTACGATGAGTCCTCTCTGACCCTTTCCGATGGGTGCGACGACATTGATGAGCCGCATGGAAAGGTTTCGTGCATTATCCTCCAGATTGATCCGTTCATTCGGGAAGATGGGCGTCAGGCTTTCGAACCTAGGCCGATGAATGGCAAGCTTCAGCTCCTCGCCGTTTACATTAAATACATAGAGAAGAGCTCCAAACTTTTCGCCCTCGTTCGGCCTCCTCGCGACGCCCTTGATCTTGTCGCCCGTCTTTAGGTTGAATCTTCTGATCTGTGCGGGTGCGACGTAGACATCGTCGTTGCTGGAAAGATAGTTGTCGAATCTCAGAAAACCAAAACCGCTGTCCGCCAGTTCTAAGATGCCTTCGACCTCGTATCTGTTTTTGTATCGTTCATCGTCGTCTGAGAACAGAGCGGGCGTTTCGCCGGACACTTCTTTCTCATTCGCTTTGCATTCCGTCTTATCTTCCGCCTTATCTTCTTCCGCTTCCGGCGGTGGAACCGGCAGTGTGGATTTTGGAGGCTTTGCCGGTGTATCTGTGATGGGTGCTGCCATTTTCGCGATCGGCGGTGAGCTTCCATCCTCCCCCGATCCATTGATCAGAAGCTCTAAAATCTCACGCTTCTTCATCTTCTCAACGCCTTCGACGCCGAAAGCCTTCGCGATTTCCCGTAGTTCGGAAACCTTTTTCGATCTGAGTATTGTTTCTTCCATCCTTACCTTACCCGGATTCCGAGTCACATCGAAATCTCACCTTTCTATACATTTATCGGATATTTATCAATCTATAGGGTAACAATATTTTGACACAACAAAGGTACACTGATTTTTAACACACTCATTATAACCACAATGACGGGGAGAATGCAACATCTTTTTTGCCATTCCGCGAAATTGGTAGGCTGTCCGCTTGAAAATTTTTTCATCAAAAACACCATTTTGTGGTATACTCTATATAAGAAGCGACCATATCGGAGAGCCTTTGCGGGGATGTAAAGGTTTCGACGGGGGTGTGGAAGCGGGATAAGCGAGCCGTAGTTTGCCGGGTCTACGTTAAAAACGGCACGTTAAACACAAACGGAAAAACTAAGACAAATTACGCACTCGCAGCATAAAGCTGCCCGCGTCGTCGGCTCTGATTCACCTGTAGGTCAGTGATCCGGCGTAAGAATACAGGAAAACTCTGTGTGAGCTCCCGGTAGCACAGGGGAACAACGGGATAGCCGAATCTGTGACTTGCCGCGTGAAGCACAGGTGAAGCGAATAAAACAGCACCGGCTGCGCTCGGAGAAAGTCCCTGCAGAAACGCTTTCGGACGTGGGTTCGACTCCCACCATCTCCACCATCACAACTGCGAAATGGCGCTTCTCAAAAGTCCATTTCATTATTCACATTGTAAATGAGCTACTCTGTTTGATTCTGTCGGGAGTCCCACGCCGCCAGTCCAAGCTTCTGTTTCCTCGTCATCTTCTTGATCTGACATTCGCGTTGCAGGGCTTTGCCGCGGGTTTCCGCCGGTTCCGCATACAGGAGCGTTACGGGCGTTCGGCCTCTTGTGTATTTTGCGCCCGAGCCGGCGTTGTGTGCCTTGAGCCGTTCGCGCAGGTCGGTCGTCCAACCCGTGTACAGTGTCCCGTCGCTGCATTGAATGATATAGACGCAAATGCCTTTTGCGCGTGTCTCTACTCTCACTGATTCAGGAGCCAATCGACGGCATAATGTCTTCTTATGCCATCAATGATTGAATGCGAGGGGTCTAAGGTAATCAAGTGCTTGTCTCCGTGGTGCTTGATTTTATTCAATGCGCGGATTTCCCTGTCCAACGTCTGTTGTTCGCTGACATGCGCCGCAACTTGATAGAACTCAAATTCCCCGCCGATATTTTGCGCAACAAAATCCACCTCGAACTCCCCGACCTTGCCAATCCAGACATTATCATATCTTTTCAGCAACTCTATGTATATGATATTCTCAAGAATAAACCCTTCGTCCGCACCCTCCATGCTGTTTGTAACGATGTTTCGCAACCCCGCATCAACGCAGTAAAATTTCTCACGGGTTTGCAGAAGTTTCTTTCCTTGAATGTCGAATCTCTTTGCCGGAAAAATCACATAGCTGTCGGTAAGCGCCTCTATAAATGATTCAACCGTGTGGTTGGAGATATTTCTGCCTATTGACGTCATGGTATCCGCAATTTTCTTGGGTGTCGTGATATTGCCGATGTTTGACAGGACGAACTCCGCTACGCTATGAAATTTTGAAAGATCGGAAAAGTTACGCCTGAGCGCTATATCTTTAACGACGATCGTATCGTATACCCCTCGCAAATAATCGCTGATTTCCGAACGTGCGGACTGCACGAGTCGCGCAACCTGCGGGAATCCGCCAAACAGCGAATAATTATGATAGAGGTCTCTCGGGTTCTCATCCGGAAAGGCCTGAACATATTCAAAAAATGAAAATGGAAACACATCAATTTTGATATACCGGCCGCTCAGCAGTGTCGCCAATTCTCCGGATAGCAAATACGCATTGGAACCGGTGATGTACAGATCGACATTGGATTTGATATGCAGTCCGTCAACCGCTCTTTGAAAATCAGGCACAAGCTGAATCTCGTCGAGAAACACGTAGTTCATTTTGTCGGGAACGAGTTTGGCGTCTATTTCATCATACAATTCTGTCCATGAGCGAATATTTCTATGCGCGGGGTCTTCAAAATTGTAGTCGGTTATCTGATTTGCGTTAACGCCATCTGCAAGCAACTCCTTTTGGAATTGTCGAAGCAAGGTTGATTTTCCGGCGCGCCGAACACCGACAACGACTTTAATCAAGTCCTGTTCCCTTAACAAACGCAATCTTGAAAGAAATTTTTTCCTTACGATTTCCATGGAATAATCATATCACAATCAGACCGTTATTGCAATGTTATGGAACTGGACTTCCATAACTTTCGAAAACGCGAAGTTATGGAGGTTGATTTCCATAATTTTCGAAAACGCGAAGTTATGGAACCGGACTTCCACAACTTTCGAAAACGCAAAGTTATGGAAGTCGATTGCGATCTTAATGCGCGCCGGTAGGGTCGTCTAAGATGATGATGTCGGGGGCGCTGCGGCGATCGCCTCCAATTCTTCCACCTCGGGAACCGTCTTGATAGGAAGCTCCGCCTTCCGCTTTTCGCGGTCGTCGCCGATCAGGATCACCATGAGGTCGATCAAAACGATGGTGACCAGCAGTGCCAGACCGCTTCCTTCGAATTTGAGATTGCCGCCGGAGATGATATCTACGCCCGACAGCGTTTCCGGCCACACCGTCGGATAGTTTTCGCCCAAAAATACGCCGCCGATCACAAGGCCTCCGACGAAATTCCAGATGAAATGCGTGATGATCGGAGCGAGCAGTCCTCTCGTGTGAATCCGCAAAAGGGCGAGCAGAGTGCTGGCCGCAAAGGTAAAGAGGATGGATATCGTTCCGTTTTCCAACGCGCGCACATTCAGCGCGGCGAATAGGACGGCGGTCACGGAAACGGCGACGAGATTGCCGCATTTGCTTCCCAAAAGCGCAAACATATAGCCGTGAATGAGATACTCCTGCATGATCGCATTGATCAGGACAGCGATGATCCAGAGGACGATCTGCGAGACCAACTGCCTTTCGCCAAACGATATGCTATCCGTAATGGCGAGAAGTCCCACCGTGCCCCCGATCCACAGGCAACCCACCAAGATGCCCAAGGCGAGGTCTCTTGGCAGGTTTGCCGACAGATTTATCCGTAGTTTTCCTCGTTCGATTCCCCGCGTAAACAGAGTCGAAACGACCAAGAGCGAAAGGAACGAAAGGGCTTGCCACCAGATCTCCGCCAACGCGGGATTCTTCGCGAAGACGGTCGTCGACGTAAGCCTGAGCACCCGCAATAAAACCGCCCATATGATCAAAAGGGCTATAATTTTCAAAGCCGCAAGTTTCAAAGCCGTTTCAAAAAACTTTTTCATCGTTACTCCTACCACATTCCATATTGAACGCCGCCATTTCACATGCGCGGCAACACCTCAGGCGCTCTGCCATACATATCCGTTATTTCAAGTATCTCGGCCGCCAACCGCGTTGTGAGCTGTCCCTCGCGCAGACGCCAACGCCAGTTGTTTCCCCCTACGGTGGACGGCGCATTGATTCGGGCTTCCGCCCCCAGACCCAACCAATCCTGCATGGGGATCACGGCGGTCTCGGCTACGCTGGCTGCCGCCGCCCGAATGACAGCGTCCGCCGGCTTACCGACCCCGGGAAGTCCAAAATATCGATACACATATTCTACCACACTTTTACCCGATTCATGAAGCCAACCTTTCAAAGTGTTGTTATCATGCGTTCCGGTGTAGACGACGCAGTGCTCGATATGATTATGCGGAAGGTAGATACTGTTCTCGCCGGGCGTGAACGCAAACTGCAACACCCGCATCCCCGGATAGCCGCTGTAGCGCCGAAGTTCATGCACATCCTCCGTCAGAAGCCCCAGATCCTCCGCGATGATATTCAGTCCGGGCGCCGCTTTCCGCACGGCGTCGACGAAGTCGTGCGACGGTCCGCGCATCCACCGACCCGCCGAAGCCGGTCGTCCCGCCGGAATCGCGTAGTACTCCGAAAACCCCCGAAAATGGTCGATCCTGCAGGCATCGTACAGCTCGTCGGCCTGCCTGAGCCGGTCGATCCACCACCGGTAACGTTCCTTCCGGTGTGCTTCCCACACATACACGGGATTGTTCCACACCTGGCCCTCCGATGAAAATTTATCAGGCGGTACCCCCGCCAACGTCGCCGGCCGTCCTTTCCTCGCCCCGGTGCGCGCGATCTTAAACAGCTCCGGATGCGCCTCGTAGTCGCCGGATTCCTCCGCCACATAATAGGGCAGATCTCCGATAATGCCGATCCCTTTCGCATTTGCGTAGCGCTTCATCGACTTCCACTGCCGGAAGAAGAAAAACTGCATACGCCGCCAGAGTTCGACAGAGGCCGCCGGATTTCGGCCGTGCATAAACCCGGCGAAGTCGTCCAACCACCCGGCGTTTGCGTCGCAAAAGGTCGCGTAATCGTCATTTTTCGCGGCGTCAAACCGTTCCGCCGCCTTCAGAAGCAACGGTATGCGATATGTTTGTTGACCCTCGTAATCCACGAGCGACGGATTTTTGCTCCAAGCCTGTTTCAACTCCCGCGCGCTCAAAAGTCCCTCGTCTTTCAATAGATCCAGATCGATAAAATACGGATTTCCCGCAAAGGCAGACAAGCTCTGATACGGACTGTCATAGGCGCCTGTCGGCCCGATGGGCAGGATCTGCCACAGACTCTGCCCCGCCGCCGCGAGAAAGTCGATGAACGCAAAGGCCTCCCGGCCGAGCGAACCTATGCCGTAGGACGACGGCAGACAGAATATGGGCAATAATATGCCCGCGCTCCTCATGCCTCACCGTCCCGGTGCCATATCAACTCATAGATGTTTGCTCGCAGCGGCGGCAATGCGATGTCGAGCAGTCCGCCCTTGATCTCAATCGTCTCATCGTTTGTCAGCCCGACGGCCTTCCGCCATTCCAAGGAACGGAAGATATCCATATATTCGCGCGTCAGACATTCCTTTTCGGCGCGCAGATCGATTACGATCCTGTGCGCTTGTTCGGACGGATTGCAAGCCATAAAGATCGCTCGATCAGTGGCGGGACGGCCAAAGGCGTCCGCTCCGCCGAGGTTGAATCGCAGGATACCGAGCACATTGCCGTTCGTCGAATAGAAGATCGCGCTGCCCGTCTGCAGGACGGGATTCTCATTCCGGATACGCCCCAATTCCCGGTAGTGATCGAGCATCTTCTCGTCTCTGCACGTGTAGGGCTGCCGGTTGAAGGGATCGAGCAGGCCGGTCATGCCCACCTCGTCGCCGTAATACACGGCGGGGACGCCCGGCAGGGAGAACTGGATGGCGGCCGCGATCCGCTGAAGCGCCGCGCCCCTTCTGTCCTGTTCCTCCGACGCGGCAAAATGCGCCTGATCCTCTCGGGAAATCTCCCGCGCGTTCACCCCTGTCGCCAGCACCGTCCTGATGCGCGCCACATCGTGAGAGGAGAGCAGATTCATGAGCGCGAAATACATCTCCTTCGGGTAATTCTGATTCTGACTCACGAGGAAACGCCGATAGTCGAAGGCGTTCATACGCCCAAGCAGAAAGGCGACCGTGTGATCCGCAAAGGGATAGTTCATCACGCTGTCAAGGCCGCGCCCCAAGGCGTAACGCCGACCTACATTGTAGCTCTGTTTCGTCGTCGCGTCTTCCCAAACCTCGCCGAGCAAAAAGCTGTCGCCGTCCTTTTTCTTCATCGCGGCGCGCATCTTCTCGATCGTATCATCGGGCAACTCGTCGGCCACATCGAGGCGGAAGCCCGCCGCGCCTCTGCCGAGCCACGTATTGAACACGCTGTCCTCATTCTCTATGATGAAGTCGATCCAGTCGCGGCAGCCCTCGTCCACCTCCGGCAGCGTATCGAAACCCCACCACGAGTCGTATCTATCCGGGAACTCGCTGAATCTGTACCACCGGTAATAGGGCGACTCCTTGCTCTGATAAGCACCCACGCCGTCGTATCTGCCATATCGGTTGAAGTAGACGCTGTCGTCCCCCGTGTGGGAAAACACCCCGTCGAGAATGACGCGCATACCGAGTTTTTCCGCTTCCCGAACCAATTCGTCAAAATCCTGTTCCGTTCCGAGGATCGGGTCTATCTTCAGATAGTCCGCCGTATTGTACCTGTGGTTTGAGGCCGCCTCAAAGATGGGATTGAGGTATAGGAGGGATATGCCCAAGTCCTTCAGACGCGGCAGTTCGCGGATAATGCCCCGAAGGTCGCCGCCGAAGAAATCGAGAGGCTCGTAGTACTGCCGCCCCTCCGCCGGCAGATAGGCCGGTTGCTCGTCCCAGTTTTCGTGAAGCCACATGTCCGTGCGACCCTTGCCGTGATGGTAGGCCAAGCCCTCTTGCGCCGTTTCCGCCGCTCCGCGATTAAACCGATCAGGGAAAATCTGATACATGACGGACGACTTCACCCAGTCCGGTGTGGTGAAATCCCGGTCGAATACCGTGATCTGAAAAGCCGGCGGCGCGCCCGGAAACACCTTGCCGATGCCGCTGTTGTTGCCCACTTCCGCTCCGTAATATACGGTGTTGCCGTCCAACAGGCGCACGATGAACCAGTACCAGAGCACGCACGGCCTGTCGGGAACCGTAAACGTGGCGCGAAGCAGATCGTCGTCCGCCGTCAGCGCGTATTCCGTCGCCTGTCCGTCGTAGAAAACAGCCAGATAGGCTCGGTCGAAGTGCAACTCATGCACGGACAGGCCGATGGTGACATCGGCGCCCGCAGCCACCGCACCCAAGGGACTGCGATATCGTTCCTTCGCGCTCTCATGTACGATGGTGCTGTCCCGCACGACCGTACCCGCGACAAAGATTTCATTCATCACAGTTGCTCTCCCCCAAATCCCGCATCCTTCAGTTCATCCAGACCCCACACCTTGTCGTTGTATTCGAGGATCGTCCGATCCGCGAAGAACACGCCTGCGTTGGCGGTGTTTGCGGCGGCCATGCGGCACCATCGCTCCCGATCCCCGTAGGCGCGCATCATCTCGGCATAGGTGCGGTCGTAGGAATCGAAATCGTGCAGCAGAAAATACTTGTCGGCTCTGTCGTGATTGCCCTCGAGCAGGGAGTTGTACAGATCGTAAAACTGCCTGTCCGAAGGTACCGGC
The DNA here is from genome assembly GCA_031274195.1 of Eubacteriales Family XIII. Incertae Sedis bacterium. Lineage (GTDB taxonomy): Bacteria > Bacillota > Clostridia > Peptostreptococcales > Anaerovoracaceae > JAISGB01. Next base: position 25,959 of record JAISQM010000020.1, read on the forward strand.
AGCGCGCCGTTGATGAAGCTGTCGAGCGTCTGCT
>JAISQM010000028.1 GCA_031274195.1 Eubacteriales Family XIII. Incertae Sedis bacterium
CCGTATGCGGAGCGGCTGATCGTCGATCGGGCGTATGATACCATCGACTGGTTTTCCGCCTGCGATGTTGTGATCACGGATTATTCGGGTCTGGCCGTTGAGGCCGCTATCGCGAAGAAGCCGACCTATTTCTATCTGTATGATCTCGCGGCATACACGGCGGAGCGGGGTCTGAATGTCGATCTGAAGGCTGAGGCGATCGGCTCCTACGTGTTTGAGGATGCCGCATCGTTGGCTGCCTGCATTGCAGAGGGGACATACGATCTCGGCGCGCTCCGCGCGTTCCGGGACAAATACCTCGAATGTCCCGACGAGGGCAACACGGAGAAGCTCGCGGCTTTCGTCATAGATATGCTATAATAGTTCCATAAGGATTGGTAAGGCTATGAAGAAGATTATAACATACGGCACATTCGACCTCTTTCACAGGGGACACCGGAGCATCATCGAGCGGGCGAAGGCTCTCGGTGATTATCTGATCGTGGCCGTCACGGGGGAAAACTACGATATGGAGCGGGGGAAGCTGAATGTGCATGACAGCTTGCCCACCCGCATCGAAAACGTGCGAAAGACCGGCTTGGCGGATGAGATCATCGTGGAGGAATACCTCGGACAGAAGATCAGCGACATCACCAAGTACGGTGTCGATGTGTTGGCGGTGGGTTCGGATTGGATCGGGAAGTTCGATTATCTGAAAAAATACTGCGATGTCGTTTACTTGGAGCGGACGAAGGATATCTCCAGCACGAAATTGCGGGAGCAAAGCGGCGGAATCTACAAGATCGGCATCATTACCGACGGGGAAACGGATCGCGACATCGTGGCGGAATCTCGGTTTGTGAGCGGCTTGGAGGTTTCGGGCGTATACGCCGCGGACGGCGATATGGCGGCGGAGTTTCGCGCGAAGTACGATATCGGCGAGGTGTTCGCGTCTCCTGAACTGCTGTTTGAGGTGTCCGACATCGTGTATGTCCATACGGCTCGCGCATCGCGATATGATCTCGCGCGGCGGGCGTTAGAGCGTAAAAAGCACGTAATCATGGATTTCCCCGCGGCGAACAGGGCGGAATTGGATAGGCTGTATGCCCTCGCGGCGCAAAATGACGTCGCCCTGTACGGACGTTTGCCGCTTGCTTTCCTGCGTACCTTCCGGCAGTTGCTCTGGCTGCTCCACGGCGGTACGATAGGCGATGTCTTAAGCGTCACGTGTTCCATGCCGATGGACGGAGACGCGGCGGATGCCGCGATTGTCCCCATCTTCGCTTTCGCGAAAATTTTGGGTACAAACGCGGAAAGTGTGCGGCATTTCAGCACGGGCGCCGCCTACGATCGCGTCACCGTCGAATATCCCGGTGCGTACGCCTCTGCGGAGATCAGCGCGTCCGAATGGCTGCGGGACGGTATGACGATACTCGGTACGCGGGGGCGCATTGAGGTTCCCGGGAAGTGGTGGAATATGGCCTATTTTCGGATGGATATCGTGGGAGAAGAAGCCACGAAACGGTACAGCTTCAACACCGAGGGCCCCGGATTTCGGTATCTGTTGCATGACATGCTGCTTACGGTCGAAAGCGATCACGGGGCGGCCTCCGGCGGCATCACAAGGGACGAATCGCTGAAACTCGTTGAAATACTCGAAAGGGGCGGACTGCTGTAGATGAAACTGTTTACCTTAGGGCCGGTGGAGATGTATCCTGATACGTTAAAGTTGGCGGGGCGTCCGTTGCCGTATTTCAGGACGGATGCGTTCTCGGAGGTCGTGCTGGAGAGCAGCGATCTGTTGCGGCGGTTTGCGACCGCGCCGGCCGGCAGCGAGGTGCTTTTACTGACGGCCTCGGGTACGGCCGCGATGGAGGCCGCTGTCGTCAATTGCTTCGATGAAAACGATAAGCTGTTGGTCATAGACGGCGGCACGTTCGGCCACAGGTTTGCGGAGATCTGTGCCTATCATCACATACCCTTCGAGTCCGTCGTCCTGCCGTTCGGCACCGCGCTGACGGCGGACATGCTACTGCCCTACGACGACGCGGGATTTACGGGTCTGCTCGTCAATATCCATGAAACGTCAACGGGTCAACTCTACGACATGGATGCCATCGCCGATTTCTGCAAGCGGAACGATCTGTATCTCGTCGCGGATGCCATCGGCTCTTTCCTCGCGGATGAAACGGATATGATCCGTCACGGAATCGATGTGTTGATCGTCAGTTCCCAGAAGGGGTTAGCGCTCGCGCCGGGTCTTTCCATCGTCGTGCTGAGCGAACGCATCTTCGAGCGCAAGGTGCGAGCGATCAGGGCGAACTGCATGTATTTTGATTTCAACGACTATGCCGTCAACGCGAAACGCGGGCAGACGCCGTTTACGCCGGCGGTGGGTGTCGTAATTGCGATGAGGGAACGTCTGGCCGCCATCGACGAAATCGGTGTGGATGTCTGCATCCGTAATACCGCGCGGATGGCGACGGCTTTCAGGGAGCGTCTTTGCCGTCCCCCCATTAAAATTCCGAGTTACAAGCTGTCAAACGCGGTGACACCGTTGATCTTTGAAGCCGGAAACGCGAAGGAGATGTACCGGGCGCTCATCGAACGGCACGGGATCTATCTGAATCCGAACGGCGGGCAGTTGGCGGATAAAGTCTTGCGCGTGGGGCATCTGGGCAATTTGACCCTGCAAGATCATATGGAACTCGCGGATATACTGCGGGATGTGTGCGGTCATGACTGAGCCTGCGGTCGGCGGCGTGCCGCCTAGGGTCAGCGTCATCGTGCCCGTGTACAACGCCGAGCGTGATCTGAAACGCTGTGCGGATAGCATTCTCGCGCAGACGTTGCGCGAACTGGAGGTCGTCTTCGTTGACGACGGCAGCACGGACGGCAGCCCCGCCATCATCGATGCCTACGCCGCTGCCCACCCCGGCCGCGTCGTCGCGATCCACAAGCCGAACGAGGGTGTTTCCTGTGCGCGGAATACGGCCTTGCGCGTTGCGCGTGGGCGCTACATCGGTTTTGTCGACAGCGACGATTACATCGCTCCGGATATGTACGAGAGGCTCCATGCCGCAATAACGGGGGAGGATTTTGCCCTCGCGACATGCAGGAGATACAGTCTCATGTCCGGGCGCACCGTTGAAAAGCCGTTTGCCGCGGCGCTCACCGACGTGCCGGCGTTGCAATTACGCGGTTCGGACGATCTGGGGCGATTGCTCGCCGACATCTCCGTCTTCATCTGGGATAAACTGTTCGACGGCGACATCATCAGGGCGCAGAACCTGCTGTTTCCCGAAGGACACATCTATGGCGAGGATTTTTGTTTCCTGGCGAAATACCTGTACTACGCGAAACGCGTCGCATTCGTCGACGCGCCCCTGTACTATTACAACGCGTTCAGCGAAGGCTCCATCACAAACAGCATCTCGGAGCACTGGTATTACATCTACGACAACCTTCAGGAGATCATCGATTTTTACAAAGAAAAGGGCATATTCGGCGAGATGGAACCCTACCTGTGCAGGCTGTCCGCAGCCTATTACGACAGGCGCGCAAACGCCCTCTTTCTCTACGGCAAAAAGCTGTTTCAGCGGAAATTCGTCAAGTATTCCCTCGCCTTCCTTTCGCGGAATTTCCCGCATTGGGCGGAGCGTCTGGGAGGCTATCCGGAGGTGCTGTTCCCCGCCGTGAAGCGCAGTCTGTTCCTCATGACGGTCTATATATTTACGCCGAATTGTATTAAGAAGCTGTTAGTGAGACGCGTAGAGTCGCGCATGTAAAATCAGGATAGCCTTCGTTTTATTTTTCGGTATAGCATCCATACGGGATCAAAGATGCCCGGCAGATGGAGCATGAAGAATACCGCGAGCTTGAAGCGCCGCGCAAGATACGGATATGCTTTCTCCCGCTTCATCTCCTGCATCACTTTTCGCATATGGCGTTGTGCTTCGCGATAGGTTTCGAAGTCATGTCCGCTCGATTTGGCGCGGCGGATCTCCGGAATACAGGCCGTATAGTACCAGTAGATATTTCTGAAAGAGGATGTGATCGCGTCACGCTTGCAACTGTCCGGCAATGCGGATGCGTACCGGCTCATGATGAGGCTTGTCGCCGCTCCGCCCCGCAGGGCTTTCACGGAGTGGGCGTTGGACAGGCTGACTGCCCGGTGTCTCCAGAAATTAAAGGGTCTTTCGATGTATAGTACCTTTTCCGCGCGGCTGAAAGCCCTCAGATTGAAAGGAACGTCTTCCGCGCTGTCGGTCTCCGGATCGAATTTGACATCCTTTAGGATCGACGACCGATACAGCTTGTTCCACACGAAAAACCAAACGAACATTTTGTGGTTGGTTCTCTGCGGAACGCAGCCGAGGATGGCCGCCGTGGCTTCCTCTCCCGTCATCAGCGTTTGCGCGCCCGTGTCGATCTTCACTACGGAACCATCGCTTTGCTCCTCGTAGATCGTGCCGATCGTGATGTCGGCGTCGTGCTCGGCGGCAAGCTCCATCAGGGTTTGATACATTTCCCCTTCGATGTAGTCGTCGCAGTCGAGGAATGTGATGTAATCGCCCCGAGCCGCTTCCAATCCCGCATTGCGGGCGCTCGACACGCCGCCGTTCTCCTTGTGAATAACGACGATCCGCTCATCCTCCCGCGCGAGCGCATCACAGAGCGAGCCGCTTCCGTCCGCGCTGCCGTCGTCCACGAGTATGACCTCGAGGTTTTCGTAGGTCTGCCCTGTCACGGATTCGACGCATTTTCGCAGATATTTCTCCGCGTTGTAGACGGGAATGATTATGCTGATCAGTGGGGGAATGTGCGGTTTTTGTATCATGTTTTACTCCGGTTCAGTCTTATCGCCGCCCTTGTTTATTGGTTTTTATTATATCATAGATGCGAAGCGTCTATGATATAATCCGCCATTTCCCCTCGCGCAAATCCATCGCACCTCTCGCGTTAAAATTGACAATTTTCGCGAATTGTGTTTGAATAGAGTATATTCTGCAGGGGTTATATATGGGTTATATAAAGGAGATGACAACGCTATGTCCACAGGTATAAAGAAACATTTATTGACACTTGGCATCATCGTGTGCGGCATCATATTCATTCTGTCGGCCTATGTGCTCATCAGCTATCTGCTGGAGGGGCGGGCGGCCGAGGCGGATTTTGATGAGCTTCGAACGATCACCGAAGGCGATGGGAGCGAACCTGCGGACGAGTATGCGGACATGGTCGGTAAATACCGGGAACTGTACGCGCGCAACAGCGATTTTGTCGGTTGGTTGCGTGTGTATGGCATGGATATAGACTATCCCGTTATGCAGACGCCCGGCGATCCGGAGTATTATCTGCATCGGAATTTCGATAAGGAATACAGCAAGGCGGGGACGTTCTTCGCGTCCGCCATCACCGATATCGAGAAGCCGAGCGATGTGACGATCATCTATGGGCATAGGATGAAGAACGGTTCAATGTTCGGCAAACTTCCGTCCTTGGACGAATCGGATTTTTATAAGGAGCATCGATATATTCGCTTCGACACGCTGACGGAACGTCGCAGCTACGAGATATTCTGCGTGTATCGGACGCTCGTGGATACGGGGGAAGCCTCGGAATACAGATACTACGATTATACCGATTTTGCCGACGAGGCGGATTTCGAATACTTCATCTCCGAGGCGAAGCAACGGGAATATTTCGATACGGGCGTGGATGTGTCCTACGGCGATGAGATCATCCTGTTGTCCACCTGCGAGAGCGTGCGGGAAAATGGCAGAGTCGTCGTGATGGGAAAGCGTATCCCCGACAGTGAGGCACCCAATTTTTCAAAATAAATCGGCTATTTTTCCTCGAGGACATTTTCGACTTCGCGCATGCGACCCTTGGCCAATTCCTCCGATATGTAGACCTGTCCGCATTTGGGACAGCGCAGTACGACGTGTTTGAATGTGCGTTTTAGATAGCTGAAATGCGCGGGAGTCGGTTCCATTTCCACATCGCATAGTTCGCAGATGAGCGTCTGCGCGGCCTTTGCGCCGTCCGGCTCATGCTTCGTCATTGACATCCTCCACATTATGCAGATAATCCTCCGTCCGGACACCACGCCAGAGTTTTTCCATTTCGATGGTCATCCTGTGCGCGTAGACGTTGGTCAGCAGCAACCGATCCGGGCGTTCCGCTTCGCGGTATTCCACCCAATAGGTCATGTGACCAACTTGCTTGTAACCGCTGTGGACACCCGTCTCCGCATTTCTGACCTTTCGGCCGGTTCGCAGAAGGAAGTCCACCACCTCATATATCTCGCTTTCCAGTATCCGTTGCTCATCCATGCTCGCTTTCAGATCATCGCCGATGACGAGTTCAAAGTCGTAAGTCGGTTCTTTCAGTTGCATATCCTCCCCCCAATAGGTTTTCAGCAAGGTGCGTTTCAAGTAAACGCGGTTGTTTCTGCGCTCCGTCACGGTTGGGAGCTTTTCGTATCGCGCGGATGCGTCCCGCGGCGGATACAGCGCTTCGAGTATGTGTTTGGCCTCCTTGCCCGCCCGGTTGAATACGTCCCTGCAGTTTACGCAATACGTGAGATAGGGCAGTTCGCTTTCCGCGATCCGCCGGTCGGCCACGAATTTCGTGTAGGCCGGATTTGCTATGGCCGGCTGTCCGCCGAAACCGCAGCAGCGCGCGATTTCATCCTGTTCGGGCAGGGGATGAAGCTCGGCGCCGGCTTTTCGAGCCAAGGAGCGTACAGCGTTCTTCAGAGGCCCCTTGTGACGTGCGGAACATGGGTCGAAGACCGCCCACGCGCCCGTCGCCGTTTCAGGCTGCGGGGATGAGTCGCTCCACTCGTCTATCTTTTCATATACGGATAGGACTGGTACTTCCGGCATATATTCGCGAAACTTCTTTATGCAGGTGGGGCAGGCCGCGAGCAGGGTCGGTTTGCCCAGACGCCGCCAATCTTCCATGATGGACTCTATGGCCGCCCGGTGCTTCTCATCGTTTCCGGACCATTCGGCGGGCGCGCCGCAGCAGCGCAGGAGTATACCGGTGGTCGGCTCGTATGAGAGCAGTGCGTCGTAGGTTCTGAGAACCAAATCCGGGTCGCCGGCACCGATCTGACAACCGGGAAAGAACGCGAAAGCGGGCGTGTCATTTTTCGCACGGTTTTCGATGCCATCGCGCCGATCTGCGGGCGTTCTGCAGAGGTGTGCGGCCTCCCCATCGGCAAATTCCATATCGCGCACCCAAAAATCGTGGAACACCCACGGCGCTTTATCCTGCCTGTGCATGCTCTGCCGACCCGCCAAGATCAGCCCGCCCATGTCGATCTCCTCCGGGCAGACCTCCTTGCAGATACCGCACTGACTGCAGGTGCTCATGAGCCGTTTCGCCGGCGTCGCTTTCACCTCGGCTGTGCCGGGCAGCGTGGTGGCAAACACCTCATCGCGTATGCGCGGCGGCCATTTATTGAAAAACTCCGTCAGGTCGCAGAACATGCGGCAGGAATCGCAGCGGCACAGAAGACACCGCTCCGCCTCCTTTTTTAGCTCGATCTCCGCGAATCTCTCGCCGGCTTCCCCCCGAGGCGCGGCCGCTTTCAGCCTCGACGCGTTCAAATACATTTTCGTTTCAAACGTATTCTTCGGCCAAAGCAGATTGCCCGTTTTCAGGAAATTGTCGAGCACATTTCCCATGAGCAGTCCATCGGCCAATCCGTATACCCCCGCATTGCCGATGAGCCCGCCGCCCGCAAACCATCCGACACTGCCCTCGGAGCTTCCCGCGCCCAGTCCGGCTCTCGTGGACAGTACATTTTGCGCGTCGTCGGCCGCAGGTTTCCGGCGCTCCGCCTTGTCCGTCAGACAGTAGCGGTCGCCGCTTTCGCTGACGGCCTCGAGAAGTCCAAAATCCTTGCCGCCCTTGCCCGTCGCCACATAGACGGCGTCAAATCCCATCGCGTTCAATGCCGCCCGGTCGCGCACATCTCGGTTGAAGTGTATCGTGTACGTTTCATATTGGAACTGCTCTTCGATATCCGCCAACAGACGATCCGCGTCAGCCCGTGCCGCGATACCGCCGCCGATCCGATCCGTGCGCTCAAATACCTCCACATGATACTTCTTCGCCGCCATGCGCAGCGCGCAACCCAGCCCGCTGAGACCCGCGCCGACGACAGCCACTTTCCTATTCCTCTGCGGAATGTTGTAGTTGTTGGGTCGCGTGTCGCCGGCCAGAGCGATCACCTCGCGCTCCATCTCGTTCAGCGCGATGGGTTCCCCACGTTCGGCTAACGGACAGACCTCTCCGCACGGAGCGGGACATATCTCCGCCACGACGCGCGGAAATCCCACAGCGTCTCGGTAGGTCTTAAACGCCGTCCGGTACAGCCCTTTCCGAATCTTCTCCGCAAAGTCCGGCACATCGACATGAAAAGGACACCGCGCCTCGCAAAACGGCGGCTCCCGCATCAGGCAATGATTGAAGTTGTCCATGTAATCCTCAAGGTTACGCATGAATACATCATATCACATCGCATTTTTTTATGGAACAACGACCCAAATAAAAATCTCAGATGAAAATCTCTTGTCAATTAAAACTGCCGGTGCGCTATCTGAAGATATCCCCCCCCCCTCCGAAACCTCCATTTACATTTGGTGCATGAACATACATTCTCCACAACATCTTGTTGAAGCATCCTTGTAATATTGCCGTATATGGTGAAAATGGGTCTGTGGTGGTTGAATATGTCTAAAAATGATTAAAAAATCTTGCTGAATGGCGCAAAGTGGTGTAAAGTGGATGATACAACCATTATAAATTGGGTTCGTGGCCGTGTGAGGGACAGTTCAATGCTATTCGGCAAGTATGTCAATTCAATAGACGTGAAAGGGCGGTGTATCATTCCCGCTAAATTTCGCCATGAATTGGGCGACAGCTGTATGCTCATGAAGGGGTTGGATCGGTGTCTTTATCTCTATACGAAGGAGGAATGGCTCAAATATGTAGACGCCTATGTCGAGAACAAGTCGGATGAGAACGAAACGGCGCACGATCTGAAGCTGTTTTTTTACGGAAATTCCGCCGAGTGCGATATCGACCGGCAAGGGCGCATCAATCTTCCGCAGGATTATGTGGCGTATGCGGATATCCAAAAAGAGATGGTTAATGTGGGCTTCGGCAGCAGGATCGAAATCTGGAGCAAAGAGACGTACGACAGCAAGATGAGCAGTGATGAGATGAATCCGAGGAAACTTCTCGGCAGGATACACACGAACGCGAACCAGCCGTAGAGAACGGCGGATAGGGTGGTGTTATGGAATATGAACACGCGCCGGTTTTGGCCGCTGAGATCATGGAGGGACTGAATGTCCGGCCGAACGGGACATACGCGGACGGTACGTTGGGCGGCGGCGGTCATGCTTCGCTGATCTGCGAGAGACTTTCTCCGCGCGGGTCGCTCCTAGGGATAGACCGGGACAGGGAAGCCATCGCGGCGGCCGAGGAACGTTTGAAAAGATACGCTTGCGAACGAATATTCCATCACGGGAATTTCGGTGATATAAAGAAAATACTGAATGAAAACGGCATCGGCGCCATTGACGGAGCGGTGATCGATCTCGGGGTTTCATCCTATCAGTTGGATAATCCCGAAAGGGGTTTCTCCTACATGCGGGACGCGCCGTTGGATATGCGCATGAACGCGGAAGACGCCGAAGCATTGACCGCTAAGGAAGTGGTCAATACCTACACCAAGGAGGAACTGACGCATATTCTTCGGACATATGGCGAGGAACGATGGGCCTCTCGCATTGCGGAATTCATCGTCAGAGCCAGAGAGACGGGCGAGGTGCGCACGACGGGTGAACTGACCGCGATCATCAAGGCTGCGATACCGGCATCCGCGAGAAGGGACGGACCGCATCCCGCGAAGCGGAGCTTTCAGGCGATTCGCATCGAAGTGAACGGGGAACTGAGCGGTCTTGAGAAAGCCGTCGAGGATTTTGTGGATGTGTTGGCCTCCGGAGGGCGATTGGCGGTCATCACGTTTCACTCGTTGGAAGATCGGATCGTCAAGGACGTGTTTCGACGGAGGGAAAGCCCCTGCGAATGTCCCCCGGATTTACCCGCCTGTGTCTGCGGCAAGGTGGCGGACGCGAGGCGAGTCAACCGAAAGCCCACGCGAGCGGGCGAGACGGAACGAACGGAAAATCACAGAGCCAGAAGCGCGAAGCTCCGGCTCATTGAGAAGCTGTAAAAGTAGGATATAGAAAGAGTAATATGGCAAGAACAAGACAATCGAATACAGCGGCATACGCATATCGCGATGAACCGGCGATCTCGCGCGAAGCGGAGCGAGCCGAACCGAAGCGGACACCGGGCGCGTCGAGGCGTAAAGAAGCGCCGCGACAGGATGCGGTAGCCCTCCGTTCTGCGCATCTGATCCACATGACGGCGAGCGAGAAGTTTCGCATGGTCGTCGCCGTGATCATTCTCGGGGCGATGTTTCTCGGTGTCATATTTCTTGCAGCGTACGGGGCATCCGTGCAGAGGGAGATCAATCGCATCAACGCGAAGGCCGCCGTGCTTCAGGAGGAAATCGACAATTTGACTTTGGCGATCGAGAAGGGGCGCAATATCGAAACGATTGAAAAAAAGGCGCTTGTGGAGTATGGCATGATCTATCCGACGGGTTCGCAACTGAAATACCTCGAGGAATTGCAGTTGCACCCGGAAGACATGGCGCAGACGATAAAGGAACACGCATATGGCGCGTAAGCGAAAAACCCGGAGGATTGTCGGTCTCGATACGATTCAAAGCAGGATGATTTTCGCGTTTGCGATCATCGTGCTTCTCTTTGTCGTTCTAACGCTCAGAATCGGATGGATTCAGATCGTGAATACCGATATATACGCGAGCAAGGCTATGGAAACCCAGACAAAGGACGAGATCATTCCCGCGAAACGCGGCGAGATCGTAGATCGCAATTTGAAGACGTTGGCGGTAAGCACGGGCACTTACCGCGTATTCGTAAGGCTCAAGCCCTATAATGACACTCCCGTTGATCCCAAGATTCGGGATGAACAGCGGGCTGCGGCGGCGGATGTCCTCTCCGAATCTCTCGGAATCAGCAGGGATGAAATCGTACAGAAGATGCAGGCGGATAGCAGTCGGATCAGCATTGCGAAGGATGTGAATAAGGATCAGATGGATTTGATTCGCAAGGGGATCACGGAGAGGGGGCTGACGATCATCGAGGTCGAGGACGCGTCCAAAAGGCAGTATCCGTTGGGCGCTTTCGCCGCGCACATCTTAGGAAGCGTGAATCGGGACGGTGCGGGTCAGAGCGGCATCGAATTGGAATATGACAAATATCTGAGCGGCATCACCGGCCGGCGCATTATGAGCACCGATCGGCGCGGTAATCCGCTGAACGAAGGGGCGCAGGTGAATTACGCGCAGCAAGACGGTTTGAATGTGGTTCTCACCATAGATGAAACCATCCAATACTATGTGGAGGAGAGCATCGCGAAGGCCTACGATACGACGGAGGCGCAGAAGGTGGAATGTATCGTCATGGATCCGGACAACGGGGATATTCTTGCGATGGCTTCCTATCCCGAATTTGACCCGAACGATCCGGGCACGCCGTTGGGCGACGAAGCGAAAGCCGCCTTTGCGCAATTGGCGGACGAACAGAAGACGGAATATCTGAATTCCATCTGGCGGAATCCCGTCGTAAGCGACCTGTACGAGCCGGGTTCTGTGTTCAAGTTGCTCACCGTCGCGTCCGCGATTGAAACGGGTGCGGTCACCCCCGATTCTCACGTTACATGCCGCAGTGTCTATCAGGTGGAGGATCGATCGATCAAATGCTGGAGTTACCCGATATCCCACGGAGATCAGACCGTGCGAGAGGCGGTAGGAAATTCCTGCAATCCGGCGATGATACAGATCATTCAAAAGATGGGCTATGACAAGTTTTATCAATATCTCGAGCTGTTCGGCATGACGGATAAGACAGGTGTCGATTTCCCGGGGGAAGCCTCGCCGATCATTCAGAATAAGCAGATCTCCGGCCCTGTCGGTCTGGCTACGATGTCTTTCGGCATGGGGCTCAACATTACGCCCGTCGAGATGGCCAATGCCATCTGCGCCATCGGGAATGACGGCAAGCTCCTGCAACCCCGTCTCGTGAAAGCGCTCAGCGATGAAGCCGGCAATATCGTACATGAATTTCCGACGAAGATCGTTCGTCAGGTCATATCAAAGCAGACCTCGGACGAGGTGAAGGAGATCATGGAGTATGTGGCGAGGGAGGCAGGCGGACAGGTGGCGAACGTGCCGGGCTACCGGATAGGAGCAAAGACGGGAACGGCGCAAAAGTTGATCGACGGTCAATATTCGGCGACGGATATCGTCGGATCCATGGTGTCGATCGCGCCCGTGGACGATCCAAAGTTCGTGGTGCTCGTGGTGGTCGATACGCCCAAGATCGGGGAGTATGGCAGCACCACGGCAGGACCCGCGGTACATGAGATCACGGAGCAAATCCTGCGATATATGAATATCAAACCCGAGTATACGGACGAGGAAAAAGCCAATCAACAGAGTACCAATGTCACCATACCGCAGTTGGTCGGAAAACCGGCGAGCGAGGCGGAGAGTTTGTTGCTCTCCCTTGAGCTGAATTACTCTGTGCAGGGTGACCGCGCCGCGGAGGATTTTGCGGTGGCGGATCAATACCCAAAGGAGGGCGGCTCCATCGAAAAAGGCGGCACCGTATATCTCTACAGTGAATAGCGAAACGGACAGAAACGGGGAAAGTGTTGAAGAAATTGACCATCGGAGAAACGGTAAAAGCCGTGAGCGGAAAGCTGCTCGCGGGACGGGAAACCGATACATATACGGGTGTGTCCACCGATTCGAGAACAGTGTCCGGTGGCGACCTGTTTTTTGCGATAGAGGGCGAACGCTTTGACGCGCATGATTTTCTTTCACAGGCGACGGGAAACGGTTGCTGCGCGCTCGCAGTATCGAAGACCACCGCCGTGCCGCAGGACTTCAGCGGCGCCGTGATCGAGGTGTCCGATACGTTGCGCGCCTATCAGGATCTGGCGGCGTATTATCGAAACCTCATCGACCCGACGACCGTCGGCGTGACGGGGAGCGTCGGCAAGACATCCGTCAAGGACATGCTCGCTTTCGTCTGCGGAGCCGCACGCCGAACCGTCCGATCCGAGAAAAATTACAACAATCACATCGGCGTCCCGCGCACGATATTCGAGATGGAGGAAGATACGGAGACGCTGATCCTTGAGATGGGCATGAATCACAGCGGTGAAATAAGACGCCTGGCGGAGATCGGTCGCCCCGATATCGCCATCATCTCCAACATCGGCGTGATACACCGGGAACATTTCGATACCGACGACGGCATCTTCAACGCGAAGATGGAGATCACGGCCTTTTTCGGGAAAGACAATGTCCTCGTGGTTAACGGCGACGATCCGTATCTGAAACGCGTGCGGGAAATGCCGAATCGTCCTTACCGGCTCGTGACCGTGGGCGCGGACGAGTCCTGTGATTTCATCGTAGAAACCCCGCAATACACCGGGGATTCGGAGATATCCTTTCGCATAACGCACGGACGGGAATCGCAACGCTTTATCCTGCCGGTGGCGGGGCTGTACAACGGTGTGAACGCCGGTCTCGCGGTGGCGGCTCTGCATGAATTGGGCATCGGTATGGGCGAGGCTTCCGAGGCGCTGCGGACGATTGAGCGCACCGCGCACAGATTACAACTCTTGGAGTGTGATGGGTTCAAAATTATAGACGATACCTACAACGCAGGCCCCGATTCCATGCGGAGCGGCGTAGAATATCTCATGGCCGTGACGGGCGACCGTAAGATCGCCGTATTGGCGGGCATGAACGAGTTGGGCGATCGTTCATCCTCCCTTCACGAGGATTTGGGGCGCTTCGTCGCGACATCGGGCGTAGATCTCTTGGTCACTGTGGGCGAGAAAGCAAGGGGCATCGCCGCAGGAGCAGGGATGGACAAGCACAGGCATTTTGCGGATAACGACGCGGCTGCGGCGTTTCTCATAAAACAGAAGCAGAACGGCGATGTATATTTGATGAAGGGCTCCCGCTCCATGCGGATGGAGGATGTCGTGGACGCTCTGATGGGAGAAAATCGATATGATTGATGCGGGACTCATTGTCACACTGTATATCCTCGTGCCGCTCGTGACCGCTCTGTGCGTTACGGCCGTCACGACGCGGGCGCTGATACCTTTTTTGAAAAGAGTCAAAACTACGCAGACCATTCACGAGGATGTGCCGGACTCCCATCACCGCAAGGGGGGTACGCCCACCATGGGCGGCATCGCTATCATCGCAGGCGTCGCTTGCGGCGGCGCGGTGGCCATGGCTATGGTGCGCTTCTCCGCGAATATGGCGGTCATTTTGGCGATCACCGCCGTATTCGGACTGATCGGCTTTCTCGATGATTATACGAAGGTGGTAAAACGCAGAAATTTGGGGCTTACCGCGAAGCAGAAGATATTACTGCAATTTCTCGTCGCACTGATTTTGGCTCTCTATTATGTCTATATCGCGGAGATGGGCACGACGATACTCGTTCCGTTTCTGTGGAAAACCGTGGACATCGGCCTCTGGATGATTCCGTACATCGTGTTCATCGTGGTGTCGATGGTCAACAGCGTCAATCTCACCGATGGGCTCGACGGCTTGGCCGGCGGCGTAACGGCGGTGCTGTCGCTGTTTTATCCGGTCATCATGGTGCTGGCGCTGAATCTCGGCCTAAATCTGATCACGGGCACATCGACGGCGGCCTCTGTCATGGACGGCATTGTCGATTCCCTGTTTTTCGCGTCGCTGGCCGGCGCGTGTATCGGCTTCCTCATCTACAACAGACATCCGGCGAAGATATTTATGGGCGATACGGGTTCCCTCGCGTTGGGCGGTGGCATCGCGGCCGCGGCCATCCTCATGCGCATGGAACTGTTCTTGCCGATCATAGGCCTGGTCTTTGTCGCCGAGGCGCTTTCTGATATAATACAGGTGGCGAGCTATAAACTGCGCAACGGAAAGCGGGTGTTCAAAATGGCTCCGTTGCATCATCATTTTGAGCTGTCCGGCTGGCCGGAGAAGCGGGTCGTCATCACATTTGTCAGCGTGACGCTCGTCCTCTGCGCGGCATCCGTCGTCGTGATGCTGTTGCAAACGCGGGTATAGAAATGAGAGTTACAGGTCGGAGATTTAGAGATGGCAGATGAACGCGTATATAAAAATAAGAAGGTATTGATCGTCGGATTGGGAAAGTCCGGCGTCGCGGCCTTGGAGCTCATGTCCGCGTTCGGCGCGGATGTAGCCGTCTACGACGCGAAGGATCTGGAGCGGGAAGCGCCACAGATCTGTGAACGCGTCCGCACGCTAGGCGCGCGCGCTTTTCTGAACGGCGAAACGCCGCCCGGCGAAGGTTGGGACTATGTCGTCGCCAGTCCCGGCGTGCCGCTTGGTTTACCCATTATCGAGTCGGCCGTAACGAACGGCGCCGTGCTTACGGGAGATTTGGAACTGGCTTACGAATTGGGCAACGGGGAATTTATCGCCATCACCGGTACGAACGGAAAGACCACCACCACCACGCTCGTGGGCGAGATATTCAAACAGGCGGGGATCGACAGTGCGGTGACGGGCAACATCGGGCAGCCCGTGATCGACGCGGCGCGGACGGCCGAGAACGACTGTGTGTTTATCACCGAGGTGAGCAGCTTTCAGCTTGAAACAATCAATCGTTTTCGCCCGAAAATTTCCGCTATATTGAATATCACGCCCGACCATTTGGATCGGCACGGCACGATGGAACATTACGCCGCTGTCAAGGCGAGGGTCTTTGAAAATCAAGGAGAAGACGACTATCTGATCTATAACCTGGACGACGAAACGGTGCGCCGGTTGGCGGAAAGCAGCAGAGCCATAAACATTCCGTTCAGCGTGACGCGCTCTCTTGATCGCGGCGCCTTCGTCGAAAATGACCGGATCGTTCTGACGAACGGCTTTGGTCGCAGACTTGAGTTGATGTATGCAAAGAGCCTGCGGATTCCCGGCGTCCACAATCTCGAAAATGCGTTGGCCGCCGCCGCCATCGCCTATTTTGGCGGTGTTGTTCCGTTGCGTATCACATCGGCACTCGCCACGTTTCAAGGTGTGGAGCATCGTCTGGAGCCGGTGGCTATCGTCGACGGGGTTCATTTCGTGAACGACTCGAAAGGTACGAATCCCGACGCGGCCATGAGAGCCATAGATGCCATGGAGCCGCACATCGTGCTGATCGCGGGCGGCTACGACAAGCACGCCGATTTTCATCCGTTTATCCGACGGTGTCGCGGTAAGGTGTCGCATCTTCTTTTGATGGGGCAGACGGCGGAGACGATCCGGCGAGCCGCCGAAGACGAGGGATTTACGAGCGTGATGATCTGCGGCGGCATGGAAGAATGCGTCGAGCGCGGCTTCGAGTTGGCAGAGCCGGAGGATACGGTCCTCCTGTCGCCGGCCTGTG
This sequence comes from Eubacteriales Family XIII. Incertae Sedis bacterium, assembly GCA_031274195.1. Classification (GTDB taxonomy): domain Bacteria; phylum Bacillota; class Clostridia; order Peptostreptococcales; family Anaerovoracaceae; genus JAISGB01. Next base: position 16,575 of record JAISQM010000028.1, read on the forward strand.
CCAGCTGGGATATGTATACCTGCTTCGAGGAGCGGGGCGAGCATTTTAAGCGCGTCGTCGAAGCACTGCAAAATCGACGGAGCGAATGGCAGGAGCGAGAGCAATGACCGCGCGAAAAAGGAAAAAGATTATCGGAAAGAATATGGAAGCGGCGGCCAAATATCGGGCGTTGACTGCGGATGGCGCGGATATGGAGGTCGAAGACGTTCAATCGGTTTCGCGAAAATCGCACGGGGATTTCATGCTCTTTATCTTGGTTCTGATTCTCGTCGTATTCGGCGTAATCATGGTGTTCAGCGCCAGTTATTACGGCACGATTGCCGCCGACGAAGGCCCGTATTATTACCTGTTCCGCGTCGCCTTTTGGTCGGCTCTGGGACTCGCTTTTATGCTTGCTTTAACCTTCGTTCCGTATCGGCTATATTACGCTTTCGCACCCCTCGCGATGATCGGCGGCGTCCTGTTGCTCCTCCTTCTGTTTACGCCGCTTGGTCATACGGTAGGGAATGCGACGCGGTGGATCAAGATCGGGCCGATCACCTTCATGCCCGGAGAGATCGCGAAGATCACGGCCATCTGGTTTGTCGCGTGGTTCTACACGAAGAATAAACAGTACGTTCGCTCTTTCACGAAAGGTTTCCTGCCGATCGTATTGCTCGTCGGGGTGTATTTCGTCCTGATCTACAAGCAGCCCAACCTGTCCACCGCGCTCATTGTGTGCGGCATCGTTCTCGCGATGTTCTTTCTCGCGGGCGGCAGACTCTTTCATCTCGTTGGAATGGTCGGCGCCGGCGCCGCGGGTGTCGTGGTTCTCATCCTTGCAAACCCGGAAGGGGAGCACGCAAGACGCCTGGGCTATTTGGATCCTTTCTCGGACGCGCAGGGAGAATTCTATCAGCTCGTTCAGTCGCTGTTGGCGCTTGGAGCGGGCGGCGCGACGGGGGTCGGCCCCGGCAAAAGCGTACAAAAAGCCCTCTACCTGCCCGAAGCGCAAAACGATTTCATCTTCGCGATCATCGGAGAGGAATTGGGATTCGTCGGGTGCGTTGCGTTGCTCATCGTATATCTTCTGTTGATCTGGCGTTGCACGCTCGTAACGATCAACGCGCCGAACAGGTTTGGTATGCTGACGGCCGCGGGCATCACCATCATGTTGGCCTTGCAGGTGATCCTCAATATCGCGGTCGTCACGGGCTTGATCCCGCCCACCGGCGTTACGTTGCCCTTCATCAGTTACGGCGGCAACGCGATCCTGCTGTTCATGGGATCGATGGGCATCATGATGAATATCTCGCGGATGACGGAAAAAACGCCGCGCAAGAAAAAACGCAAATCACGGAGGACATCTGAAGCGACTACGGAGGCGACGATATGAAAGTAATTATGGCGGGCGGCGCGACAGGCGGACATCTGTATCCCGCGCTGTCCATCGCGGACAAGATCAGGCGCAGGAATCCAGACGCGGAGATTCTCTTTATCGGCGCGAAAAAAGAAGTCGGCGCCGGCATCGTAGAACGCAATGGATACGAGATTCGCTATATCGACGCGAGGGGATTCAATAGAAAGAATCTCGCCCGGAATGTCGGAGTGATGAAAGACCTGATCATATCCGGCGGCCAGATCAGAAAATTGCTGTCCGACTTCAAGCCGGATTTCGTGATCGGCACGGGCGGGTATGTCTGCGGTCCCGTGGTTCGGGAAGCGAAGCGCAAGCACATCAAGACGTTTATCCATGAGCAGAATGTGATTCCCGGCATGGCGAACAAATTGGCGGAGAAATACGCGGACAAGGTGTTCGTCGCCTTTGAGGAAAGCAAAAAATATTTTCGTAATCAGGACAAACTCATCGTGACGGGCAATCCGGTGCGGCGGGCATTCATCACGGCCGGCGCCATGCGCTACCGCGACAAGTTGGGGATCGATCCGGCCGATATGGCGCTGTTGGTATTTGGCGGCAGCAACGGGGCGGATCGAATCAACGAGATCGTTTCGGACATGCTGATCGGCATGAAAGGCGAGGAGGACATAGAGGTCTTCTTCATCACGGGCGCGAAGATGTACGACGAGATACGGGAAAAACTTTCCGATGCGGGCGTGATAAAGTCCGGCAAGATTCACGTCGTCAAGTATACGGAATCCATCCATGAATATTTTGCTGCGGCGGATCTGATCATCGCACGAAGCGGCGCGCTGACGATCTCGGAGATCGCGGTCAGCGCACGCGCTTCCATACTGATTCCGTCGCCCAACGTCACGGGGAATCATCAATATTTCAACGCTAAGCTGCTGAAAGACCGTGGCGCCGCGATGATCGTCGACGAGGGTGAATTGACCGCGGAGTCCTTGATGGACGAGATACTCAGACTGAAGTCCAACAAGGCCGCCCTGAACCGAATGGCCGAAGCTGCCGGAACCTTGGGACGTTCCGATGCGGCGGACATCATATACGACCACATTATCGAAAGATAGAGGAAGATGAAAAGAAGAAATCGCAATCGTTATATAAAAGAAAACATGGCGCCTCCTACCGGGAACGGTGATGGGAATGACCGCTATGCGGAAGATGACATCCGCGAAGATCATCCGGCGGAACAGGGCATCGGACGTATGCGGAAGAAGCGAAAGAAGAAACACTATTTTCTGAAGTTTCTGCTCGTCGTCGCGATAGGTGTGGGTGCATACTTCATCATGACTTCCGATCTGTTCAGCATTCGCACGATTGAGATTGCGGGCAATGAGCATTACACGAAGGAGCAACTTGCGGAGATGTCGGGGATTCGTATCGGGGCAAATATGTTCAAGATCAACATGGGGAAAGTTGCGGAGCGTTTAAGCGGGGATCCCTACATCGAACAATCGAAGATCGAGCGCAAGCCTTTTCACCGCATCGTCGTCACCGTGGAGGAACGCAAGGAGCGCTTCCTTATAAATGATGGCGCAAAATATATGGTCGTGGACTATGACGGTATGGTATTGCGCGAGGCGGCCGAACCGCCGCCGCTTCCGCTGATAGAGAATTTTGAAGTGACGAAGGCCAAGCCGGGGGAGGCGCTTGTCGTCACGGAAAACAGCCTGCTCACGCAGACGATAGGGTTCCTCCGGGCGGTGGAAAATAGCGATCTGTTCTTCAAACGGATCGTCGCTTCTGATATCTCGGTGAAGGCGTATCTCTACGATGGTCTGCTCTGCAAAGGTACCTACAAGAACCTCGAAAAAAATATTGAGCCGCTGAAACAGGTGATCTTAGATCTGCAGCAGCAGGGTGTGGAACGGGGTACGATCATCGTGAGCGGGAACGGCACGTGCACTTTTACGCCGCAAGAGAATGCGTAGCGCAAATTATGGTACAAACCATGCAACGGTTATGATATAATAGCCGCAGGCGGCTATTATATAGATCTAATGCCCTCCGCTTCGCGGAGATGGCGGATTATATTCATAAACGCTCCGCATTTATGAATATAATGGCCGCAGGCGGCTATTATATAGATATAATGCCCTCCGCTTCGCGGAGATGGCGGATTATATCATAAACGCTCCGCATTATATGATATAATAAATTACTATATGCCCGATTGGATTGAAGCTATTTATTTGGCAAGGGTCGATGTTGTGGAAGGATGTGACGGGATGTTACAGGATGGAAGATTGACGTTTGAACGTAGCGATGAAACATTTGCGAAGATCATCGTGGTTGGTATCGGCGGCGGAGGCGGCAATGCTGTCAATCGCATGATCGATTCCGAGCTCGCGGGTGTGGATTATGTGGTGGTGAACACCGACAAACAGGATTTGGCGAGTTCCAACGCCGACACGAAGATACAGATCGGCGATAAGGTGACCGGCGGCCTCGGCGCCGGAGGCAACCCGGAAAAGGGACAGGCCTCCGCCGAAGAAAACCTACAGGAGATCGAAAACGCCATCAAAGGGGCGGACATGGTCTTTATCACCACGGGCATGGGCGGCGGCACCGGCACAGGAGCGGCACCCATCGTCGCGAAAGTATCCCGAGACCTCGGCATTCTGACCGTCGGCATCGTCACGAAACCGTTCAGCTTCGAAGGTAAAAAACGAAGGGACAACGCCGAACTCGGCATCAATTACCTGAAAAAGTACGTCGATTCACTCGTCATCGTTCCGAATGACAAGTTGCTTCTTATCGCGGACAAGAGTACGACCGTCGAAGAAGCCCTTATGATGGCCAATGAGGTCTTGAAACAGGCGGTGCGGGGAATCACGGACATCATCTCGAGAGCCGGACTCATCAATCGCGACTTCGCCGATGTCCGCACCGTCATGAGCAACAGAGGTATCGCGCACATCGGTATCGGTCGGTCTAAGGGCGAGGGGAAGGTCGTTGAGGCGGTGCAGGGTGCCATCGAAAGTCCCCTGCTCGAAACATCCATCACAGGCGCGAAAGCCGTCATTCTCTACGTTTCGGGCGGTTATGACCTCGGCATGTTGGAGGTCAACGAAGCGGCCGATCAGATCGAACAGGCGGTGGACAAGGATGCCATCGTGATCTTCGGCACCTCGGTGTACGAGGAATTGGCCGATGAGATGGTCGTTACCGTCATCGCTACGGGCTTTGAAGAAAGGCCGGGCGAGCAATTGGAGCCGTTGAGGATGCAATCCGGATTGAAAATCGACGACATGTTGAGCGATACAAAGGTCGAGGAATCTACGGCAACCGACAATGTTGAAAAGAAGGACGGTCCCGGTCTGATGTTTACCGATTTTGACACCGACGGGGACAGGTTTGGATTTGACGCTGAAAAGGAACCGAAACAGGAGAGTCTTCTGTCCGACGCGGATATAGACGGCGGAGGCATCAACGATTTCGCGGTTCCCGACTTTCTAAAGAAAGACTGATTCTTTGGTCAGGATAGTCACTTCCGAATCGAATAGTGTCGTCAAACTGGCGAAGAGACTGCGCGACAAACGGGGTCGGGATAAGGAGGGCGCCTTTCTCATCGAGGGTGCCAATCTGCTTACGGAAGCCCAAAAAAGTGGCGCGCGTATCACGCATATTTTTCTGCGCGAAAAAGAAGATAGCGGCACTGCGTTGGGCGGAGCCCCTGAGATCGATACAGTCATGCTTGGGGGTGCATTGTTTGACGAGATCGCCGATACGGTGACGCCGCAGGGCGTGATGGCCATCGTGCGAAAGCCGGAACGCGAACTGCGCTTGGGCGAAGTCGACTTTCGGAACGACGGCAAATCCCTCGTGGTATTGGACAGGCTTCAGGATCCGGGCAATGTGGGCGGTATCATCAGAAGCGCGGCAGCCGCAGGCTTTGATGGCGTCGTCAGCGTGGCTGACACGGCGGATGTGTTTTCGCGGAAGGTGGTGCGGGCGACCGCGGGGGCGATCTTTCGGATTCCCATTCGTTTCGCGCCGGATGGCGAAGCTGTGTTGGAGTATTTACGTACGCACAGCATACGCACCGCCGCCTGTACGATGACAGGAGATCGGTCTTACAGTGAGGCGGCGCTTGCGGGTGATGTCGCGATCATCGTGGGAAACGAGGGCGGCGGCCTTTCGGAGGAATTCCTCGCCGGAGCGGACGAGCGCGTATACATACCGATGCGAGAGGGCGTCGAGTCGCTGAACGCGTCTGTCGCGGCGGCCATCGTGATGTTTGAAAAAAAGAGACAGGAGGCAATATGCTGAATAAGCCGGATCAACTGTTGGAGGAAGCCCGGAAGCTGCTTGCACAGGCGGCGAGCGAGGCGGATATTGAGGCGGTCAGGATCAGATTCCTCGGAAAAAAGGGAGAGTTGACGGCCATTTTGCGATCTATGGGCAGTTTGGGTCATGAAGAACGCAAGGAACTGGGCAAGCGGGCAAATCGCGTTCGGGATGAGGTGGAGTCGCTCATCGCCGAGGCTAAGAGCAAGGCGGCCACATTGTTGCGCGCGGCGCGGTTTTCGGCGGAGCGGTTGGATGTGACGGAACCCGGAACGCCGGTCTCTCTCGGGAATCTGCATCCCATTACCCAAACGATAGATGAGATATGCCGAATCTTCGCGAATATGGGCTACAGCGTCACGGAGGGACCGGAGGTTGAGACGGTGTTCAACAATTTCGATGCCCTGAACGCGGCGCCCAATCATCCGTCGCGGGATCTCACGGATACGTTTTACATCACGGAGGACACATTGTTGCGGACGCAGACCTCACCCGTGCAGGTGCGGACGTTGCGCGGCGCAAAGCCGCCGATCAAGGTGATTTCGCCGGGGCGGTGTTTCCGTGCGGACTCACCGGACGCGACGCATTCGCCGATGTTTCATCAGGTGGAGGGGCTGCTCGTGGACGAGGGTGTGACGATGGCCGATCTGAAAGGGACATTGGATACCTTCGCAAAGCGCATGTTCGGCGAGCGGGTCGTCACGAAATTCCGGCCGCACTTCTTCCCGTTTACGGAGCCGAGCGCGGAGATGGATATGTCGTGCTTCGTCTGTGGCGGAGAGGGTTGCCGCGTCTGCAAGGGCGGCGGCTGGATTGAAATCCTCGGATGCGGCATGGTGCACCCCAATGTTTTGCGGGTCGGCGGCGCGGATGCGGAGCGGTATACGGGCTTCGCTTTCGGCATGGGCGTGGAGCGCATCGCCATGCTGAAACACGGCATCGAGGACATTCGCCTGTTCTACGAAAACGACACGCGGTTCATCGGCCAGTTTGGATAGAAAGAAGGAAATTATGTTAGTACCGATCAGTTGGCTCAGAGCCTATACAGATATCGATGTGGATGTGACGGAATTCGCGGAGCGGATGGTCATGTCCGGCTCGAATATCGAAACGGTGAAGACCTTTGGCGCGGAGATCAAGGGCGTCGTCATAGGGCGCGTGCTCTCCGTGGAGAAGCATGAGAATTCGGATCATCTCGTGATCTGCCGCGTGGACGTGGGCAGCGCTGCGCTTCAGATCGTTACGGGAGCGACGAATGTGACGCCCGGTATCCTCGTTCCGGTGGCTCTTCACGGCAGCGACCTGCCCGGTGGCGTGAAGATCAAGAAAGGCAAACTCAGAGGCGCGGTGAGCGAGGGAATGATCTGCGCCGCAGATGAGTTGGGCTTTGACGACAAGGTGACGCCCCTCGGCAGCAAGGACGGGATATGGGTGTTGCCGGATGAGTTTGAGATAGGCGCCGATGCGGTGGAGGCTCTGGGACTGAATGAGACGGTCGTCGATTTTGAGATCACGCCGAATCGGCCGGACTGTCTGTCGATCCTCGGCATGGCGCGGGAAACAGCGGCGGTCTTCGGGACGGCGTTGCGATATCCGAATACGGCGTCCGAGGCGGATACGGAGCAGTCGGCCGCGGATTTCATCAAGGTCGAGATACGCAGACCCGATCTCTGCGGACGGTACGCCGCGCGCGTGGCGAAGGATGTCGTCGTGGCGGAGAGCCCGTGGTGGTTGCAGCGGCGGCTGATGTTTGCGGGCATGAGACCCATCAACAACATCGTCGATATCACAAACTATGTGATGTTGGAATACGGGCACCCTATCCACGCTTTCGACATCAGGACGATCGCGGGGGACACCATCATCGTCGATACGGCGAAAACCGGCGAAACCTTTACAACGTTGGACAATGCGGCGCGCGTATTGGACGCGGACATGTTGCTCATAGGCGACGCGGAGAAAGGTGTCGCCATCGCCGGCGTCATGGGCGGTCTGAATTCCGAGATCGAAGCGGACACGCAGACGATTCTCGTGGAGGCGGCGAACTTCAATCCCGACAGCGTACGGCTGACATCCAAGAAATTGGGCATCCGCAGCGAAGCGTCTTCCCGCTTTGAGAAAGGCGTTTCGGCGGAACTGTCCGGCACTGCCGCCGATCGGGTCTGCGCCTTGATTGCGGAGACGGGCGCGGGGCGGGTGGTCAGCGGAATCGTGGACAACTATCCCGGCAAATCGGTTCGGGAGCCGATCGATGTTCGCGTTGATCGTGTGAACGCGTTGCTCGGGACGGAGCTGACGCAGGACGAGATGGCGAAGATGCTCGAACGTCTGGAGATGGATGTGGCGACGGCACCCGGCTTGTTGCGTGTCACGCCGCCCCATGTGCGGCTTGATCTCACCGAGGAAGTGGATTTCAGCGAGGAGATCGGCCGCATATACGGATACGACAATCTGAATACGACACTGCACCGGGACAACGTGGAGGCCGGCTGTTCCCGCAGTTGGATGTTGCGCGGCATCGTGCGCGAGACATTGACGGCTATGGGCATCAGCGAAATTCAGACCTATAGCTTCGTTTCGCCTGTGGGCGTGGATCTGATCGGTTTGCCCGCGGATTCGGATAAGCGGCGTTTCGTGAAGTTGATCAATCCACTCGGCGAGGAGAACAGCGTCATGCGGACGACGCTCCTGCCGAATATGCTGGACGTGCTGTCCGTCAATTTCAACAGAAGCAACGCCGATGTCAAGCTCTTTGAGATCGGCAATACTTTCCTGCATACGGGCGAGGACGAACTGCCTGAGGAAAGGATCGCGCTGTCTGTCGGAGCCTATGGCGCGTGGGGATTCTTTGAGCTGAAAGGCATTGTCGAGGGCTTACTGTCGCGCCTCGGCATAGCAGGCGCGGTCTTTGAATCGGCGTCCGATACGGGTACCTACCACCCCGGCAGATGCGCGCGCATATTGTTGCCGGTATCCGGTATCGCGGAACGGGATGCGGACGACGACGCGCCCCTCCGGGAAATCGGATTCATGGGCGAGCTTCATCCCGATGTGCGCACGGCCTACGACATCGGCGCGGAGGCTTGGGGCGCGGAGATCGATTTAGATATCGTCATCGAGCGGGCTGATCTCATGCGCTATTATACGCCTTTGGATCGATACCCCGCCGTCATGCGGGATGTTTCGCTGCTTACGACCGAAGATGTGACCGTCGGCGCCATTGAGGGAATCATCGCAAAGACGGGTGGCAAGCTCTTGGAACGGGTACAGCTTTTCGACATATACAGGGGCGAGCAGATACCGCCCGGTATGAAAAGTCTCTCGTTCAACCTCACCTATCGAGCGGCGGATCGAACCCTGACGGACGAGGAGGTCGCGAAGGTACATGAAAAAATATTAAACGCAATCGAAGAAAATACCGGCGCGACCCTACGCGAAGTATGATAAAATAGTTTATTAGATACGGAAAAAAGACAAGCAAGAGTTGCGCAGGATTTTTTGTATAGGTTGGGTGCAGACGACTGAGCGAGGAAGACTCGTACAGAGACGTACGTTACTGATGAGCGAGGGAGGATAAGCCCAAGATACGCGAAAAAGACAAGCAAAAGTTGCGCAGGATTTTTTTCGTAGGTGCGGTGCAGACGACCGAATGAGGAAGGCGCGTACAGAGACGTACGTAACTGACGAGAGAGGGAGGATAAGCCGCAGATACGGAAAAAAGACAAGCAAGGAGGCGGGATATGGCTGATAGCGGTAATAAGGTAAGCGTCCGAATCTACGGGCAGGAATAT
>JAISQM010000041.1 GCA_031274195.1 Eubacteriales Family XIII. Incertae Sedis bacterium
TCTCATATCGTCAGATCGTTTTCATTTTTGAGTTCTACCGCTGCCGCAAACACATTCTTGACCACCCGCGCGATCAGTCCGATGAATGCGACCAAAACAGCCATGAAGCAGAAGAAAACGCTGATGAATGTTCCGGCTGCCAGAATAGCGGCGGCACCGTAACAGGCCCACGAGATGGCGCGCAGCGCCCGTACATTGGCCGCCGTAAATACATTCCCATTCTTGATATTCGTGAGTAGCCTATTCAAGCAGAACAGCGCCGCCAATCCCGGCACGTAGCAGGCGTAGACGACGAGAAGCAGTAAAGGGGTTATTCTCAAGCCGATCGATCCGTAGGTCGTAAAGAAGTCCGACCGATACAGAAAGGGCAGAGCTACCGCAAGCGCAAAGGCCAGAAGGATCACCGCCTTCGTGCATATAGATGAAAGTCTGATAGATTGTTTTTCGTTCCACATGTTTTTCCCCTCAGTCATAACCGTCTGTTCGCTTACGCATAAGCGATGATTTCATCGATTTGCGCATCGCGAATCGATAGGTATTTTCCGTTCCAACGAATAGATATTATCACGGGACATACCCATTGTCAATAAAAAATTATCGAATAACGATAAATTTTCATAAAAAAACTTGACAACCCATTCATCACTAAAGTATGATAATCACGTACACAAGTTTCGAAATGCAACAACAGAACAGCCGTCCGAACCGGCCTGCAAACGAAAGCAACTTGCTAACGGAATTGGCTTACTGACAGAACCGACTTGCAGAACGTAAGAACCGACTTGCTAACGAAACCGGCTTGCAAACGAATACAAAAAGGGGAGATACACCGCAAACATGCTGAAATTGCAACACGTTTTCAATAAACCTCTAAAACAAAATCGGGGGGGGGCGCTCAAAAGCTAACTCGCTCGAATTCTTTTATTTTTCCTACAAATTCAATCAACACATACAAAAATTCATCTATAAAAAATATATCTATCACACCATCCGGTACATACCGCGACGAAGCGATATCGACACCGCTACGTCGTGCTCTGTTTTTTTCGCCCGTCATCTCGGAATCCATATAAAAAACAAAACGCAAGTTAACGTTTGCTTGAATTGAAAGGTTGGTAGCACCATGTCAAAGAAACTGAACACTATGCAAAAAGCGGTCGCAAAACCGGTCGTATTCATCCTCTCGCTGGTGCTCGTCGCGACTTTCATCTTCATCCCCACGCTCGTGACCGCCGATGAGAGTACGATACCGGCGGAGATCGCAGACAAGACAGAGGCCGCAACCCCGGACGCCGCAGGGGAAGAAGTCGCCGACCCGGACGGCATACAGAATGCAGAAAATGCCGAATCGGAAGACGCAACGGACGAAAACGCCGCAACAGACACCGCAATAGACACACGGAGCGCCGCAATAAATCCGCTCGCCGCGGTCTCGCCGACTGCCGCAATAGACATACCGAGAGACATAAAGAAGGGTAGCAGTGCCGATACCGGCGGCAAAACCATATCGGAACTGGTGCTTGAGAACAGCATAATCACGTTTGCCGGTATATCGTGGCTCGTAATCGGCAAAAAGGACGGCGACGACGAAACCGGCGTAGGTACAAGTGACACGCCCGCAAATAGCGTCACCGTGGTCGCGGCCAACACAGGTGAGGACACATTTGGTACCGGTCGCTTTCACTCGCGTTCTTCTAATTATTCCGGAAGCACTCTGCAAGCAACGATGGACAGTATTTATAACGGCTTTTCGGAGACTGACAAAAGTGCGGTTAACTTACGTCCGCTCGATGGTATCAGCGGCTCGGCTGTAAGCGCCTATGTTTGGCCCTTGTCCATTGACGAATACCTCGCGCTGTCTAAAGGTGCACCACGGATGTACGGCGCATCCAGGTACTACTGGCTGCGCTCGGCGCGCGCTAATAACAGTAGCTACATCGGCTACCGGGATAATATCGCGAATTACGGCATCGATTTTGTCACCTATGTCAACGCCGTCCGTCCCGCTTCCAACTTAAATCCGGCATCCGGAATCTTCAAATCTGACGCGGCCGCAGGCTTCGGCTTTCTCGCCGCGTCAGTGGCCACCGACCTCACAAAAACCGGCTTAGTCGCGATGGACGACGAAGATACCACACTGCCGGCGATTACGGTATCAGGAGCTCCGATAATCACCACTGCCGGCGGCATCCGGACGATAGACCTCACGGTGAGCGATTCGGCGTTTACTCGCGCCCCGAACGCCGACGAATATATCGGCGTCCGCCTGGTAAACACGACTGACAAAACGAAGATCTATTACGCAAGAGTCACGCCGGCCGCCGTTACCAATTGGAATACCACAGTCTCCATCCCGCTCAATCAGGTCGCGGGCGGGACGTACGATATATACGTCTGCGCCGAGCGTGCGACCGCCGACACCGCACTCGACATCGCCGGCTCCATCTCGACATACAGTACGGTTTACATCCCGGGTATCGACGCCGGCATCACCCACGTCGCCGGCAATGCCGTGACATGGTCCGGCGACGGCACGAGCACCGCCGCTCTCAAGACAGCTGCCGTCGCCGTCGAGAGCACTATGTCCGAGATCACGGCCGGAGCTTTCACGAAGTCCAACCCCTACGCGACCCTCACGCTCTGCACCGACTCCGGCTTTACGAACGAGGCTTCCTCCATCCCCCTTGCCGCCGGCTCAAATGAAGTCTACGTCAAAGTCGTCGCGGAGGATGGCGTCACCACCCTCTACTACAAAGTCGCCGTAGACCGAAAGGTCAGTTACACCGTCACGGCCAACGGCACGGACGAGCAGATCACTACGACAGCTTTGACGATCACTTTCACCCCGACCGTGTCAGGCCTGACTGCGGGCAGCATTACGCTCTCGCCCGGATCCGGTCCGGCCGGCGGATCGGCTACGGCAGGTACACTTTCCGGTACCGGCCCAACCAAGGTATGGACGCTCGATCTATCAAGCGTGACCTCGCCCGGCTCCATGAATGTCTCCATCGCCGCCTTCAACGGCTACACCGTGGAGAACTCCCCGCAGCCCGTGATCGTGCACCAGAAAGCCGTGCGCATCGTCACCGCCTCAGCCGTGACCTTCGGCAACGTGACCGGCGCCGCCTACACGCAACCGGCCGCACAGTCCATCACGATCAGAAACACCGGCAACCGCGCCACGACCATCAGCGCCGTTACCGTGAGCGCCATCACTAAATTTGCGATTACCGCCGGCACAACGACGGTAGGCGCAAACAGCACGAACACATCATGGAAAATACAACCCAACGAGGGCATTGCCCCGGGCATCCACACCGCCAATATCATCGTGACCTACACGAGCACGGACGGCTCGAACATTGACGATAACGCCACTGCTGCCGCTCTCGTCAGCTTCACCATCGTCAGAGACGCCCCGAACGTCACGGCGACCAACGAGAGCATAAGCGGCAAAAACGACGGCAAGATCACCGGCACAGATACCACCATGGAATACGGGATAGGTGGAAATCCAGACTTATGGACGACCTGCCCGAGCACCGAGATCACCGGCCTGACGCCCGGCGCATATTCCGTGCGCTACAAAGTAGTTGGAGGAGTACATCCCGTTTCGGCGGCGACGACCGTCACAGTGGACGACGGCGCAGCTCAGACGCTCACCGTCACCGTCACGCCGCCGACCTTTGCCGCCGTGACTTACGGCTACAGGCAGCCGGCCGCCAAGGACATCCTGATTCGCAATACCGGCAACTGGGACGCGACCATAACGAGCGTCACACTCGGCGGTGCAAGCCCCGGCGCTTTCATTCTCACCGCGGACGGAACTGATGTACTGCACTCCGCCTTCATTCTCTCCGAGGGCGGCACTGATGTGCTGCCCACTGCCGGCTTGAACGCATCATGGAAGATTCGGCCTGCCGCGAATCTGCACGTCGGCACATATACGGCCTCCATCACCGTAAACTACGCAGGCATCGCCGGCTATACCGGCGGCACTCCCGCCCCCGTGACGACAGACGTGACCATCACCGTGAAATCCCCGGAGGACGACGGCGGCGACGACACAAATACCAATCCCAATGGTAACGACCCCTCCAAATCCGGCTCCAAGTCCGATAGCTCCGACACAAGCGACGACTCCGACATCGGCCTGTTCTCCGGCACGCTCATCCTCGCCGCCGCCGGCCTCATCGCCTGCGTCACCGCAAGACGCCGCCTCGGAAAGCAGGCATAAGACACAATGGGGACGGGGGATGTCGTCTCAAAATAACGGCAAGGCACAAGGGGAATGTCCCGATGTGCCTTGCCGTTGTGTCTCCATTTTAGCATAGTCGTCTCCTCTTCCCAACTGTTTGTTGGTGAGATTTGATACATAATACACGATTCGACCCGCAAAGCCGTCGTGATTTTGGCACAAAAAAGTAGTGCAAAAATTTTTCTTGACGCCGGATTTTTTTCGTGCTAATATGGCATATAATCAATATATGTTATATATGCTATTTGCGAGAGAAATTGCTTGGGAGGTGGATATGTCACAAGCACCCAAAACTGAATCGCCCCTCTTGCCCAATGACGTGACAAGTGAAGGATTACAATGGTTCAGGAATTAAAAGCAAGGCGACAGCGAATACAAAATCAACATCCCTGCTTCGGCGCAGCCAAAAACAAGGGCAGGATTCATCTACCCATCTGCCCCGCGTGCAATCTTGAATGTGCGTTTTGCCGTCGTTCGTTGAACAATGACGAGAATAGACCCGGCGTGGCGTCCTTCATCCTCGCGCCCGAGAAGGTCAGCGAATACGTAGAGAATGCTCTATTGAAATGCGGCGATCTTTCGGTCGTCGGTGTGGCAGGTCCCGGAGACAGCTTGGTTTCTGACAATATGTTCCGAGCGTTTCGTTATATAAGCAAATCCCACCCGGATATTTTGAAGTGTATCAGCACAAACGGACTCCTCCTTCCTGAGCGTGCCGATGCACTCATAGATCTGGAGATAGATACACTCACGGTCACAGTCAACGCGGTGGACCCTGAAATCCTTTCGGAAATCGTTCCCGCGATTCATTACAAAGGAAAACGCATGGTGGGCCTTGAGGCCTCGGCGACGCTCATAGAGAATCAGCTTGCGGGCATAGAACGGATGGCGAAGGCAGGAACGATTATCAAGATAAATACGGTACTCGTGCCTGAACTGAACGACAGGCATATACCCGAGATCGCAAAGATGGTGAGTGGGCTCGGCGCAAATATCTATAATATCATTCCGCTCATTCCTCAGCATTTACTTGCTGATAGAAAAGAGCCGACCTGCGAACTCATCGACAAGGTGCGAAATGAGGCGGGGAAATACATAGATGTATTCAGGCACTGTCAACATTGCAGAGCGGACGCGATCGGGATTCCCGGCATCAGCGACTACAGCAGTGAACTAAGAGGGAAGAATCAAGAGCAGACAGAGGAAGTGTTCTCACACGGATAAGGAGAGGGGTTATGGCGGCTAAGAATCGTATTGAAATATCGATTGAAAATTTGAATCTCGATTATCATATAAGGCGAAAGAAAGGGGATGCGGGATCTACCTCGCTTCACGCTTTGGATAACATCAATCTGAGCGTCAGGGAGGGCGAATTCCTCTCTGTCGTAGGCCCCTCAGGCTGCGGCAAATCCACCCTGCTCTACATCCTCGCGGGACTGCAGAAAAAAACATCCGGTGTCGTCAAGATAGGCGATGCGGAAATAACCGGACCATCGCTTCATACGGGGATAATCATGCAGGCCTACGCCCTCTTTCCGTGGAGGACGATCAAGAAAAATGTCGAATTCGGACTTGAGGTCAAGGGACTTTCAAAGGCTAAGCGCAGTGAAATAGCTGCCGAGTACATTGAGCTTGTCGGACTCTCGGAATTTTCAGACCGCTATCCATATGAGCTCTCCGGCGGGATGAAGCAGAGGATCGCAATCGCGCGGGCGCTCGCCTACGACCCCGATGTATTGCTTATGGATGAGCCCTTTGCGGCTGTTGATGAACAAACGAGAAGCCTCCTTCACGAGGAACTGCTGAGGATTTGGGAGGCGACGAACAAGACCATCGTCTTTGTCACACACAGCATCGAGGAAGCCATTTTCCTCTCGGACAGAGTGGCGGTCATGACGCACAGTCCCGGACAAATCAGGGAAATAATAGACATCGATCTCAAGAGACCTCGTGAGGCGTCTATCAAATCCGGCGAGGAATTTTCAAAATACAGGAAGCATGTTTGGCAATTGCTTCAGACGATTGGAGACAGTACGGTAGAGACTTTTGACGACAAAGGTCGTTTTGTCCTTGATTCCCAGCCACAGGAGGTTGCAATATAATGAGAGATAAGCAACTAAACAAAGGAGCGAATTTGCTCTATAAAGCGTTCAAGAAATCCATTGTCATCATTGCGCTTTTAATCATTTGGCTCATCATACCAAAGTATGTAAACAATTTGTTTGTACCCTCTCTGATCGATGTACTCAAGTCCGGTGTGGATCTTGCGGTTCAAGGCAAGCTTTGGATCAATACGATTACGAGCCTGAGGATAGCCTTCATCGGTCTTATCATTTCAACTGTTATAGCTGTTCCGCTCGGTATCATACTCGGCTGGTTCAAGACTGTGGAAGAATACATAGACCCGGCCTTCCAAATCATAAGGAATACATCCATTCTCGCCATATTGCCGATATTCCTACTCGTATTTGGTGTGGGTGATGTCTCAAAATACGCGATTATCATCTGGGCCACGTTGCCCATTACCCTGTTGAACACCGTTCAAGGCGTGAAAAACGCTGACCCCGTTCTCATCAGGTCGGCCAGATCCATGGGCATCGGATCTTTTGGCCTCTTTGCGAAGGTCGTCATACCTTCGGCAATGCCTTTTATCCTCGCGGGATTCCGGCTCAGCGCCAGCATATCGCTCATTGTCCTTGTGGGTGCCGAAATGCTCGGTGCGCGTTACGGTCTGGGCTTTCTCATCTACAATTCGATGCATGCATATATGATACCCGAGATGTATGTCGGCATTCTCATGCTTGCCATCATCGGCATTATCGTCAACGCCGTACTTGTGAGAACGGAGAATTATTTGACTCGCTGGCAGGAAAAGACGGTGCAGTCCTAAAAGAGAATTTATTGATTCCGCGAATTGGCGCGGAATGATAAAGATAGAAATTGTTTTTGAAAGGAAGACGGAAATGAAAACAAATCACACAAAGAAAAGCAGCAGATGGGCAGTGATCTTACTCGCGCTTATCCTTGCGTTTACGACGCTCGGTATGGCTGCTTGCGGAGACTCCTCTGACGACGACACCTCCGGCGATAGCGCCTCGACAGGTGAAGGAAGCACAGATACGACAGTCGTCAAGCTCTCAGGTCTTGGCGGAGACCCAACAAGGGTTGACGCGGCTCTCATCGCACAGGAATTGGGCTATTTCGCGGAAGAAGGTCTTGAAATTGAAGATGTCGGCGTCATCGATATTCCGCAGCACGTCAGCGCCGTTGCCAGCGGAACGGTTGATACGATTTCGCTCATGACTTCGGAGGGGCTCACCGCCGTCGACGGAGGAGCAGACATCATTCAGGTTGCTACCGACCAGACGACGACAGCGGACAAACAGCACATGACATTTCTTGTTCTGCCCGATAGCGGCATCAAGACCGGCAAGGATCTCGTAGGGAAGCGAATCGGAACGGCATCTGCGAGCGGCGGTTGCACGGCCGGATTCCCACTCGAGTTCATCGCGCAGGACGGCGTTGAAACTCCCCGCGATAAGGTGGAACTCCAGACCATTCCCGAGGAAACTCTGGTGACTGCACTCAAGGCGGGCGATACGGATGCCATCGGTGTACACCTCACGAAGGCGCAGACCGAAATCCTTTATCCCGATCTCGAAGTTTTATTCACTGACTATGACATACTCGGCGAAAATGGCGGAGACACAGGCTGGTTCTTTACGAGAGAATATACGGAGAAAAATCCTGAGACGGTCACGAAGTTCATCAGAGCTATCACGAAGGCGCAAGCATGGATCAACGAGAACAATGATGAAGCCCTTGAAATTTACAGGGAAAAGGCTATCGCGGTCAACGAAGACCTTCTCTGGGTTGCTCACTTCTCAGATGATGGGATCAACAATCCCGCCGGAGCACAGATATGGATTGACCTCTTCTCGAGCGGCGACTCATCAATCACTCTGAAGAATACGGACATACAGGTTTCAGATTTCACTACTGATGAGTTCAATCCCAACAAGTAGGGGGAGTAATTATTTTGCATAGAATAGCTGTATCTACTACGGATGGACTGACCATTTATCAGCATTTCGGGCGGACTGACAAGTATCGGATTTACGATTTGAGTGAGGATTCTTACACCTATATCGAAACAAGAGAAGTCACTCCGCCCTGCAAGGCGGGAGGCCACAGCACAGCATCGTTTGATGGTGTGCTGGCGGCTCTTTCCGATTGTGAGGCTATTGTCGTCGCTGTTGTAGGGGAAGGCGCGGCGGAATACCTTATGAAAGCGGGAATGAGAATTTTCACGGGTCGAGGCGTTTTCGAAGACGTGCTCGGAGCAATTATTTCAAAGAGGATGCTTGAAGCAAATGAATCTGACCAAGATAAAGGAGGAGAAATCAAAAATGGCTAAGAAACTAAAACAAATTGCAATTTACGGAAAAGGGGGCATAGGAAAATCGACCACTACATCGAATCTTTCCGCTGCCCTATCCGATATGGGATATAAGGTCATGCAGTTTGGCTGCGATCCAAAAGCGGATTCGACCAATACACTCAGGGACGGCACCTACATTCCCACCGTTCTCGATTTGCTCAGAGAAAAGGGAACGGTGAAGGCGCAGGATGCCATATTTCAAGGTTATAACGGTATCTACTGTGTCGAGGCCGGCGGTCCCTCCCCGGGCGTTGGCTGCGCCGGTCGCGGCATCATTACCGCCGTCCAGTTGTTGAAACAGCAGAATGCGTTTGAGGAACTCGATCTTGACTACGTCATTTACGATGTCTTGGGTGATGTCGTCTGCGGCGGTTTTGCTGTGCCAATCAGGGAAGGTATCGCGGAGCATGTATTCACCGTTTCATCTTCTGATTTCATGGCTGTATATGCGGCAAACAATCTTTTCAAGGGTATCAAGCAATATTCGAACAGAGGTGGCGCCTTACTCGGAGGCGTGATTGCGAATTCCGTTTCAAACGACTATCAGCGGGCGATCATCGACGACTTCGTGAAGAAAACGCATACGCAGGTCATGCAGTATGTGCCTCGCTCAATCACAGTTACGCAGAGCGAACTTTCAGGGAAGACGACAATTGAGGGAGCGCCTACCTCCAAGCAGGCGGCCATTTACAGGGAACTTGCCAAGCGGGTTGACGAACACACCGAATCGAAAACACCCGCCCCACTGGATTCACAGCAGCTTCAAGAGTGGGCTTCCAAATGGGCGGATCAACTGCTGGCTATTGAGAGCGGGGAAGTTCGCAGCGCCGGTAGTGCTATATAGTTTATATCAAATTGTTACTACCCTTGAGTAGTTACCATAAATTGTTTAAGGAGGAGATTATGACTATCGATTTAACGCAGATCGAAGCACAGACCAGAGAACAGCGGCTCGGTTCCATCACAGGCTATGACGGCTCCCTTGAGGATCTGACGGCTCAAGGCTGTGCGGGCTGCCTCAAAAATAAAAGCAGGGACTTTCAAACTGTCAGCTCCTGTGCGCACCATCACGCGATCAACCAGTTGGCAGGGTTGGAAGGTGTCGTTGTAGTTGACCACGCGCCGATCGGATGTGCGGGCGCGCAGATAGGTTTTTCTGTTGCGAAAAATCGCTTGCCATTTCCGCCGGAGGGACCATTTCCGGAGCACGCGAAGGTCGTGTCTTCGGGGATAAACGAGCCCGACACAATTTTCGGAGCGATTGACAAGCTCAAAAAAACGATAAGAGATGCCTACGAAAGGCATCATCCTCGGGAAATCTACGTGACGACCTCGTGCACTTCCGCGGTAATCGGTGAGGATGTTTATTCTGTCGTCTTGGAAATGAGGGAGGAACTCGGCATTCCCGTGGAAATCGCGGCGGGTGAAGGTCTCCGCTCAAAGATTTGGGCTTCGGGATTTGACGCCTACTCCCACGCGGTTTCGAAGGTACGTTTCGGCGAAAAGAAGGAGCGCAAGAACACCATCAACTACTTGGGATTTGCCCCGGCCGGTCGAGAGTATGTTGACCCGATTTTTGAACGCCTCGGTCTTGAATTGATCTGCCTTACCGCCGGAGCTACGCAAGAGGATTTTGCTCGTGCCACGCAGTCTGTCGCTTCATGGGGACAGTGCTCATCGCAGTCAAACTACATCTGTTCCGTACTCGAACAGCAATATGATGTGCGGTATTTGCAGAGCCATCTGCCATACGGCGGCATCGGCTTTGAGAGATTCCTCAGAGATCTCGGCAAGCTGATTGGCAAGGAAGATACCGCTGAGGAAATCATCGCGGAAGAAAAGGCAAAATATGCGGATCAGATCGCGGAGCTTCGGGCAAAGCTCGACGGCAAGAAAGCCTTAATTGCACTCGGGTCCGGCTTTGCCTTCGAATACACTCGCGTACTCGGGGAACTCGGGGTTGAGGTGGTGCACACGGTCGCCTATCATTATGATCCCGTTCTCGATCAGAACAATCTTGAGAATGAAATCGCCGCCGCCTGCGATGTCAAAGAACTCAAGCTGAATGTCGCCGCAAGTATCAACGACGCGCAAGAAATGGAAACGAATCTGCTTATCAAACATTACAAGCCGGATTTTCTCCTCTCTCGCGGGCATGAAGCCGTCGCCTGGGCGCTGATGCAGGGTATTCCGGCGATGGATTCCGAGATTGGTTTTGTCGTCATGGGATACAGGGGCCTTGTGGAATTCGGGACGACTTTGGCCGAACTTCTTGAAAATACGAACTTTGTAAAGAGGCTCGGAGAACGCTACAAATCGCCGTTCACGGCCGAGTATGAAAACCTCAAGCCGTTCAGTTTCTATAGAGAGGAGGCTATATAATGAGCATTGCATTAAATGATATACAGCCGGGCGCGTGTCTCGAGAACGATTACGCTTGGTCTGAGCAGCAGCGAGTCGCCTGTGCCATAGGGGGGATATACACGGCTTTGGCCATAGAACGCGTCCTTCCGATCATGCACAGCGGACCCGGTTGTCAGGGAAATATCAATGGTGTTCTCGCCTCGACAAACGGCGGTCAAAATGCCGATACCTTCCTCGAATCGGTGATTCCTTCAACAAATTTCTGCGAGGCGGATGTGGTTTTCGGCGGTCAGGAAAGGCTCAGAAAACTCGTGGCGGACAGCGTCAAATATTACAATGCGGATCTGTTTGTCATTACTGACGGTTGCACATCCGAAATTGTCGGAGACGATATTGAGGAGATCGCGAACGATTATGCGGGGACGGGCACGAAAGTGATTCACGTCGCCTTACCCGGTTTCAAGGGCAACAATCTCTGGGGACATAGCCAAGTACTGAATGCTATAATTGACCAATATCTTCCTACCGCCGAGGAAGCTGCGGCGATTCCCAAGAACCCTAAGCAAGTGAATGTCTTCGGTGTCGTGCCATTCTATGACACTTTTTGGGTCGCGACTTTGGAGAAACTCGAGGGTCTTTTGCGGGACATCGGGTTTGAACCAAATATTTTTTACGGTCGTGACAAGGGTCTTGCTGCCGTAGACAAGATTCCGGCGGCAGGGTTCAATCTTCTGCTTTCCCCTTGGGTCGATTCCGATGTGGTTCGCAAACTTGAACAAAAGTACGAGACACCTTTCTTCCATTATCCGGCAGTGCCTGTCGGACCTTCGGAGACCAATCGCTTCATCAGAGCAATCACTGAATACGCGGGTACGGATAGGATCGCTGCCGAGGCCTACATAAAAAAGCAGGAGGACAGATATTACTATTATCTGAATCACTTTCTTCGCTGGATTTATACTTGCCGCGTGCAGCCGCGTGAGTTTTTCATCAATTCATCGGCCACACAGGCGCTTTCGCTCACTCGCTATCTGGTGAACGACCTTGGGTTCATTCCTCGCCGAATTTTCATCAATGAAGATGTGCCGGAAGATAATCAGTCTCGCATTCTCGCTGATTTCCATGATCTTGATTGGAAGGGAGCGGCGGACATAGAGGTGATTTTCACGGCGGATGGCGGGCTTTGCGATCAGTATGTAAAACGCTCGGATACTTCCTTCCGCAAGACGGTCATCCTTGGGACTACTTGGGATGAACTCACCGCGAAGACGAGGCGGATTCCGTTTGTTCCGGTTTCGGCGCCCTACGGCGATGTGATTGTCGGGCAAAAGACCTATTTTGGATATGATGGCGGACTTGCTCTCATGCAGGACATCTTTAATGATGCCGCGGCTAAGGGCATGGGAACGGTAAACTGAGTTTTTCGGGAAGCGGGAAGGAGAAATCTTATGACCAAAATTTACAAAAGCGCGCTTGGACTGATTGGCGATACTCCTATTGTGAAGCTGAATCGGATTGTGCCTTCCGGGGTGGCTTCCGTTTATCTCAAGCTTGAGAATCAAAACATTGGGGGCAGCGTGAAAGACCGTATCGCGCTCAATATGATTGAAAAGGCTGAAGCTGAAGGACTTATATCGCCCGGAGATACTTTGATTGAAACCACGTCCGGGAATACCGGTATTGGGCTTGCGTTGGTTGCGGCGGTGAAAGGTTACAAACTCATCATCACCATGAGCGAGGCTGTCTCCGTTGAGAGACGCAAACTGCTTGCGGCTTATGGGGCAGAGGTTGTGCTTACTCCTGCCGCCGGCGGCATCAAGGCAGGTTTTGACAAACTCTCCGAACTTGCCGGTGAGCATGGTTACTTCGAGATTGGGCAGTTTGAAAATGAGCACAATCCAGAAGCCCATCTGGAGCATACGGGACCTGAAATTTTCGAGGCGTTTGGGGCGGACAATCTTCCGGATGCGTTTGTCGCCGGCATAGGAACGGGTGGGACAATTACCGGTGCGGGGTCGTATCTGAAAAGCAAGGATGCTTCCATTGCCGTCATCGCTGTTGAACCTGACGCGTCTCCGGTATTATCGGGCGGAGAGCCTGCGCCGCACATGATACAGGGCATCGGTGCGGGAATTATCCCCGAGGTGCTCGACACGGAGATATATGACCGAATCGTTCGCGTGACGAATGAGGAGGCGATTGAGACTGCGAGAAAGCTCGCCGCACAGGAAGGCCTACTGTTGGGATTCTCAGCGGGTGCCGCGACATTTGCCGCGCTCCTGATTGCGGCAGAACTGGGTACAGGGAAGAAAGTCTTGGCGATCGCTCCGGACACGGGAGAGAGGTACCTGTCCACACCTCTCTACGAAGTGTGAAAAATGGAGGGAATATGAACGTAAATACAATTGAAATAACGAGGATTTCGGCGGACTCGCCTACCTGGGACAGAGCCGGAGTTTACTATGTTCGGACAGAGGGAATGGTCAAATCTTTCGGCCTTCCGATGTCCGGAGAGTTTGCGACAGATACTGTAGACAGCGAGTACATTCTGGCTGCTGACGGTGGCTTCCCCGTCGGAACTTGCAGGTTGCATCCGTTGGATGAGGGGCGCATGAAAATCGAAAGGGTTTGCGTCCTTCCCGATTACCGAGGAAAAGGTGTTGGTCGCATCGTCATCCGGGCCGCTGAGAATTGGGCGAAGGAACGTGGTTTCTCCCGGATGGTAATCGCCGCCAGGGACGAGGTCATCGAATTCTATGAGGCGATTGGATATATCGCAAATCGCAGCGAGACCGAATCCGACGAATATTTCAGCTGCACATACACATATAAAAGCATATAATCCGCAAATTTTGGACTGTAAGATTAAATAAGGAGACTTATCATGAGTAACAAAAATATCAGTGAAGGAGCGGCGTGCGGTATTGACTTCGGCGGGACAGGTGAAGGAGCGGCATGCGGTATTGACTTCGGTGGGACAACTGAGGGAACTGCGGCAAATGTGACACACACCGAGGAGACCTTTACATCTCTATTTGCAAAGGAGACGACCGGAGACGGCAGGTTTGTGCGGCAACCGGTTCGATTTGACACGCCATTTGGAGATGGCGAGGGGCAACTTCCGGTGGAAGCCGGTAGATACCGTCTCATTGTGAGCAAAGCCTGTCCGTGGGCGCATAGACAGCTCATTGCGTTTGCGCTTCTGGGCATTACCGAGGACATTGTCAGTATTGGCACGGTTGATCCCGTCAGACCCGATAAGCCGTATAGCGACTGGGCATTCACGCTTGATTCGGATGGCAGAGACCCTGTGCTCGGAGTCAAATATCTGAGCGACATATATCTGAAAACAGATCCCGCATACGACCTTCGGTTCACCGTCCCGGCTGTCGTCCATACAGCCACGGGAAAAATCGTCAACAACGACTATTTTCATTTGACCTATTACTGGGAAACGGAATGGAAGGCTTTTCATAAAGCCGGAGCTCCCGACCTTTTCCCCGAAGCACTGCGCCCGGATATTGAGGCGCTCAATGATGTTATTTTTCATGACGTGAACAATGGAGTTTATAAAGCCGGATTTGCGGCGAGCCAAGAGGCCTATGAAGATGCCTACGATACACTCTTTCTCAGGCTCGATGAACTGGAGAAACGACTGGCCGGCTCGCGCTATCTGTTCGGAGATAAAATCACCGACGCAGACATTCGCCTTTTCGTGACTTTGGTGCGCTTTGACGCGGCATATTACAACGCTTTCAGAACCAACAGAAGCCGGCTCGTGGACTTTCCAAATCTCTGGGGCTACGCGAGAGATCTATATCAGACGGATGGCTTCGGCAGCACGACCGACTTCGATGCCATCAAGCGACATTATCACCTATGCTGCGTCCCAAGCAACAACTACAGGCTCGTGCCAAAAGGCCCGGATCTCTCAATCTGGGAAATGCAACACGATCGTAGATAGTATGGAAAGAATATAATTTTGGTGGGGACAGCAGGATTCGAACCTGCGACCTCTTGGTTGTGATCCAAGCGCTCTAACCGGCTGAGACTATGCCCCCATTTTGTATATGCGACCGCACCCGCGGAATCCTGTGTTTCTTCGGATTCTGTTCGGTACATGCTACATTGTAGCACACTTGCATACGGGAAACAATAAAAATTTTGCGAGATTGTTGTTTCTTTGCGCCCCCTCCGATGCCCCCTTTCAAAACGCGGAAAAATGTTGTATTATAGGAGAGAACCGCTTGAATGGGCATTATGGGGTAGGTGAAATGACGCGGAAAAACGATGATTATGAGACGTATGTAAATCCTTTGACGAGCAGATATGCCAGTCGCGAGATGGCGCGGATTTTCTCGCCGCAAGTGAAGTTCCGGACGTGGCGGCGGCTTTGGATTGCGCTCGCCGAGGCGGAGCAGGCTTTGGGACTGCCCATCACGGATGAGCAGATCGCGGCACTCAAACGGTATGAAAACGATATAAACTTCGCGGAGGCGGAGGCGCGGGAACGCGAGGTACGCCACGATGTGATGGCGCACGTCTACGCCTACGGACTGCAGGCGAAGGAGGCCGCGCCCATCATCCATTGGGGCGCGACGAGCGCCTACGTGGGCGATAATACGGACATCATCGTCATGCGGGACGCCCTGCGGTTGCTCGCGGAAAAACTCGCGTATCTCATGAGAGACCTCGCGGGATTTGCCATGCAATACAGGGACTTGCCGACGCTCGGCTTCACGCATTTTCAGCCGGCGCAGCTTACTACGGTGGGCAAGCGGGCGGCGCTCTGGTTGCAGGATGTCTATTTTGATTATTTAGACGTTGTGTTTTTGGCGGACAGCATTCCGTTGCTCGGCGTCAAGGGTACGACGGGTACGCAGGCCAGCTTTCTCGAGTTGTTCGACGGAGACGAGGGGAGGGTCGTGGCGCTGGAGCGTTTGGTCGCGGAGAAAGTCGGTTTTACGGAGGTCGTTCCGCTGTCGGGTCAGACCTATACGCGAAAGATCGACAGCAAGGCGCTTGCGGTTCTGTCCGGCATCGCGCAGACGGCGTCCAAGATGACGAACGACATTCGGCTGCTGCAGAGCATGAAAGAAGTGGAAGAACCCTTTGAGGAAAAGCAGATCGGTTCCTCCGCGATGGCGTATAAGCGCAATCCCATGCGGAGCGAGCGGGTCAGTTCCCTCGCCAGATATATCATGGGCGTGGCGGGCGTACCGGCCGCGACGGAAGCGACACAATGGTTCGAGCGCACATTGGACGATTCGGCCGCCCGCAGGATCGTCCTGCCCGAGGCGTTTATGGCCGCCGACGCCATCGTCGATATTCTCAGGAATATCAGCGACGGATTCGTCGTTCACGAGCAGGTGATCAGGACGCATATCATGAGCGAGATACCCTTTATGGCGACGGAGAACATCCTCATGGAAGCGGTGAAGAAAGGCGGAGACAGGCAGGAGCTTCATGAGCGGATACGCGTTCATTCGATGGCCGCGGCGGGAGCCGTGAAAGACGAGGGGAAACCCAACGATCTGCTGCCCCGTATCGCCGCTGATCCGGCTTTCGGCATGACAGAGCGCGACATCAAAAACCTGCTGGAGCCGTCGCTCTACATCGGCAGGAGCGCGCGCCAGGTGGAGGAATTCGTCGAGGAACATATACGGCCCATTACGGATAAGCTTACGGGAGGCGCAGCAAAGGTGGAATTGAAGGTATGAATAAGTCGAGCGAAATACTGAACAACAGCAGAAAGATCGTCCTGAAGATCGGCAGCAACGTACTTACGGGAGCTGACGGCAATATGGATACGGCGGTCATTGAGGACATCGCAAATCAGGTCAGCGCACTCATCTGTAGCGGCAAGCAGGTGATCGTCGTTTCGTCCGGCGCGGAGGTCAGCGGCGTCAGCGCCATCGGCCGGTGGAGCAGACATGGCGACATCAATTACAAGCAGGCCATGTGCGCCATCGGTCAGGTGGAACTTATGATGGCGTATAAGAAATACTTCGCGAAAAACGACCTCGTGGTGGGTCAGATTCTGCTGACGCGGGACAATTTTTCCGACAACAACAGCAGCCTTCACATCCGAAACACCCTGTTCACCCTGTTGGACGAACGGGTCGTTCCCATTATCAATGAAAACGACAGCGTCAGCGTGGAGGAGATGAACATCGGCGACAACGACGCGCTCGCGTCCCTCACTGCTAACCTCTGGAACGCGGATTTGCTCATACTCATGAGCGACATCGATGGGGTCTACGACAAATCCCCCAAGGATCACGCAGGGGCGACCCTCATTCGGGAGGTCAGCGACATCGAGAAATTGAAGCGGGAGATCGACGTGGTCGGCAAGAGTTCGTTCGGTACGGGCGGCATGGCTTCGAAAATTGAAGCGGCGCGCACGGTGGGTCGCTTCGGAACGCCCCTGCTGCTCATAAACGGCAAGCGGCCGGGCATCCTCACGGAGCTCGC
>JAISQM010000052.1 GCA_031274195.1 Eubacteriales Family XIII. Incertae Sedis bacterium
GGACTGGAGACCCTGTCCCTTAGAGTGGAACGGCATGTCGAAAACACGCTGAAGATCATCGAATACTTAAAGACGCAGCCCAAGGTGCTGAAAATCCATCACCCCTCGCTGCCCGACGACCCCAGCCATGCGCTGTACAAAAAGTATTTCCCCAAAGGCGCGGGTTCCATCTTCACCTTCGAGCTCGAAGGCGGACAGGCGGAAGCGCACGCCTTCATCGACAGATTGCAGATTTTCTCCCTCCTCGCAAATGTGGCGGACGTGAAATCACTCGTGATCCATCCGGCCACCACGACCCACTCGCAACTCACCGCCGAGGAATTGAAAGAGCAAGACATATACCCGAACACCGTGCGCCTCTCCATCGGCACCGAGAACATCAAAGACCTCATCGCGGACTTGGATCAGGCGTTTAACGGGTAAATTACACAGCATTTTACACAGCATTTTTCAATGCCAGGGAAGCACTGAGCTTCCCTAACATACCTCCTCTCATGTAAAGGGAATCCACTCGCGGATTCCCTTTACAAATTAGTTCGCCTTAGATTTTGCGTTGCCCCCGATGGGCATCTGCGCCAGTATCACGGCGGCAAACATGAGCACGCAGCCGAGCGTCTCCCGTCCCGTAAAGCTCTCATTCAGAATCAGGAAACCGCCCACGACGCTAAACACCGCCTCAAGGCTCATGATGATGGAGGCGGCCGATGGATTGGCGTATTTCTGCCCGACGGCCTGCAGCGTAAAACCCGCCCCCGTGGAGAGGATGCCCGCATATAACAGCGCCGGCAATACCTGAACGATCTCCGCCCACGCGAAGCCGCCCGATACGAAAAACCCGTCGAAGAAAAGCGCGCAGATGAGACTGAGGATACCCCCTACGGCGAATTGGATCATGCAGAGCTTCAGCACATCCGTCGGCGAGAGAGTCGGCACATAGCGATCAATGACGAGGATATGAACGGCCCAAAACAGCGCGCCGATGAGCACGATGAGGTCGCTGCCCTGAATGTCGAGATTCGCCGTGATGCAGAGGAAATACAGACCGACCGCCGCGACGGCCACACTGACCCACGTGTTCCAATGCGTCTTATGCTTCAGGAATATACCCACGATAGGCACCAATACGATGTAGAGCGCGGTCAGAAATCCGGCCTTTGACGCGCTCGTGACGACCATGCCGACCTGCTGGAAATTCCCCGCGAGAAAGAGCACCGTGCCGCAAATGGCGCCGCCCGCGAGCAACCGAACGGTGGGTACATATTGCTTGCCCTCCCTCCCCGCGCGGCGGGTTCGCGTTCCGCTTATATAAATGACGACGAGCAAAGTCGCCGCGCCCAGCAGCATACGCAGACCGGAAAAGAAAAACGGCCCGACATGCTCCATGCCCGAACGCTGCGCAACAAAACCCATTCCCCAGATAAACGCCGTCAAAGTGAGAATAAGCGTCGATTTTATCGTATTGTTCATCTTCATGTCATACCACCTCAGTCAAATATCATCACAGATCGCTATGCGAATCGCGCGAATTTCTTCGCCAACACAAATCTGCCGCCATTTTCGGACGGCAGCGTATATGAACAGTATACTACACTCCCCGAATTTTGAGTAGCACGCTTCTGACCAACAAACAGTTGGACAATCCTTGCAAATCAAAAATAACCGTATTGCAATCCTGTCTCCGCCACGATATAATAACCATAACATTGAGTAAGGGAATTTGAGGCAAAACGATAATTACATTTTATGGGTTGACTCCGATATAATCCCATGATATACTCTTTCTGCACGCTAATGCAGGACAAGGAGGAAAGATCATGGTGAAAAAGACCGATGGCGGGAAATCCGCCGAAACAAAGAGTCCGTCCATCCATAAAGCGAAAGACAACAGCCTCAAACTGATCCTGAACGATCACGGGTTGTTTACGGAATTTCTGCGCGACTTCATTCGTATTGACGCGCTGAATGGCGTAGAGGCATCCGATATTGAAGACGTTTCGGAACGTTTCCTGCCGTTGTTCGATGAGAACAGGGATTCCGATACAGTGAAGAAGATTCACCTGAAAGAGGGATATCCGCTTTTCGTAATTACAATAGTGGAACACGAATCGAAGGTGGATTTCAGGTCTTCGTATAAGATGCTTAAATACATCACGCTGATTCTGGACACCTACGAGAAAGAGGCGAACAAAGAGAAGCCGGGAATTACGAGCACGAAGAATTTCAGATATCCGCCGGTTCTGCCGATCATATTTTACGATGGGAAAGGGCAATGGACGGCGGAGCGAAACTTCTTAAACCGGACGGAACTAAACGACGTATTTGCCAAATATATTCCAAAGTTTGAATATGAATTGGTGTCCTTGAATGAATATAGCGAAGAAGATTTGGCGAAATTCGGCGATACGCTTTCGTTGGTCATGCTGATCGACAAGATACACGACGCGAGAGGATTGCGGGCATTGGGCAAACTCCCATCCGACTACTTTGAGAAGCTCGCATTGAACATACCGCCGCACCTGAATAAATTGATCGCAGATGTGATCGCAACATTGCTGCGGCGAGTGAACGTTCCGAATGATGAGATCGTAGAGGTCACCGACAAGATATACGAGAGGAGAGTAAACAAGATGTTCGATTGGATAGAGGGATACGATGTCCAAGAGACACGACGCGTTGCGAGACTCGAAGGGGAGCGCACCGGTATATTCAAAGGCAAACGCGAAGGCAAACGCGAAAGAAGCCTTGAAATCGCCCGCAACCTGAAGAATAAAGGCATGAGCGTCACGGAGATTGTGGACATTACGGGTCTATCCGCAGCCGAGATAGAATCTCTGTAAACTGTAAATATGGGAGGGGTGTCCGCCGGCCATTGCTCGCCGACATCCTGTCCTATCAACCTTACCGCAAA
>JAISQM010000013.1 GCA_031274195.1 Eubacteriales Family XIII. Incertae Sedis bacterium
ATTAAATAGCAGGCATAAAAAATCAGCCCTACGCATAGTTGCCTGAGCTGACTTTCCTGTTTGTATTACCCAAAATATACTGCTTGGAATTAAATGGTGTTTTCGTGCGGTAGCCGTGACAGAATTACATGGGAATTTACGGGGATTTACGGAGAATTACAGAAAAAATAAAAATGGATTACATCCATTTGCAAAGTATATGGAAACATCTTATTTCGCCAAACTGAAAATCACAGATAGCAAATTGTAGGAGGCACTCTGATATCAATAACTACGAGCTCACATGGCACGAGTATATTGATGGGACTTCCAATATATTTTATTTATGAGCGTTGATAGTGATTGTGTATTATCCAGAGGTATATAAACCTGATAGATTCATAGATGGATAGTATCCGAAGTTACTCGACGCTGAAATCACAAGGTTGCTTGACGGTCGGGAGGTCGACAGGGAGCGGCTGAAAGAGACGATTTACAGATACGCGGAGGAAAAATACAGAAATCTGGACGCCTCGGGGATAATAACAGAAATGATCAAAGCGGAGATATGAACCTCATGCCAAAAAAAGGTCAGATAATCGGAAAGGAGCGGGAAAATGCAAGAGATATCAACGCAGATGCAAGCAGGTTTCAAGGATGAATTGCAATGGTATAATGCAAATGCAAAAAAGCGGAGTGGAGAGGAATAGATCATGAAAATAGTGAATGTGGATGCCGTAAAAACGAATTCCGGGATGACTGTCATCGCAATGGTGATGGTTGCCGTCATGCTGTTTCTGGCCGGATGCTCTGGTTCGGAGCCATCTGAATCGTCCAATCCGCCTACGTCACCTGAAACACAGATATCACCCGATCCTACTACGACATCAGAACCATCGATATCACCCGAGCCGGCTACGACATCGGAACCATCAATATCTCCCGAACCGACTATGCCACCTGAACCCCCGGCATCGCCGACTCCGCCTTCGCCATCTGCTACAGGGGAGGTCATGGTGAAAGTGTTTGCCGTGAAAGAGGCATTGTCTGTATTCATCGACACAGGGGAAACGGAGGTCTTGATCGACGGCGGCAACAGCGGTTCAGGAAAGGAAATATCAAAGGCGATAAACACATACGTCAATGGATCTATCGAATATGTAATTGCCACACATTCACATGCAGATCATGTCGGAGGCTTGGATCGCATTTACGAGGATTACGCGGTGAGCCATACGATATATGGAGATACGGGGGACAGCAAGCAGTTTAAGGAATTTTTCGACGCGGCGCGCGGCGAACCGAATTCGGAAATGAAAGAGGACGTGGACGAAGTGATTCCGCTTGGAGCGGGCATTTCACTCTCCATCCTCGACATATTAGACGGTAGCAAAAATACCAACAACAATTCCGTTATCTCGGTGCTCAATTGCAATGGAAAGAAAATGCTCGTTACGGGCGACGCCGAGGATCACGAGTCGCAGGATGTAAGAGACCGATTGATCTCGAAATTGGCGAGTGCCGGTCTGCGGCCGATAGATGTGTACATCGTCGGCCACCACGGATCCGAAACATCGAGCAGCGATGCTTTGCTTGATGTGATTACGCCGACATATGGAATCATAAGCAGCTACGGCCCCACGCATAAATCCTATAAAAATCCGGATAGAGATGTCATGGAAAGGTTGATCAGACACAACGTAAAAGTCTATGGTACCTATCGGTCGGGCGATGTAACGATCATGTTCAAAGGGAATGAGATCGCGCGGTCCGCGCCCGACAGTGAATTGTTGACCGTGGAGAATTATGGCGCGGCCGCTTGAAATTGAAGGATGGAATCCAAATGATACCATTCATACGATTTGCGCTTATGCCAATGATTTTAACAATACAAACGGCGGTTATGTCGTGATTGGTGTTGAAGAGAAGCGTGGCCGACCGGTGCTTCCACCGTGCGGTGTCGATGTTAATGTTATTGATAAGATACAGCAGGAGATATTTCAGTATTGCAATGAAATTGAGCCGCGATATATTCCTCGCATCGAGATTGAGGAAAGGGATGGGAATTATATTATTTATCTATGGTGTCCGGCTGGGGACAGTGGTCCATATACTGCGCCTAATGACGTTTTGTCAAAAGATAAAGAGAATAAGTTCGGAGATTACTGGATAAAACCCGCTTCTGTAAAAACAAAAGCAAAAGGTGATGAAATAGCCGAGTTGTATGACAAATTTAATTCTGTCCCATTTGATGATCGTATTAACAGGAAAGCTACTGTCGATGATATATCGTATGGTTACCTTGAAGAGTTTATAAGCCAAAGCGATAGTGCACTTCTTGAAGTCAAGAAAAATATGCAGAAGGAGGATTTGCTGCTTTCTTTGGAGGTGGCCGATGAAACTGATGCCGGTATAGATATCCGAAACATCGGAATTTTAATGTTTTGCGATCGCCCGGATAAATTTATTCCTGGTGCTCAGATTGAGATTGTTCATTTTCGCACAGTTGACCGGGAGGCCGGAGATTTTACCGAAATGACATATCAGGGACCAATACAGGAACAGATTCGTAGGGCATTAGGTGATATTACTGTAATAGCTGTGATGGAAAAAGTCGTAAAACATGATGATCGTCCTGAAGCCAGTCGTTTTTTTACTTACCCTTTGGCGGCAATTGAGGAAGCATTGGTAAATTCCGTATTTCATAAATCATATAAAATCCCTGAACCTGTCGAGGTTCGTATCTATACTGACGAGATTAAGATTTTGAATTATCCCGGTCCTGATAAAGATATCGATATGGAGAAACTGTCTAAGGGGTTGGTAATTCCGCGTCGCTATCGAAATCGGCGCATAGGTGAATTCCTGAAAGAAATTGATCTCTCAGAAAAAAGAGCGACCGGTATCACAAAAATATTAAGTGCGCTTGAGGCGAACGGTTCACCTTCGCCGGAATTTGAAACAAATGATGATCGGAGCTATATGATTACTACGTTCAAAGTGCATACGGGTTTTAATCAGAATGAACTTCCGGGCATTTCCATGTATGCTGATAATAAGTCAGAGGGTAAAGCGGTAAATAGCGGTAAGATAGCGGTAAATAGCGGTAACGAAAAATATGATAAAATCCTACAATATATTCGAGAAAAGGGCTCGATTAGTAATGCCGAAGGCAGAGAGTTACTGGAGTTGGCTGAATCAACGACAAGAAAACTACTGTCTGCAATGGTCGCAGAGGGTTACATTGAGTCAACAGGGAATTATCGTGACCGGAGATATCTTATTGTTGAATGAAGGCAAGTAATCTTGACGATTTTCCTGAAAGCGTTGGAATTTAACCGTTTTGCCTATGATATCTTTTTTGACAACAAGTTACATACGGTGTGTCAAATCATACGTCCCTTTGACACGTCGGTTTGTGCACGCGCCTGTCCAAGAAATACAGTCCGTGGCTAAGCAACAGGAAAACGATGAGGAGCGCGCCGATGTAGAGAATTGATTGGACACCGATTCTGTCGAAATCGAAGAAGAAGTAGGGGAAGCGCACGGGAGCGCCGTCCTCCGCGGACTGCCTGTAGACATAGCCTAAGAGTCCGGCGGCCGACGAGAAAGCCATGTAGAGCAGCGGGTAGATCACCACGAGATAGACATCGCGATATTTCAGATGGCGCGCGTCCGTGAACAGAATGTAGTCTATCAGGCACAGGAGCGGCGCGATGAGGTGCACGGAGAGATTGCCGAAGCTCCACAGCGGGAAGTCGTCGGTCATAAACGGCACGAGCAAGGTCCAAAATACGACCAACGTCAATAGCAGATCGACTGCGCAAACCATCTCAAACCGCGCAAAATATCCGGTCTTGCCGATTTTTCCATCCTGCAATAGCCCTTTTGCCGTGCGGCAGATGAGCACCGCGAACAAAATCAGCGCCAACAGATTGCTCTGAGTCGTGTAGTACATGAAAGCGGCAAAGGACATACCGCCGTGAAAGATATTCAATTCGATCGCCAATCCGAGAAAGATCAGGACGAAGCATCCAATTCTGAATCCGAGCGCAACGACTCTGTTATGTATCATATTTTGCTCCTTTCCGCCGCACATTTCCATACCTATGAACAATTCCCGATTTAAGAATAACATGATAGAAGTTGATTGTAAATATTTTTATTGTGTTACCGACCGAGCAATTAAGGTGGACAGTCCCGCTATACGTTCCCCTGTCACATATCTCTTGAGTTTTCGCAAAATCGACGGTGTGGAATTACTTGCAAAAGTTCCCGCAAGATATGCGGGAACTTTTTAGAAGCGTCATTATACAATCATTTGATGAAAAAGACGCTGTGGGAAATTATTCAATTACGAGCGAATACAATTCGCTTCCGTCGCTATTAAGATACACGTATTTCACCTGAGGATTTTTAATGCCGGATTTTTTCATTTCAGGAATTATGGCAGATTCGGCCGTTTGCTTCAAAGTGCTTTCTTGTTTCTCAAGAGCAGATGCTTGAGCCTTATCAACGTCGATTTTGAATTTGTAAGTATAGACCAACGTCGTACCTTCACCTGAAACGGTTAATTCCATCGTATCGCCCAACGCTTCTTTCATTGAGTTCAACGCATCTTTTGACGCATCAATATATTCCTCCAGTTTTGGATCAATGCTTCCGCTGCCGGCGGCCTTATCGCTATCGGCAGCCTTACTGTCGCCGGACGCCTTACCGCATCCTGATAAAGCCACAACCGACACCATAAGCAGTACGAGTAATATTGAAAAAGTTTTTTTCATTTTTAAACCTCCTGTTTTTATTTCTTGCACTTCGATAAACCGAAGCCCGAGTGTGTTACATTTTTGATTTGTGTAACGTATTATTAAAAAGGATATCAGTAGGGAAATAGCTGGAAATCAATTCTTTCACGAAAGTGAGATCTGTTTTATTCAAGCTGTTGCTCTTTTAGATAATGCTTTTTATATTAATATTATACATGATTTAATCGGTATTGGCAAGAGATTTCCATTTATGTACTGTGGTTGACAGTTGCCCGCGTAAAAACGCAGATTGAAGTGAAAGCTGTCCCCGCTTGAAGATATCCTATCCCGCCCGCTATGATATCATCCTCCGAAGATGTTTCCGAAGATGCCGCGAATCCACTCGGAGTAGGCGGTCAGATTGAGGATTCCAAGATTGCCAAGGGTGCCGAGCGCGATGGAACCGGCGAGCAGGATGGCTACGAGCAACGCAATGCGTTTGTCGCCGCCGACGGTCGCCATTGTTGACGAAACGCTATCGTCGCTATCCTCTCCGACGATTATCGGTCTGGGCGAGCCGAATCCCTTCCGCTTGCGTTTTGGGACATCGTCCTTTTTCTTCTTCTCGGCCTTTGTCTGCTTGGACTGTTTAACCCGAGATTTGGACGCTTTCGTGGTGGACGGCTTTGCGGACGCGTCCTCCACCGGCCCGAACATCTGATGAATCCGCTCCTCGAAGGATGCGTCGTCCTCGTTCGTTCCTTTTGTAATCGCAGGCCCGAATATCTTAGTGATACGTGCTTCGAGCGCCGTATCGGCGCTTTCACGCGTAGGTGTGGGCGCAGGTGCGGGTGCGGGCGTTTCTATCTTCTTCGCAACGGGTTCCGCGGGTTTCTTCTCGGGAGCTTCTACGGGAACTGAGGTGGGCTTGAACACGCGACTGAGACGCTCCTCAATCTCGATATCGGCGCTTTTGCCCTCTGTGTGCGTGGGGATGCGCTCGAATTTTTCTTCAAACGCCTGCGCGTTCGACTGTCTCGCCGTGACTTCCTTCTCGATGGGCTTGAATTTATCGGTGATCTCCTTCACCTGCGGTCGATTTGTGTCGAACGCGATGCTTCCGCCCTTAGCGCGTCGGCCGAATGTCTGCGCTGTTTCCTGCAAGAAATCCTCATCGGCGGATTTGAGCTGCACATTAGGCGCGGACTCTGCTTCGGTCGTGGATTCTTTCGGAGCAGCGAGCTTCGGTGTAACGGCAGGCTCTTTCGCGGAAACAGGCTCCGTTACAGCGGCAGGCTTCGGCGTAACAACAGATTCCTTTGCGGTAGCGGGTGTTGCCGTCTCGAACGGAGCGGCGACGGATGCCAATGCGTCGAATGGCGTCGCGAAAGGTGCTGCGTTCGTTGATTTCGCCGCAGGCGCTTCCGTGCGCGGAGCCGGAGCGGGCAGCGGTTCGGCGGCCGCCTCGGGTGTCGCGATGGGCGCGGTCGGTTCTGTCGTGGGAACGGGCGCGGTCGCTTCAGGCGCAGGAATGGTAAAGGGCTGCGCAAAGCCATCCGCTCCTGCCGCCTGCCCAAATATGGAATCCATGCTGAAAGGGGTGGCTGTGGGTGCTTCCGTGCGCGGAGTCGGAGCGGGCAGCGGTTCGGCGGCTGTTTCGACTGTCTCGGCGGAATTGATTTGCTCCGCTGCGGGGAGGGCAAAGGGATGTACAAAGGCGGGCGATCCTGCCACCTGTTTGAATATAGAGTCGATGCCGAATGATGCGGGAGGTGCCTGAGGCTTTTTGGATTCAGATGTTTCGAGCGGTACGTCGGCTCCGGAACCAAGCGGGATGTTCTGTTCGCGCAGTAGCGCGGAGAGTTTTTTCTCCACGATGGAATTTACATATTCTTCGATATCGCTCAGCTTGATTTTGCCATCGGCATCCACGTAGGATTTCTCGTCCTCATCTGTTGCGCGATTTTCCGCATCCGGGCTGACATCGGCGGCAAATATAGCCTCCCTGTATTGGCGTTTTATTTTTTCAAAATCGTTATCACTCATCATCCTCACCTCTGTTTCCATTAAATGATATCAACCAACAAACGGAATGTCAAACATTGCGTCCCACTGATTGTATGAAGTTTGGCCTCGGATTTCGCGTCATAACGCGTGCACGAACAGTCCGCTGAGCAGTTTCGGCTCGAACCATGTGCTCTTGGGCGGCATGACTTGACCCGCGTCCGCGATGTCCATCAGTTCGTCCACCGATGTCGGGTGCAGGGAAAAAGCGACGGCCATATCCGCATGTACGCGTTTTTCCAATTCCTCTACGCCCCGAATGCCGCCGATGAAATCGATTCGCGCGTTCGTCCGAGGATCTTCAACGCCGAGGATGGGGGATAGCAGATTGTCCTGAAGAATGGAGACATCCAGCCGCGCTACGGGGTCTGTGTCTTTCCATGTTAGCGGACGGGCGGTGAGCCTGTACCAACGGTTTTTGAGATACATGCCGAACACGTGGGGATGTTCGGGACGAACGGGGCTGTCCGCCGTTGTGATGTCAAAGCGCTCGCCCACACGGGCGAGAAATGCGTCGCCGTCCAGACCGTTCAGGTCACGAACGACACGGTTGTAGTCTAATATGCGCAGTTCGTCGGATGAGAACAGGACGGCGAGGAAGTAGTTGAATTCCTCATCGCCCGTATAGCCGGGATTTGCTTCACGTCTCATCCGCGCGACGCGAATCGCTGAAGCGCAACGGTGATGTCCGTCCGCGATGTAGAGGGCGTCCATACCGGCGAGAATTTGCGCGAGATTTGCGATCACGCGGGCATCGTCCACGATCCACGCTTCGTTTCTCACGCCTTCGACGCTCATAAAATCATAGAGCGGCGCGTGTTTCGCCGTCCAATCGCTCTTGATCTGTTCCAAGGCCGCGTCGGGTCGGTGTGTCAGAAAGATGGGGCCGGTGTTTGCGTTCAGCGCGTCGACGTGACGTATGCGGTCGGCTTCTTTGTCCGCGCGTGTCAGTTCATGTTTTTTAATGCGGCCTTCTATATAGTCGTCCGCGGACGGACAACCCACGATACCCGTCTGCGCCCGGCCGTCCATCGTGAGCCTATAAATGTAGAAATGAGATTCCTCGTCCTGCTTCAATATACCGTTGGATTGCAGATTGGCGTAGTTTTCGCGAGCCTTTTCGTAGACCGTCGCGTCGTATGGATCGGTGCCGGGCGGCAGGTCTATTTCTGCCTTATCGACATGGAGAAAGCTGTGGGGATTGTCCGCTGCCATCGCCCGCGCTTCGTCGCTGTTCATCACGTCGTAGGGGAGGGCGGCTACCCGCGCCGCGTATTCTTTCGTCGGACGTATCGCCCGAAATGGTCTTACTGTAAGCATCAGAATTTCCTTTCTGTGTGTTCGATTACGACGCGCATCGTTCCGCCGCAAACCATGCCGTCCTCTTCGGCTGTGTCGGTCATATCCACGGTCACGATCTCGTATCCGCCTTCGCGGATGATGGTTCGCGCCCGTTCCATCACGCCGGATTCGGCGCAGCCGCCGCCGATCGTGTTGACCGTCCGGCCCTCGTAGGTCATCGCCATCTTCGCGCCCGTCTCTCGGGGCACGGAACCGTGCGTGGAGAGTATCGTGATGAGAGCATCCGCTTCGTCGCCGTGCGCTGCCAACCACTCGATGATCTCGATATCGGCGGTTCGGCTTTCCGTCGCGCCGTGTTCCATGCGCTTCACCTGTATGATTTCGCTCAGGATGGATACGGAGATCTCCGCCGGCGTTACGGCGCCGATGCGCAGGCCGATTGGCGTATGCACGCGGTCGAGATCCTCCTTCGCGTAACCCCGTTCCTCCAATTGTTTCAGCACGATGGCGACGCGCCGCTTTGATCCGATCATGCCTGTATAGACCGGGGAGACGCCGCGCAATACATCTTCAAGGCACTCGGTGTCGTGCTTGTGGCCGCGTGTCACGATGACCACATAGTCCGTTTCGCGCACGCGGAGTCTGTCTGATACGCGGCTGAAATCATCGCAGATCACCTCGTCGGCCTCCGGGAAGCGCCCCGGATTTGCGTACATGGGTCGGTCGTCAAAGACGACGACATCGAAGTCGGTCAGCTTTGCCATCTTTGTCAAAGCCAAGGCGATATGTCCGCCTCCGAGGATGATTACGCGCGGTTTTGGCAGATAGCGCTCGACGACGATAAGCCCGGTTTCGTCCTCGATATGGCAGACGGGGCCGTCCGTGACCGCGACCGGATTCTCCGTGATCGCGCGCAACTTCGCCCACGCCTCGGAATTTCCCTCGCTGTATACGGTCTTTGTGATGCCGTCCGCGCCGTATCGCGTGAGCATGGCCGCTCGATGTCCGTCTTTCAATGCCTGAAGCAGGCTCGCGTAGGTTTCTTTCATTGAAATATTCACTCCTGATCGGAATCATACGTTATCATGTCATGATTATATCATGATTATATCATGCCGAACCGCAGGTTACTATAATAAGACTCGATTCATTCAAAATTCTCAAAACTTGATTTTAATCTGCCGCCGTGTTAAAATTTCCCTACGTTGCGATTCAAAAATGCAGATATCGTGATGTCAGCGGAGCAATATCAAGAAAGTGAAATGGGAAGGGGAGATTATGTTACTGTATCCATCAATCAATGAAATCAGGAAGAAGGCGGACAGCCGCTATACGCTCGTCATATTGGCGGCAAAAAGGGCGCGAGATTTGATAGACGGGAAACCGAGGCTCATCGAGATGGAGAGTGCGATACCCGCTTCTTTCGAAGATGAGAGCGAGATTCCCGTTTCTATCGCGGCCAACGAAATTGATAAGAATCTGATCACATATCGCAGAGATTGACGCTCGGCGCATTGCGTGGCTACGGAGGGAGAAAGTAAAGATGAAGAAAAAGATATGTGTGGCGTTGGCTGTGCTTTTGATCGCGGGTGTCGCTGTGTTTGCGGCGGGTTGCGGTGGCGACTCCGATAATTCGAGCACCGGAAAGACGACTGCGGACGAGGATACGTCGCTGAAGGATATACAGGATGCGGGTGTCTTGATTTTGGGTTGCGACGACGAGTTCCCGCCGATGGGATTTATCGATGAAAACGGCGAGTTGACCGGTTTCGACATCGACCTTGCGCGCGGTGTCGCGGAGCGCTTGGGCGTGCAGCTTGAGGTGAAAGCCATCGACTGGGGAAGCAAGGAATTGGAACTGCAAAACAAAAACATCGATGTGATCTGGAACGGCTACACCATCGACGCGGATCGCAACGAACAGGTGGAGTTCACAAAACCCTATCTGAACAATGAACAGCTGTTGGTCGTGAAGGCCGATTCTGCCGTACAGGGCAAGGCGGATCTGGCGGACAAGGTCGTCGGCGTTCAGATAGACAGCGCGGCGGAGAAATTGGTGAACGGAGATGCCGCGTTCAGCGGTTCGCTGAAGGAAGTGCGCACGTATGATGATTATCAGCAGGCGCTGATCGACCTGAAGAGCAGCGATCGGATAGATGCCGTGGCTGTGGACAAAATTCTCATCAACTATGTGATGTTGCAGGAACCCGGAACGTATCGGGTGCTGAGCGAGGCGTTGGGCGATGAGTATTACGGTATCGGTTGTCGCAAGGGTTCCATCTCGCTCAGAGAAGCCATCGACGAGGCACTCGATGAGATGCAGAAGGACGGAACCACCGACACGATTTGCGCGAAGTGGTTTGACAGCAATATCGTCGTGCGGGATGTGCCGAAGTTGATCCCAAGCGATTTTGAATAGGCGCGGCACGATTACAATTCAAGGATTCAATCGAAACGATCATGGCGTTTGAATCGTAACCGAAGAATGAGGCAACACCGTTTATGGATATAGATTATCTGTCAGATACAATCGCATATATTGCCATGGGAGCGGGCGTCACGTTGAAGGTCTTTTTTGTGACGCTGATCTTCTCCATCCCTCTCGGCATCATCTGCGCTTTGGGCAAGCTGAACAGGGCAAAGGCGCTGCGCGGGATTCCGGGCGCTCTGCTGCGCGGTATCTTAGGCGGCTATACGTGGATATTCCGCGGCACGCCTCTCCTGCTTCAATTGTTCTTTACCTATTACGGACTCGGCATTCTCAGCGGCGGGCGCATCGCGTTCAGTCCGGAGATGGCGGCCTATCTCACCTTTGTATTCAACTACGCGGCCTATTTTACGGAGATATTCAGAGGGGGTATCCAGTCCATCGGCAAGGGGCAGTACGAAGCGGCAAAGGCTCTGGGCATGAATCCGTGGCTTACGATGAAGCGCATCATCCTGCCGCAGGCCGTCAAGATCATCCTGCCGCCCCTCGGCAACGAATCCATCAATCTCATCAAGGATACGGCGCTCTGCTCCGTCATCACGGTCACGGAGATACTCCGAAACGCCAATAGGGTCATGTCGAGGGATTTCAACATAAGCGCGCTCGTGATCGCCGCCGCGATCTATCTGCTCATGACGTTTGTCGTCATTCAGGTATTTCGCAGATTAGAAAAGCGCTACGCGTACTATAACATCAGGTGACGGTAATGGAAATTGTAAAGGCCGTAAAGCTTCATAAATATTTTGGCAAGCTGCACGTACTCAAGGGTGCGGATTTTTGCGCGAACAGGGGAGAGATCATCTCTGTAATCGGCCCATCCGGGTCGGGCAAAAGTACGCTGCTTCGTCTGCTCAATCACCTGGAAATCGCGGATAGGGGCAGCATCCGCATCGACGGTCAATATATCGCGAAGGAGAATGCAGAGGGTCGTTCCGAATACTTGAGCGGCAAGGAGGTTTTGAAGATATGCAGTAGGCTCGGCATGGTCTTTCAGGGCTTCAACCTCTTTCCGCACCGATCTGTGATCGAAAATCTCATGGAGGCGCCGATGATGGTCGCGGGTCTGTCCAAGTCGGTCGCCGCGGAAAAGGCAGAGGTTCTGCTCGGGAAGGTAGGTCTTACGGATAAGAGGGACGCTTATCCGGGACAGCTTTCCGGCGGTCAGCAGCAGCGCGTGGCTATCGCGCGGGCGCTCGCCATGGATCCGGAGATCATGTTGTTTGACGAACCCACCTCCGCGCTCGATCCTGAGCTCATTGGCGAGGTGCTGAATGTTATTAAGAATTTAGCGGCGGAGGACATGACGATGATCATCGTGACCCATGAGATGAACTTCGCACGCGAGATATCGGACAGAGTAGTCTTTATGGATGATGGCGCTATCCGGGCTACGGGGACACCGGATGAAATTCTCGTAAATCCAGACCACCCGAGGATACGCGCATTTTTGCAGAAGATCGTCCGCGCGTAGACTTTTTAAGTGCGTTAGGCTTGGGTTGCGTACCGGTCTCTTATTTTTCCCGGAATAGCGTCCCGAGGAGATGAGCATTTGAAAAGCAAGATTATTGTCAAGAATCGATTCATTACGGCGTGTCTGGATCTGAACGAGATTTTATATGTGGCGAAAGAGTTGCGAAAAGTCATCGTGTATACGGATGAGAAGCAATACTGGGAATATTGCGTTATGGAACGGATTCTCGACCAGGCCGATGAGCGCATATACCGTTGCCATCACAGTCTCGCGGTCAATATGGACAAGATACATGAGATCACCGGCGACGGGGTGATTCTCTGTGATGAGCGGGAACTGAACATGTGCCGTTCCGCGTTGCAGGGCACAAAAAAGGCATGGGGAAAATATCTCGAGATCGGAAGACATAGATGACAGAACCCACGTTTTTGTGTATAACTCCACTTTCGGCACTTACAAAAAATAAAGAGACGAAGATTCGCTTAAATGCCGGTTTCTCTCTCGTTTTGAACCGCAAAAATTTCCATTTTGTGTTTGACCTTATGAGTCAATTTATTGAGTCAAATTTTTAGAGATATCCATTGATTTTCATGAGAATCAGTATATACTATCAGATAAGGTAAACCCTACTGAAAGGAGATGCGACAATGCTTTTTAATACAGCCAAACTTATGTCAAAAGGGCAGATAACTTTGCCGATTGACATTCGACAAAAACTGAAATTGCAGACAGGTGACCGAGTTGCTTTGATTTACGAAAACGATCGAGTTATCATGATGAACCCCGCCATATATGCTATGGAGAATTTTACCCAAGCTATGGAAGGGGAATGGGGAAAAGTGGGTATAAAGAGCGAGGATGACATCCTTGAACTTTGCCGTGAAGTTCGTGAGGAAATCGAAGGTAGATGAAGAAAATCCTAATTGATACCAACATCCTTATCTCTGCGGCATATTCAAGAAAAGGTCTGCCAAGGCAGGCATTTGATAAAGCTGTGTCATCATCACTTTATCGTTGCTTGATTTGTGAACAGACTCTTGAGGAGTTTTGGAGGATTGCCAATCGAAAATTCCCGGAGCGGATTGGTGATTTTGAGAGCTTCATGGCTCAAGCCTTGCTTTTGATGGAAGTTATTTCCGTATCTGCCGATGCTTATGATGCTGAGAAAGAGATCCGTGACATTAAAGACCGCCCGATTCTGCGAGCGGCTATTAGTGCAAGCGTGGATATTCTGCTTACGGGTGATAAAGATTTTATCGAAAGCACGATAGAGAATCCCAAGATAATGAAAGCGGCGGAGTTCGTTACCCCTCGAAAACAGAACGAATCGTAATCGTTAAGCACTGTGGGACAAAAGGGGACGTTAACTCCGTCAGACTGTGCGCGACGGGGTGATTCTCTGTGATGGGCGGGAGCTGAATATGTGCCGTTCCACGTTGCAGGGCACAAAAAAGGCATGGGGAAAATATCTCGAGATCGGAAGACATAGATGACAGATTCTCTCGTCTTAATGCGACGACGATCCGCTTAAATGCCGGTTTCTCTCTCGTTTTGAACCGCAAAAATTGCCACTTGCAATTATGCGCTTAGTTTGATAAACTGTATGACATGGAGTGCCACACGGCGCACGTAGCGAGTTGTGCGGACGCCGCATTCCGAATCGGAGCGGCAGGCACGGAATCGGTAAACACGGAGAAAAGGCATGATCGTACGCGAAATCTCAACGGACAATTCATTCAAAAATGCGCAAAAATGGGGGGGGGTGCGGCCTAAGTAAGCCCTCCGAATCGCTATATATATCCCCGTATCGTGACGAACATTCAGAGCCGGTGATGGCTTCGGATGTTCGTTTTTTTATGTCGACCGCGATGAACGCCGATGTGGCGTGCGTCAGCGGTCGCTATTAGATTGAAAGGAAGGGTTGCGATGAGAAAAAAGATTGTTGGGAGTAAGCTGCGGAGGGTGCTGGCGATCGCGCTTGTATTTGCACTCGTGACGACGAGTGCCATGTCCGCGTTTGCCACGGAGCGTGACGCGCAGACCGAGACGACACCGACCGCCGTGGGGCAAAGCGATGTGGCGCAGGCCGGCGAGGAAGTCGGAGAATCGACAGATGCACCCGCCAATGAAACCGTGCCGACGGAAAGTACTGCGGCACCCGCCGCCGCGCAGACGGAAACCGTGACGACCTTGGCCACGGAAGGCGGGCTTACGTATGAAATCAAGGGCGACGAGGGTGAATACGGAGCCGGCGCGTATGTGACGAGTGTTGATGGTGGTGCTACAAATGTAGTAGTTCCCGCGACGCTTGGCGGGGCAGACGTTGTTTATATACATACATCTTACTACGGATTGGCGAGTCTCGATGTCAGCAATTGTACCAAGCTTAAATTTCTGAACTGCAACGGTAGATTCCCTGGTTCGAGTACAAATTTCCACACCGAAATTACATGTCTAACCTCTCTAGATGTGAGCAAAAACACAGCTCTTACATATCTGGATTGCGGGGGTAATAAAATAACCTCGTTAGACGTGAGCAAAAACACAGCTCTCACAGATCTGAATTGTTCCAATAATTGCTTGCCCGATTCTGAAAATCGTCGGGCTCTCATCACGCGGTTCAGCGAATCCGCCATCCTGCCACAGTATAATGTCGAAAGCGGGATTATCTATGAAGTAAGAATCGACGAACCCGTTTTTTACGAACCCGGTGCCTATGTGGTGGGTTATACCGGCGTATCACAGGATGTGGTAATCCCCGCGATGCTCGGAGGTCAACCTGTTGTTGAAGTGAACATAAAGTCAGACATTCTGACGA
Organism: Eubacteriales Family XIII. Incertae Sedis bacterium; assembly: GCA_031274195.1. Taxonomy (GTDB): domain Bacteria; phylum Bacillota; class Clostridia; order Peptostreptococcales; family Anaerovoracaceae; genus JAISGB01. Next base: position 14,868 of record JAISQM010000013.1, read on the forward strand.
GTCTCGATGTCAGCGCTTGTACCAATCTTAAATATTTGGATTGCGGAGACAACAACTTGTCCTCACTAGACGTAAGCAAGAACATCGCTCTTGAACATCTGGATTGCGAAAACAACAACTTGATCGCTTTGGACGTGAGCAAAAACAGCAAACTTGTTTGGCTGTCTTGCTATAACAACAGACTGACCTCGCTAGACGTGAGTAATAATCTCGATCTCTATGGACTCATTTGCGATGGTAACCGGCTGACCTCGTTGGACGTGAGCAAGAACGAGATTTCAGAGATGTGGTTTTTTTGCTACAACAACTACATCCCCGACTCCGCAGAGCGCCGTGCCCTCATCGAAAGGTTCGGCGAGGACGCCGTCCTGCCGCAGTATGCCGGTCTGCCGCCGCAGGACGGTCAGACACCGACGAATCCCGGCGATAACGACAACACTCCCGCAGTCGAAATCATCTCCGACGGCGGCGCAAAGTACACCCTCGGCAGCGGCAAAAACTTCGTCGTAAAATCGCCGCGCTCCATGAGCGGCGAAGCTTTCACAAATCTGCTCGTCGACGGTAACGCGCTCGCGCTGGAGCACAAGAGCGCCACCTTGTGGGAAAACGCGTATGCCAAGGTGGAAGAAGGCAGCACAGTGGCCACGCTCTACCCGTCCTATCTCGACACATTATCCGTCGGAGAGCACACCGTCACACTTGCCTACGCCGACGGCAACAACGCGACCGTCACATTCGAAGTGGCGAAAAGCGGCAGTCCCAAGACCGGCGACGAGACGCCGCTGCTCGCGCTCGTGCTGTTGCTTGTGATCGCCGTCGCCGGAAGTGCCGCTTTATTCATGCGCAGAAGGCATTTGCTGTGGAAAGCGCGATAAAACGAGAGCATTTCAGCATCAAAAAGGTAATTTTGACGACGCGAAGCGACCACGGTACGCTATAGAGAATATCGTGATACATTGTAAATGTGGACACTGATGCCGGTGTCCCCGTTTGTGTGGGAAGAAACTTTGATGCCTATGGCGAACTGTAGCCCATAAATTCCGGTGATTTGTCGTTGGAAGAAATATAGATGACAGAACCCACGTTTTTGTGTATAATCTGTTATAGGGTTTACGATGAAGAAATGGAGGCTGATTATGAGCAATATCATCATATTGACAGAAGACAACTATGAAAATGAAATAGCGGATGGTTCGGTGGTGGTCGATTTTTACGCAGACTGGTGCGGACCGTGCAAGATGATAGCACCTATCCTCGACGAGGCGTCAAAAACTTATGACGAAAAGATCAAGTTCGCGAAAATTAATATCGACGAGCAGAGGAAGTTGGCGGTGAGCAATAAGGTCATGAGCATACCGACACTTTTGTTTTTCAAGGATGGTGAGCAGAAAGATCGCGTCACGGGAGTGATCAACAAAGAGACGCTGGCGCAGAAGCTTGACGCCATCATATAGAGTGCGCGGCGATAAAACCCGCTGCGCGCCGCGGGTTTTATTTCGAATCGTCAAATTAGGAGGCTGGAGTTGCCCTTTTTGGAACAGCTTACATTAGGATCAGCGCTCGTCGTGATCTATATCATAGACTTTTTTATCGCCATCACGGTGGTGTTTCTGGAACGTAAAAATCCATCCGCCACATTGGCGTGGATCATGGTGCTGTTCCTGCTTCCCGGCATTGGGATCATAATCTATTTCCTGTTCTCGCAGAATATCGCGCGGCGCAAGCTGTTCCGACTTACCCAACGTGAAAAGGAAATCGTGGAGGAGCCGCTGTTGGAGCAGATCGACGAGATCAAGCATGATCGGTTTTCCTATGTGAACAGCGGCGAGGTCGTATGGAAAGACCTCATCATGCTCAATCAGAATTACGCCAAATCTTACCTCACGCAGGATAACAGGCTCTCGATTTTGACGGACGGCAATCACATGTTTGATTCCCTGCTCTCCGATATACGTGAGGCCGAGGACTATATCAATCTTGAGTTTTTCATCGTCAAGAACGACTCGGCCGGGCGCAAACTGCTTGACGCGCTCGCGGCAAAGGCGCGGGAAGGGGTGCGGGTTCGTTTCCTGCTCGATGCTTTGGGCAGCAGGAAACAGACCTATCTGCAACTCCGGACGTTTAAGGAAGCCGGAGGGCGGTATGCGTTCTTTTTTCCGCCCAAATTCCGTCTGATCAATCTGATGTTCAATTACCGCAATCATCGCAAGATCGTCGTGATCGACGGAAAGGTCGGCTATCTGGGAGGCTTCAACATCGGGAACGAATATCTCGGCAAGAAGAAACGATTCGGATACTGGCGGGATACACATCTGCGCATGAGCGGAGAATGCCTGCAGGAACTCAATGCAAGGTTCTTTTTGGACTGGCGTCTGGCATCCGGCGAAAAGATATCTATAGACGAAGCCTATAAGAACAGAGGTCCTTCCGATGGGAATACCGCCGTGCAGATCGTCAGCTCCGGCCCCGATTCTCTGCGGCAGGAGGTGAAGCACGCCTATCTGAAGATGATCTCCTCCGCGGCGAAGAATATCTTCATTCAGACGCCCTATTTCGTTCCGGACAGCAGTATATTCGATACGCTGCAGAATGCCGCGCTCTCCGGCGTGGATGTCCGCATTATGATTCCGTCAATGCCGGATCATATCTTCGTGTATTGGGCCACCTATTATTATTGTGGGTTGTTGCTGCGCTCCGGCGTGAAGGTCTATATATACGACAACGGTTTTCTGCACGCCAAGACCATGTCGGTGGACGGGGAGGTATGTTCCGTGGGCTCGGCCAACTTCGACATTCGAAGTTTCAAGCTGAATTTTGAGACCAACGCGTTCATATTCGACGAGGGAGAGGCGTACAAATTGGAGGCAATCTTTGAGGAGGACATGGTGCACTGTCACGAGTTGACGCGCGCCCTCTATATGCGAAGGTCTCTATGGATCAAATTCAAAGAAGGCATCGCAAAGTTACTTTCGGACATACTATAAGGGGTTAGTCTCTCACGCAGGACTTTTGTCGCAGATTGGGTGCGTGGGAGAGAGGCGGCGGCGCGGCGTACTGAAGTACGCAAGCAACGCCGAGGGACTGACAAGCCCAATATGCGGCAAAAGGACAAGTGAGAGATGGCACAACTTTATTATCGTTACAGTACAATGAATGCGGGCAAGACGCTTGAGCTGATCAAGGTCGCCTACAACTACGAGGAACGGGGCAAACGGGTGCTCATTTTTGTGCCGGAGATCGACGACCGCTACGGGCGGGGGAAGGCGGTTTCCAAGGCGGGTCTGGAGCGGGAAGCGATCCCCGTCGCGGAGGACACGAATCTTCTGGATTTGTTTTTGGCGGAGGCGGGAAAGGGAACGGTCGATTGCGTACTCATAGACGAGGGACAGTTCCTGAAGAAGCACCACGTGCTGGAGTTGACGGAGATCGTCGACAGCTTCGACACGCCAGTCATGGTCTACGGTCTCAAGAACGATTTCAAGAATGATCTGTTCGAGGGTTCGATGTATCTGCTGATCTACGCGGACAAGATCGAGGAGATCAAAACCATCTGTTGGTGCGGCAGGAAAGCGACGATGGTGGCTCGTATCGTCGACGGCAAATTCGTTCGAAACGGCGATCAGATCATGATAGGCGGAAATGAAGCTTACGTATCCCTTTGCCGTAAACACTATAACGACGGACGGGTCGGCGAAGAAAATACGCGGCCGACGGTGCGGCAAGCGGGAGACAAGAGCATCCTGGAAATCTTGGCGCGAGAGGCGGAATGATGAAGGACAGAGCCAAGCCCGCGGAGGTACGGATCGAAAAGCCGGATCGAGGCGGGATAGCGCAAAACCTTTCGGAAGCCCGGGAAACGGAGAAACGGAAACCCGGTCTCCTCGTGCACAGCTGTTGCGGGCCGTGCAGCACCGCGGTGATGGAACGTCTCTCCGCCGCTTACGATGTCACGCTTTTTTTCTTCAATCCCAACATCGCGGACGGGGAAGAATACGAGCGGCGACTGCAGGCGCAGCAGCTTGCCGTCGAAAAATACAATGCGTCGGGATATGCGCCCGGTCGTGTGACGCTCGTCGTCGGCGCCTATGAGCCGAAATTGTTTCTCGCGAAGGTGCGAGGATATGAGCGGGAGCCCGAAGGCGGCGCGCGGTGCGCGAAGTGCTTCGATCTGCGATTGGAAAAAACCGCCGAATATGCGGCGCTCTACGGATTTGACCGCTTCACGACCACGTTGAGCGTAAGTCCTCATAAGGACTACCTCCTGCTCGTGAAGATCGGAACGGGTCTGGCTCTGCGCTATGGGCTCGCTTTCCTCGCGGAGGATTTCAAAAAGCAGGCGGGCTTTCAGCGAGCCGCCGAGCTATCCAAAGCCTATGGACTTTACCGGCAGAATTACTGCGGCTGTGCGTTTTCGCAGCGGGAATCTGTGGGTGATGAAACGTGAAGTACATCGACATCGTGATCGACACAAAGAGCGATCATGTGGATAATCCTTTCACCTACGCTTGCGACGATGATGAGATCGCGGTAGGCGACAGGGTGGTGGCGCCTTTCGCGCGAACCGGCAAAAAAGTAGGCTATGTCTTTGCCGTACACGACGCGCTCCCGAAAGAACTGACCGGAAAGCGCATTCGTCCGATCTTGGAGATAGACGCGTCCCGCTCCATCTCCGAGGACTCCGTGCGCATCGCGGAATGGATGAAGCGCAGGTATTTCTGCCGCTATATCGATGCCGTAAACTGTTTTATTCCCGCGGGCGCCGCGTCAAAGCGAGGCAAAAAACGGATTCCCGTGTGGGACAACGCGGAGCCTACCGGACCGCCGCCCGAACTCACGAAGGAGCAAGCCTCCGCGCTGGCGCGCATCATGCCGCGCGTAGAGGCGGGCAACTACGGTACATTTCTGGTTCACGGCGTCACGGGAAGCGGAAAGACGGAACTCTACATGCGGATTGCGTCTGCCGTCACGGACAAGGGACGGCAGGTAATCATGCTCGTGCCGGAGATCAGCCTGACGCCGCAGGCCATCGGCCGCTTTATCGGCCGGTTTGGGCGGGAGCGGGTGGCTGTGCTGCACAGCAAGCTGTCCGCGGGCGAACGCTTTGACGAATGGATGCGCATACGGAACGGGGAGACGGACATCGTGATCGGCGCCCGCTCCGCTGTATTCGCGCCATTTGAGAACATCGGTGCCATCATCGTCGATGAGGAGCATGAAACCACCTACAAATCCGATATGACCCCCAAATATGACACCGTCGAGGTGGCGATAAAACGCGCGGCTCGCGCGGGAGGCGTCGTCATTCTCGGCAGCGCTACGCCGTCGATCGTCTCTAAGTACAGAGCGGAATCCGGCCTGTACGATCTGATTACCATGAAGCGGCGGTACAACAAGACGCCGATGCCCAACGTGAGCGTCGTCGATATGCGGCGCGAGATCGAACACGGAAACAGATCCATCTTCAGCGCGGAGCTGCATGATCGCATGGGTGCGGCGCTTTCGGCCGGAAAGCAGATCATCCTCTTTCTGAACCGGCGCGGCTACAGTCCCTTCATCTCCTGCCGGAAATGCGGCTATGTCATGCGTTGCGGCGAATGCGGCATCTCCATGACCTATCACAAGCGGGAGGAGAGGGCGGTCTGCCATTTTTGCGGTGATCGCGTACCCGTACCCGAGGTATGTCCCGAGTGTGCAAGCGGATATCTTCGCCATTTCGGCGCGGGAACGGAGAAGGTGGAGGAAATAACGAAGGTGGCCTTTCCCGAGACGGCGGTCGCGCGTTTGGACTTGGACACCTCGTCAAAGAAAGGCAGCATCCAAAAGATTTTGCGGGATTTTGAAAAGGGACGCACGCGTATTCTCATCGGCACGCAGATGGTGGCCAAGGGCTTGGATTTTGCCAACGTCGGTCTCGTGGGCATCATCGCGGCGGACGTGAGCCTGAATATACCGGATTTTCGCTCCGCGGAGCGGACGTTTCAATTGATTACGCAGGTCGCGGGCAGATCCGGCAGAGGTGCGGAGGTGGGGGATGTGGTCGTCCAGACCTATGTGCCGGACAACTACGCCATCGATGCCGCCGTCAGACACGATTACCGGGGCTTCTACGATACGGAGCTCATGTTGCGGAAGTACCTGCAATATCCGCCGTTCAGCGATGTGGTGCAGATGACGGTGCTGTCGGAGGATGAAACAGCGGCGGCGGAGGGCGCCGAAGCCCTGCGGCGGGATATCCTGTTCGCCGTGGGTCATGCGGAAAAACAGTACATCTTTGGCCCGCACAAGGCGGCGATCCCCAAAATGGGTGACGATTACCGGTATCAAATGTACATCAAGGTGGTGCCAAAACGAAGGCTTGACTATGAAAAAGCGTTGGCGGAATTAAAGAAAAAAATGAATACCGATAAGGGGTGTAAATGTCGTATAATGATAGATGTAAATCCATTTTCGCTTATGTAACCGGGGAGATCATATGGCACTGAGAAAAGTAGTCCTTGAGGGCGATGCAGTACTTCGAAAAAAATCCAAGGCGGTGACGGAATTCGGAAACAGAATTCACCTGCTCTTAGATGATATGTGGGAAACGATGAAAGAGTCCGACGGACTCGGCTTGGCCGCGCCGCAGGTGGGCGTATTGCGCCGGGTCGCAGTCATCGGCATCGAGCGTCCGGAGAGCGCGGACGGCGAAAGCGCGGCGGACGAGCGATCCGATCAAATCGGCGTGCGCCGGTACGGTCAATACGAATTGATCAACCCCGTCATCATCGAGACGGAAGGTGAAATCTGCGAAGACGAGGGATGCCTGTCACTGCCCGGTGTCGTCGGCCGTGTGAGAAGACCCGCGCGCGTCAAAGTGAAGGCCTTTGACCGGAACGGGAATGAGATCATCGTGGAAGGCGAGGGTCTATTGGCCAAAGCGATCAGCCATGAGGTCGATCATCTGGAGGGCATTCTGTTTACCGACATCGCCGAATCCATCCGAGAGACGGAAGCATGATGGCGAACGGCGACGTGAAAATCGTATATATGGGAACGCCGGACTTTGCACTGCCGGCTCTGTCCGCCTTGGTTCATGAGGATTGGAATGTATCTCTTGTGGTGACGCAACCCGACCGGCCCCGAGGACGCGGCAAGAGCGTAACGCCTTCGCCCGTTAAGCTCCGCGCGTCGGAATTGTGTTTGCCCATAGCGCAGCCCGACAGGATCAAGGATAACGCCGAGTTTGTCAATTTGATAACCGATCTACATCCTGACTTGATAGTTGTGGCCGCCTATGGTAAGATTTTGCCAAGGGAATTGCTCGATATCCCTCGCTTTGGGTGCGTAAATATCCACGCCTCCCTTCTGCCGAAATACAGAGGCGCCGCGCCGATTCATCGCGCGGTGGAAGCCGGCGAAACGGAAACCGGCGTTACGCTCATGTATATGGCGGAGGAATTGGACGCCGGAGATATCATCGCCGCCGCGCGGATCGATATCGCGGGCATGAACACGGGGCAGGTACACGATCTGCTGGCGCCGTTGGGCGCGAAGCTCTTGACGGATACCCTGCCGGCCATCGTGGCGGGAACGGCTCCGCGGGTGACGCAGGATCACGACGCGGCCACCTACGCGCCTATGGTGCGCAAGGAGGAGGGACATATCGATTTCAATGCGCCCGCCTGCGTCATCGGAAATAAGATACGCGCCATGAATCCCGCTCCCGGCGCATACGCTTTCCTCGATGACATGCAGATGAAGATCGTCCGCGCGCGCGTCTGCGAAGATGCGCCGAATGCGGAGACGGCGCCAAAGCCCGGCACTCTGCTATGCGTATCGCAAGACGGCATCACGGTGGCGGCGCGAGATGGAGTCGTCATATTGGACGTGATACAGGCGCCGGGGAAGAAACCGTTGCGCGTGTCGGAATATTTGAAAGGAAACGCGATTGATTTGGGCGGAGTGTTTCGGTAAGGAGAGGTTCGATGGATATCAATAGAAAAACAGCGTTCTATATCATCAGGGATGTCGAAGCCAAGAAGGCCTATTCGCATCTTGCCGCGAACAATCACATCGACAGGCAGAAGCCCGGAAAACAGGCCTTTGTTCGAGAGCTGGCTTTCGGCGTGATTCGGCACAAGATGTACCTTGACTACGTGATCGGGAATTTCGTCAAGACACCCATGGAAAAACTCCACTCGGAGGATCTGATTCTGCTCCGTATGGGGCTATATCAGATCATCTTTATGAATTCCGTTCCGGACTACGCGGCGGTGGACGAGACGGTGGAGATGGCCGGTCGGTACGCCAAGGGGCGCGAGGGTTTTATCAACGGCGTCCTCAGACAGTATCTGCGCGATCAAGCCTACGTGGCGTTGCCCGAACGCGGCGAAGACGAGGTGCGCTATCTGTCGATCAAATACAGCTACGAGCCGTGGATCGTGAAGATGTGGCTCGATGAGTTTGGCGCGGAAGCGGCGGAGAAGCTGCTGAGCGCGGGCAATGAGATACCGCCTCTCACGATACGCGTAAACACGTTGATGACGGATCGGGACGATCTCTCAAAGCGGCTATCCGCTCAAGGCTACGAGGTGAATCCCAGTGACAGATTTTCGAATGTCCTCTACATCAAGGGCGAAGACGTGATCGGCGACAGATGTTACCGCAGCGGATTGTATTCCGTGCAGGACGAGGCTTCGCTCACCGCGGTGACTACGCTGGATCCGAAGCCGGGCGAAACGGTGGTGGATGTCTGCGCCGCGCCGGGCGGCAAGACGATGGCCATCGCGGAGGCGATGAACAACAATGGAGAGATCAGCGCGATCGACATATACAAGAGGAAGCTTTACCGGATCAACGAGCAGGCAAAGCGTCTGGGCGTGACGATTGTAAATACATGGAGTTGGGACGCGACCCGCACGGACTCCGATCTTTTGGATAAGGCGGATCGTGTTCTCGTGGACGCTCCTTGCTCGGGACTCGGCACCGTCCGAAAGAAACCGGAGATCAAGTACAAAAAATGGGATCGTGAGATGGATGAACTGCCGCTCAAACAGCGGGATATACTGGCGGCATCTTCGAAATATGTGAAGCCGGGCGGTATCCTCGTGTATTCTACGTGTACCATCGCAAAGAGGGAAAATCAACAGGTCGTGAGCGATTTTTTGAGGAAGCACGCGGATTTCGAGAAGATCGAAACGAAACAGTTGCTGCCGAGCGTCGATCATACGGATGGTTTTTTTATCTGTAAGATGAAAAGGAGAGAATCCTTAGTTTAACGGAGGACATATGGCAAGTGTGGGATTCAAAACCGATGTGGGCCTTAGACGCGATGGAAATGAAGACGCGTTGCTCGTTCTGCCAAAATACAACCTGTTCGCCGTTGCGGACGGTGTGGGAGGCCGGAATTCGGGTGAGATCGCCAGCAGGAAAGCGATTGTCGGCATTGAAAACTTTTTCAAGACCAATCCCATCGAGAGATCGGACGAGATGGAGGGAGATGATCGCTATAACCGGCTCGAGAGCTATTTCCTCCGCTGTTTCCGGAAGATCAACAACGATATTCTCGGCATCGCCACGCGCGAACCGTTGAATGAGGGGATGGCCACTACGGCCGTGGTGGCGTATCTCGATGGTGATATCCTTTACGTCGTCAACATCGGCGACAGCAGGGCGTATATCGTCAGGGACGGAGAGATCAGTCAACTCACGGAGGATCACACCTATGTGAACAAGCTGATCAGCGTGGGTGCTCTCACGAGCAACGAAGCGAGGCAACATCCGCAGAAAAATATGATTACGCGGGCGTTGGGCGTGAGCGGCGGAGGCGAACCCGATTTTTATCACTACGATATACGGGAGAAGGATCGTATATTATTATGTACGGACGGCCTGCATGGGGAACTGACCGACGTAGAGATACGAGACGTGATGTTTGCGGAGCAAGACTTGAATCAGGTCTGCAGGAATCTCGTCAAAGCCGCCAACGAGAAGGGCGGCAACGATAATATCACCGTCGTTTGTATAGATATATAAATAGTAACATATTAGGAACCAAGCAAGGAGGGTACGATGGGGCACAAGATACTGGCCGGCAGATACGAAATACATGAGAAGATCGGCGACGGGGGCATGGCTGTCGTCTATAAGGCGAGGGACAAATTGCTCAGCAGAATGGTCGCCATCAAGATTCTCCGGCCGGAATTTGTCAAAGACACGAATTTTGTCGAGAATTTTCGGCGTGAATCGAGGGCTGCCGCAAGTCTCTCACATCCCAACATCGTCAACATCTATGACGTTGGCAAAGAGGGAAACATCTACTATATCGTCATGGAACTTGTGGAGGGCAGACCCCTAAGCGATGTCATTGCCGCCGAGGCGCCGTTGGACTTCAAGTACACGATACGCGTCGCGGAACAGGTGGCATCGGCGTTGAGCGTCGCGCATAAAAACAACATCATCCATCGGGATGTGAAGCCCCACAATATTCTGATTACGCCCGACGGAACGGCGAAGATCACGGATTTTGGCATCGCCCGGGCGGTGACGGACGGTACCATCGTAAACGAACACAATGTGGTCATGGGTTCCGTCCATTACTTCTCCCCGGAACAGGGGCGCGGCCAGTATGTGGATGAGAAGTCGGATATCTACTCGTTGGGCATCGTCATGTACGAGATGTTGACGGGTAAGGTTCCGTTCGACGCCGACAATCCCGTGACAGTGGCCGTGATGCACATGAACGACAACATTATTCCGCCGTCGAAGTTGGTCGAGGGGATTCCTCCGGGGTTGGAGCAAATTGTGCTGAAAGCCACGGAAAAATATCAGGTAAACCGCTTCAAGAGCGCGGATGAGATGGTTTCCGCTCTGGAAAATGTCAGCTTCGTGACGGGTTGGTTCGACGACGCGGCGATTGCGGATATTTTCAAGAAGAAGGCCGGGATCGATGCGGATGAAGCCCGCGCGGGCGAGCTTAACGGTAACGATCCGAATAAGGTTCCCGATGATTACGACGAGGACGACGCGGACGAGGAAGCGTCCGATTCCGCGAGGCGTCGTCGGCAAGATCGAAAGAATTCCAAAAAGAACGGAGAAAAGGATCAGAAAAACCGGAAGTATAAGATATGGGCCGCTGTATTGGCGGTGGTGCTGGCTTTGGGTCTCTGCTATCCGATCTACAAGGGCATCTCGTGGCTTATGTCGGATCGCGGCATTGAGGTTCCCGATCTGCTCGAGTTGAGCGAGGAGGACGCGACGAAGAAACTGGAAGATCTGAATCTGGAGCTAAAGGTCGCGGAGGAGGTGTTTAGCAGTGAGATTGAGGCGGGTCTTATCGCGGATCAGAATCCCAAACCCGAGGAAAAGGTGAAGAAGAACAGTGTGGTCAGCGTCAACCTGAGCAAAGGCCCGGACACGGAGGAGGAAGAAACGGAGAAACTCGTCCCGGATGTTCTGGGCAAATCTCAGGCAAGCGCGGAATACACCATCAAGGAGTCCGGCTTCAAGGTGGGGAATGTGACGCGCATAGACAGTGAGAAACCCGTGGATACCGTGGTAGATCAGACTCCCAAGGGCGGAGAAAAGCTCGCTTCGGGCAGCGCGATAGACCTCGTGATCAGTCAGGGGGCGAAGGCGCGTGAGGTCACGATGCCCAACCTCATCGGCATGACGGAACAGGCGGCCAGAAATGCCCTTACGAACGCCGGACTCAATCTCGGCGGCGTGGATGCGGATTTCAGCGTCGACTATCCGAAGGATACGGTCATGTGGCAACAGTATAAGACGGGCACGAAGCTCAACGAGGGGCAGTCCGTGACGATTCGGATGAGCAAGGGACCGGAGGAAAAGACGCGTACGGTGTCCGTTACGATCGACTTCTCCGGCGTTCCCGACAACCCCGACGCCAATGGCGATACGCAGTTCAAACTCACGGTGGAGTTCATCAACGGCGATGGGAGCAAGTCCAATCTTATCAACAACGCCGATAGATCGAAAAGTAAAGGCTCGGAATCGGTGTCCGTCACGGGTAAAGGACAGGGCAAGGTGAATGTCTATTTCAACGGAGTACTGAAGAATACTTACAATGTCAATTTCAACACGGGCGATGTGAGCAAGGTGAGCTGATGAATGGTTACTACCCTTGAGTAGTTACGATAAAGTGTTGACGCGCGGCACGATCACAAAAGGCATAGCCGGATTCTATTATGTAAAGACCATAGGCGGGCTCTATATGTGCAGAGCCAGAGGTATCTTTAAGAAGGATGGCGTGACGCCTTTGGTGGGCGACGAGGTGATGATCGAGATTCAGGACGAGGACGAGGGTGTGGTCAGCGAGATTCTGCCGAGGCGCAACGCGTTTGTGAGGCCGCCCATCGCGAACATCGACGTATTCATCTCCGTCGTCGCAGCAAAGGATCCCGTCGTGAATCCAGAGGTGCTTGATCGGTTCCTCGTGACGGCGGAGGTTGCCGGTGTGGATGCCGTCGTCTGTATCAACAAGGCGGATCTGCGGGAGGAGCGATCAGAACGCGGTGACGCGCCGACGGATACCGAGGCGATATACGCTTCCCTGTATCCCACCGTATTGGTCAGCGCAAAGACGGGCGAGGGCATAGAGAGACTGAAATCTCTCATGCGAGACCGCCGCGCCGCATTTGCCGGGCCTTCGGGCGTGGGCAAATCCAGTCTCATAAACCGGTTCCTCGTCGGCGATGATCTGCCGACCGGTACGGTGAGCGAAAAGACGCGAAGGGGGCGTCATACCACACGGCATGTGGAAATATTCAATACGGATTTTAATGCGGAAATCTACGACACACCCGGCTATACGTCCTTCGAAGGTTGGACGAGCAATGGCGCGGGGTGTGGCGAGGATATGAAATTGGATGCGTATTTCCCGGACATTGGGGGTTACGGGGAAGCGTGTCGCTTTGACAATTGCAGACATGTTCATGAGCCCGGCTGCGCGGTGACGCAGGCGGCGAAAGACGGAGCAATCGCGGCGACGAGATACGCGTCCTATGTTAAGATGCTGTTGGAGATGGAAAGAAAATTGAAGAAAGGGAGTGGAAAGAAAAGTGGCTAAAATATCAGTATCTATTCTATCTGCGGATTTCTCCGCACTGGGAGACACGCTCAAAACCATAGGGGACGGTGGAGCGGATTTTGTGCACATGGACGTGATGGACGGTCGCTTCGTGCCGAATCTCTCCTTTGGGCCGGTCGTGATCGGCAGTCTTGCGGGCAAGACAGACCTGCCTTTCGATGTGCATATCATGGCGGAGAATCCGACTGACATGATTGAACAGTATGTTACGGAAAATACAGAATACATCGTCGTACATTACGAAGCCTGTCCGCATTTGGATAAAACGTTGCGCTCCATCAAGGCATTGGGCGTGAAATGCGGGGTGGCGCTGAACCCCGCGACGCATCCGGCCGTTTTGGACTACGTGTTGGATATCACAGATCAGATTCTCGTGATGTCCGTCAATCCGGGCTTCGGCGGACAGTCCTTCATCCCCGGGGTGTTGGATAAAATCAGAATGTACAGTTCCATGCGTGCGGAATCGGGACTGAGCTATAAAATCTCGGTGGATGGCGGCATCAATCTTGAGAATGTGTCGGATGTCGTCGACGCGGGCGCGGATATCATCGTCGTGGGCTCCTCTATCCTGAATGCGCCCGATCCGCTTGCCGCGATCCGCTCGTTTAAGGAGGTAGCAAATGCCCATACCCGATAAAGTCGCGTACACACTGTTTGGAATTGATGTCATGTGGTACGGCATCCTTGTGGCGGTGGGAATCGGACTCTCCGTCGCCATCCCCTGCTATCGTGCGCCGAAGCACGGGATATCATCAGATAAGTGCCTAAACTACGCCATCATCATCGTGCTCGCCGGCATTGTCGGTGCGAGGCTCTACTACGTCCTGTTCAACCTCTCGTATTACGGAGCCGATTGGGTGCGGATCTTCCGCGTACGGGAAGGCGGCCTCGCCATACACGGCGGCCTCATCTTCGGCATATTGGCGGCGCTGATCTTGTGTCGTTTCTGGAAGGACTCCCCATTAAACCTGATGGATCTCTGTTTCGCGTCCGTCCCGCTCGGACAGGCCATCGGACGTTGGGGCAATTATTTCAACTCGGAAGCGCACGGCGGCCCGACGGATTTGCCGTGGGCCATCACCGTCGACGGCATGAAGGTTCACCCCACTTTTCTCTATGAATCCATCTGGTGTTTCCTGCTGTTCCTGTTCCTCATTCGCATGGATAACAGACGAAAGTTTTCGGGGCAAATAGTCCTTCTCTATGCGATACTCTACTCCTTCGAGCGTTTCTTTGTCGAAGGACTGCGCACGGACAGCCTCATGCTCTTCGGCACATTCCGTCAAGCGCAAGCGCTCAGTCTCGCTGTGTTCATCGGGGGAATCATCGCCTATGTCATACTGTATAAGCGCGCCAAACAGCGAGGGAATCTCATCAAAAATACGCCGGTCGGCTCGGATGTCGCGGTAAATGAGAACGACAGCGTCGAATCTCCGGGGGACAGCGTATGAAGATAGGTATCGTCGGGCTTCCCAACGTGGGCAAAAGCACCCTGTTTAACGCCATCACGCGCGCCGGCGCGGAATCGGCGAATTACCCGTTCTGCACCATCGAACCCAACGTGGGCGTCGTCACCGTTCCGGATGAACGGCTCGGCGTTCTTCACGAACTGTATCATTCCAAGAAAACCGTATATACCGCCATCGAATTTTACGATATCGCCGGCTTGGTTCGCGGCGCGTCCAAAGGCGAGGGGCTCGGCAACAAGTTCCTCGGACACATCCGGGAAGCCGCCGCCATCGTCCATGTCGTGCGCTGTTTCGACGACGCGAATGTCGTTCACGTCCACGGCGTGACAGACCCCGCCTCCGACATCGAAACCATCAACCTCGAATTGATTTTTTCCGATCTGGAGCTGTTGGAGCGGCGAATTGACAAGACGCGAAAGGGACTGAAAGGCGATAAAAGCCTCGGGCGGGAATTGGATTGGCTGATTGAGCTGAAAGAAGGACTCGAATCCGGAAAACCGGCGAGAGCCTTGGCGTTGAACGACGATGCGAAGGCATTTGCGCGGAGCCTTGATCTTCTGACTTTCAAACCCGTCATCTACGCCGCCAACGTATCCGAAGACGAGGCGGGCGCGCAGGCGGACAACGCACATGTGGCGCGGGTGCGCACCATCGCGGAATCGGAAAGTGCAGACGTGGTCGTCATCTCCGCGAAAGTCGAAGCGGAGTTGGCGGAATTGGACGACGAAGAGCGCGAGGCTTTCATCGAGGAATTGGGCATCGGCGAGTCCGGCTTGAACAAATTGGTCAAGGCATCCTATCGCTTGCTCGACCTCATCTCGTTTCTCACCGCCGGCGAACCGGAGGTGAGAGCCTGGACCATTCGGCGCGGTGCAAAAGCGCCGGAAGCCGCCGGCAAGATACACAGCGATTTTGAAAAGGGATTTATAAGAGCCGAAACCGTCGACTACGGCAGCCTGATCGCCTGCGGGAGCATAGCCGCCGCGCGGGAGAAAGGTCTCGTCCGTTCGGAAGGCAAGGAGTATGTCGTGAAGGACGGCGACGTAATACACTTCCTGTTCAACGTTTAGTGGTCGGTGATTTAGTTTCGATTAGAGTTTTGATCTGTCAACCGTGAAGATAGACTTTCGGCAGGCGCTGTCCGAAGCGCGTGGCGACTTCGTAGTTGATCGTGCCGACTTGCTCCGCGATTTCGTCGGCCGTGATGGTCTTGTCGCCTTGCGTACCCATCAATACGACTTCATCGTATTCTTTCACGCCGGCGATGTCCGTGACATCCGCCATACATTGATCCATGCAGATCGTCCCGACGATGGGCGCGTATGTCCCGCCGACGAGCACCCGTCCTTTGCCCGTGAGTACACGCGGCAGACCGTCGGCATAACCGAGGGGCAGGGTGGCGATGAGACTCTCCCGCTCCGTAACGAATCGTCGGCCGTAGCTGATGTAAGACCCCGGAGGTACCGTCTTCAGGTAGACGATATTGGCTTTGACGCTCATGGCCGGCGTGAGAGGTAGGCGCGCTCTGTCGATATGCGCCGACGGATACAGGCCATACAGCGATATTCCGGGTCGGACGGCTTCGAAGCGCGCCTCCGGAATGCTTGCAACGGCCGCGCTGTTTGCGATGGTGCGGTATCCCGGCGTGACACCAAGCTCTCCGATTTTACGTTCAAATTCCAACAGTTTTTCGACCTGTGAAAAAGAATAGCCCAAATCCGCGCTATCCGCTGCAGCGAAGTGGGAAAAAAGACCCTTGATGTGAATGTGGGGCAGGGCGTGAATTGCCGCGACCTGCCTGTGACTTTCCGCATCGCCCAAGAATCCAAGACGCCCCATGCCCGTCTCCACGCCGATGAACACATAGGCTGTGCGATCGGGCGTAAACTGCGCGGCTGTCTCGGACAGCAGACGCGCATCCTCAAAGGTCGTAATCAACGGAATAATGCGCAGATCCAACACATCCTTGACATTGCCCCGAGGCGTGGCTCCAAACAGAACCACAGGCGTTTGTATGCCCGCCGCCCGCAACTCCGCCGCTTCCGACAGAGTCGCGACACCGAGAAATTCGACGCCCGCCTTGACCAACTCCCATGAAACTTTAACGGCGCCATGTCCGTAAGCGTCGCCCTTCACCGAAGCGATGACCTCGCTGCCCTCAGACAGGGAGCGCAGTCTCCTATAATTTTGTTTGATCGCGGACAAGTTGATTTCCGTCCACGCCGCTCGTCGTGTTTCGTTGTACATGATGCTCCCATTATATCATAAATGCCCCGCATTTTTGATATAATTCACGGAGCATTTATTGGAGAATTTATTGTTCATCCATTACTTTTTGTTGCCATTCCGCGGAATAATAATAGGAATTGATGTTGTACTCCGGGGCCGGCTCGTCATTTTCCAGAAATGGCTTCACGGACCGGTCCATCGCTACCCAACCTCTCCAACCCAAATGAATGGTGTCCTCCATGAAATATTTCACGCGTCCTCTCTTCGATAGGTCGAGGATGTTGCGAAAGCCCTGATTGTAGAGCTGTGCCTTGAGTTTTTTCACGAACCGGTCATACATGGCTTGCGACAAGCCCGTATAATCCGCCCACCGCTGATTGACCGGCGGAATCACAAAGAGGACATTCACGCGGTTGCGCGCAAATTCATTCAACACGAGCTGTATATCGCCGTATTCCGGGGATTTGTCGTAGGTCAGATTTTTTTGTTCCCCCTTGAAGGCTTTCAGTTTCGGCTTGATGCGCCAGTTATAGAAGCTGTTTTTGATGTGGAACATATTGCCTGCCGCGTCTTTTTTTCCGGCCAAAATTGCCGATTTGTCGAGGGCGGTCAGATCGTATCTGTCGGGCAGATCTTTCGTCTGCGCGTGAATCTCGTCTTCATGATTCTCCGCAAAAAACCATCCGAAGAACGCATCTTCCGCCCGCAGCAGCTTCAGCCGGTTTTCACAGCGCTGCCGCTGTATGGGACCAAGTTCCTCGCCCTCCGCGAACCGTTCCAGAATGCCTCTGAGAAAATCGTCGTTTTGGATGAACGTAAACATCAGCATTCGCCGGGCAAAATACGCCGTCGCTTCGGAATCCTCGTTCGTGTTACAGATCCAATCATAAAATTGAATCGGCGAAAAGAACTCTTCGACAGAGGGCTCGTCTACGCCGCCCTTCTGAAACCATTGCGGCGAGATGACAAACACGGCCTTCTTATTCAAAAGCGCCTCGCCCATGGAGTGAATCGACAGAAAGTGTGTGATGGACTGGGTACCGGCGGTTCCGAGCAGAAAGGGCTTGTAGCCGCGGTCGTACTTTTTCGCGAGGATAGAGGGATGGAACGCGTCAAAGCGCCGCAATTCGGATGAACCGAAGAACGGAATATATTTCTCCCGCTCCATGGCTCTGTTCTTGACCGCTTCCCCCTTGAGAATGGAAGTCGACAAAGACGAGGCCGCCCGGTCGAGCCTCGAGTCCGCGAATTTACTTTCTCCTATGGGCAGAAAAAAGCAGCTGATCGCCAACAAAACAGCTATACAGAGCGGCAGCACCGCCATGAATACTTTACCCCGTATCTTCATGAAATTCTCTGTTCCACCTGTTCTATGATCTGCTTCGGCGTCGTCCATTGCGCACGGTCAAACTCCGTTACAGGTATGCTCACCTTGCAATAGGCCTCCAAATCCAATAACAATTGGACTGTTCCTATAGAATCCAGCAGTCCTTCCGCAAATAGATCTACATCGAGATTCTCCCGTACCTCGCTTGTGCCCGTGATCTCCGCGAGAATATCCAATATATTTTCTTTCGTCTCCATTTTTTCTCCTCTACTGTTTACATTTCTATATTCCGCCGCGTTGTCCGCTTTGTCGGAAACGGAGGGCGAGACAATATTCACCATAGCTCGTTCAAGAATCCCGAAAAGATCAGGAAACCCATACAAATAGCGTGAAAAGTGATCACGCCGGCCAGAACATTTGTCAACCGGCCTTGCGGGATACGTTCATGGTGTTTTTTCTTATAGCGAAGCCACGCGTCGTTCGTACACATGATCACCGCGTGATACAGCCCGTAGGCGATGTAGTACCACGTCAATCCATGCCAGACACCCATGAGCAGGAACAGCGCGAAATACGCGATATTCGATGCAACCACGCGGCTTTTGCAGAGCTTCTTCTTCAGCAACGTCATCAAAAGACGCATGTATACATAGTCCCGAAACCAGAACGATAGGCTCATATGCCAACGATTCCAAAAATCTTTTATATTCCGGCTAAGGAACGGTTTATCGAAGTTTGCCGGCGTTTCATAACCCAGCAGATTGCTGACGCCTATCGCAAATTTGCTGTATCCCGCAAAATCGAAAAACAGAAACAGGCTGTAGACGTACATATACAGCAAAGAGCCCAAGAATGCACTGCCCTCCGTAAGCGTATATTCCTTGATGAGCGGCAGCAATTCCCGTCCGAGCAGGTGACCCAAAATGTAGTTGTACAGAAAGCCGAGGAAGATATTGTGAATCCCTTTCCCGATCATTTCCGCGTAGCGCTCCGGTATCGGCCGCGCCATCAATTCCGCCTCAAATCGTCGGTAGCGGTCGATCGGACCGGCTGATATGGTGGGGAAGAACAGCAGGAATTGGACATAGCGCCACAGGCGATATTCCTTGATCAGACCGTCTCGCATCTCGATGATCACCTGAACGGACTTGAACGTCAGATAGGAGATGCCGAGAAATCCCGCGGCGGACAGTTCCTCAAAGGCGACGGTGGACAATTTCGCCGCAGCCAACGGAAGGAGCGCCAGAATCACCGCGCCGATAAAGACCGCCGTGCTGTTTCGCTTCCGCCGATACAGGAAATACCCTTGCGAGAGCAACATCTGAAAGCCCATATAGGCGAGCAGGGCGATGCCCTGCCGGTAATTGTCGCCGCCAAAACTCATAAAGAGAAAGAACAGCGCAAGCAGACATTGATACCATAGTTCGCGTTTTCCCGCCAACAGAAGCAGAGCCGCCGGAATGACGGCGACACCGAAGATGGCAAAATACACAAGGTTTTCATAGGGTGC
>JAISQM010000097.1 GCA_031274195.1 Eubacteriales Family XIII. Incertae Sedis bacterium
TGAGTATCCTAACGCTCCTGCTCGCCACCGCCATCCTGCTGTTCCTCCTCGCCGCGCGCCGCCGGCGCGAACGCGATGCGGACGAATAGAGCCGGAATACGCGGACGAATAGCGCCGGATTTATTGACAAACGCTCGGACTGCGGTATAATGGTAGACAGATGAATGGCTATATCCAAAGGCGATGACGAAGACACAGTAGGCGGCGCAAAGGCCTGTACAGAGAGTTCCCGGTCGGTGAGAGGGGCGAGGCGCGTTTCCGAAATTTCATCTTCCGAGCCGCACGGAAAACGGCCGCGACGCTTGAGACAGGCGGATTGCGCGGACGATAGGACGAGCCGGGTTCGCCCGTTACAGCGAAGGGTATTGTTGGATACCCACAGAGGTAGGCATCGCGAGATTCCTGCGAACAGAGGTGGTAACACGGGTATTCTCGTCCTCCGGCATATGTCGGAGGACATTTTTGAATGGGAATGGGATTGGATATGAAAAAACTCCATGTGGCTTTGGGCGAACGGTCTTACGATCTCCTCATAGGGGACGGTATTTTGAGTGAGCCGCTCACCGCGGCGGCGGCATTCGCGCCCGCCGCGGAGCGCGCGGCCTTGGTCTGCGATGAAACGGTGTGGAGTCTGTATGGGCAGCTTGCGTCGGACAGTCTGCGCGGCGCGGGTCTGCCGTCTGAACCCATCCTCGTGCCGCCGGGGGAGGGCAGCAAGAGCATCGAGCAACTTTCGTATCTGTATGAACGATTCGCGGAGATGGGATTGACGCGCGGTGGGCTCGTCGTCGCGCTCGGCGGCGGCGTCACGGGCGATCTGGCGGGATTTGCCGCCGCCACATGGATGCGAGGCGTAGGTCTCGTGCAGATTCCGACCACCTTGCTCGCGCAGGTGGATTCCTCTGTCGGCGGGAAGACGGCGATCGACATCGGCGCGGGTAAGAATTTAGTGGGTGCCTTCCATCAGCCGCGGTTGGTCGTCATTGATCCGCTGGTACTGAAGACCCTTCCGCCGAGGGAATACGCGGCGGGCATGGCCGAGGTGATTAAATACGGAGCCATCGCGTCCCCGGCGCTGTTTGGACAATTGGAATCGGGACGACCGGGCGGCGATATCGCGGACATCATCCACGAGTGTTGCCGAATCAAGCGGGATGTGGTGATCGAAGACGAATTTGACACGGGTCTTCGGATGACGCTGAACTTCGGCCATACCTTCGGGCACGCCATCGAAACGAAGTACGGCTACGGCAGATATAACCACGGCGAGGCGGTGGCGGGCGGTATGCGTATCGCCGCGCGGGTCGGTGAGATGTTGGGTGTCACGGAAGCGGGCACGGAAGAACGAATTTCTCGGTTGCTTTCGCGATACGACCTCGATGTGCGTGAGAATACGGACGGACTGATCTCCATCATGAAGCGCGACAAGAAAGCGGCGGGCGCGGGCGTAAATCTCGTCCTGCTTAAGAATATCGGCGAAGCGACGATCAAATACGTCGAATATGCCGCATTGGAAAAGGTGGACGTCATATGAAAATGAACGATTCCCGGCAGTCTAAGATCATCGACCGATTCCCGGCGGGCGTCGTGACGCCGCCTCCGTCCAAGAGCTTGAGCCATCGCGCGCTGATCTGCGCCGCGCTGTGTGGGCTTCACGGCAAAGGAGAGGACGACGCGCCGGCGGAGATCTGGAATGTGGGCGTCTCCGAAGACATCAGCGCTACGAGGCGGGGAATCGCCCGTATCGTGTCGGTGTTATCGGGGACTGCGGACATTGCCGCGCCGGAACGTCGCGTCGATTGCGGCGAATCCGGTTCTACGTTGCGCTTTTTGATTCCCATCGCGGGCTTGGATGGCGAGGAATGGGTATTTACGGGCAACGGCAGATTGATGGAACGTCCCTTAGACATCTACCGGGATATGTTCGAGCGCGCCGGGGGCGTGTTTGAGCAGCGGAGTTCGGAGGTGCGCGTGCGCGGGCCGCTCCGCGTGGGGAAGTACACGTTGCCGGGCGATGTCAGCTCGCAATTCGTGTCGGGGTTGCTCTTTTCCCTCCCGCTCCTATGCGGAGACAGCGAGATCGCGCTTTCCACCCCCCTGGAATCGTCGGGATATGCGCGCATGACGGTGGATGTGCTGCGGCATTACGGCGTCGCCATGGACGAAATCGCGGACGGGCGCGGCGGCATACGTGGTTACCGTGTGCGCGGCGGACAGACGTACCGGCGGGCGGCCTACACCGTCGAAAGCGATTATTCGCAGGCCGCTTTTTTCCTCGCGGCGGCGGCGCTCGGCTGTGATGTGCGCGTCGCGGGCTTGAATCCGCACAGTTTGCAGGGAGATAGGTATATAATAGATGTTATACGCGGCATGGGCGCGGAGGTACGTGATGAGGACGGCGCGGTTCGGGTTCTTCCTCCCGCGGGTGGCCTAAAGGCGCTGACGATAGACGTGGCGGAGATCCCGGATCTCGTTCCGCCCATCGCGGCATTGGCTTGTTATTGCGAGGGGCAGACGCGCCTCGTGAACGCCGGAAGACTTCGGATAAAGGAGAGCGACAGGCTGCGCGCACTGAAGACGGAGCTTTGCAAATTGGGCGCGGCGGTTCGCGAGACAGACGACGCGCTCATCATAGACGGTGCAAAATCCCTGCGCGGCGGCGATGTGGACGCATGGGGCGACCACCGTATCGCGATGGCGTTGGCCGTCGCCGCCATCGGGTGTACCGGCTCCGTGACATTGAGCGGCCACACGCATGTGAGCAAATCCTACCCCGCTTTTTGGGAGGATTTCGAGAAAGGTTATCTGAAATGAATACATGGGGACAGAGAATAAAACTGTCGATCTTCGGGGAATCCCACGGACCCGCCGTAGGCATCGTCATAGGCGGCCTGCCCGCCGGCGTCAAGATCGACGACGCGGCCGTCGCGCGTGAGATGCAAAGACGGGCGCCGGGAGGCAAGGCCTATGCTACGGCTCGGCGGGAAGCCGATGCGCCGCGCGTCGTCAGCGGTCTCGCAAACGGAGTGACCACGGGCGCGCCCTTAGCGTGCGTGATCGAGAATACGGATCAGCGGTCTAAGGATTATTCGCGGATTCTGCGGCCCGGCCACGCGGATTGGACGGCCTTTCTCAAATACGGCGGCCATGCGAATATGACGGGCGGCGGACACTTCTCCGGCAGACTGACCGCGCCGTTGGTATTCGCGGGAGCCATCGCAAAGCAGTTGCTCGCACGGCGTGACGTGCGCATCTATGGACGTATAAAGCGCGTCGGAGCCATCGACGACGGAATCGATCTGACGGATTCCTGTCCGACCGCCGCAGCCGCGGAGGAAGACAGGCTACGGGCGATCGCGGGCAAGGACTTTCCCGTCGCCGACGATGCGGAATCGTTGTTTCTGGATACGATCTTGTCGGCCAAGCGGAGCGCGGATTCCGTCGGGGGCGTCGTCGAGGCCGTCGCCTTTGGCGTTCCCGCGGGTTTGGGCGAACCCTTCTTCGATTCCGTGGAAAGCCGGCTCTCGTCTCTGCTGTTTTCCGTACCGGCGGTCAAGGGCGTCGAGTTCGGCAAGGGGTTTGGCGCGGCCGCGCTGAAAGGAAGCGAATCCAACGGCAGTCTGCGGATCAAGGACGGGCAAATTTACGGCACGACGAACAGCAACGGCGGGATTCTCGGCGGCATCACAAACGGAATGCCGCTGATCGTGCGGGTCGCGGTAAAACCCACGGCGTCCATCGGGCAGGAACAGGATTCGGTAGACCCCGTCACGATGGAGGAAGTGCGGTTTTGCGTGAAAGGCCGCCACGACCCGTGCATCGCGCCGAGGACAGTACCCGTGATCGAGAGCTGCGCGGCGTTGGGATTGCTGGATTTGTTGTTGGAACATGAAATGGGTGTATGGGAATAGTATGATGAAAAATATTGTCCTGATCGGGATGCCCGGAAGCGGTAAGACATCGTTCGGCAAGCGGACAGCGAAAGAACTGAATATGCGGTTTTTTGATACCGACAGCATGATTGTGGCACGGGAGGGAATGTCCGTATCCGAGTTGTTCGCGCGGAAAGGCGAGGCCTATTTCCGCGACAGAGAAACCGAGGCGATCGAAGAACTCGCGTCGCTCTGCGCAGAGGCGGGGCAGGGCGGTATCATGGTTTCCGTCGGCGGCGGTGCCGTGGAACGGGACAGGAATGTCGAGGCGATGCGTCGTATCGGTTTTGTGATCTTCCTCGACTGTTCCCTGTACGATATCGGGAAAAACGTCCGTTATAACGCGGATCGCCCGCTGCTCTCAGACAGGAGCAAACTTGCGGCGCTGTACAAAAAACGAAAGCCGATATACATGAACGCCGCCGCGCGCGTGTTGAAAAACAAGGGGAGTTATCCGGAGGCTCTAAGCAGATTGCTCTCGATGATCTGTCTGCTTGGGATTTCCGCGGATTACTGTGTGATCGGCGATCCGATCGCACACAGCTTATCGCCTCTGCTTCACGGCACAGCGTTTGCCCGGCTCGGCGAGGATGCCGTCTACAGAGCCGTGCGTGTAAAACCTATCTATCTGGCGGAGGCAATGCAGGATGTCAGGAGCGGGCGGCTGCGCGGATTGAACGTTACGGCGCCGCATAAGTTTTCCATCGTCCGGCATGTGGACGAGTTGCGCGGCGACGCGGTGCATAGCCGTGCGGTGAATACGATCGTAAAGGAAAACGGGAAACTGATCGGCTTCAACACGGACATGGAGGGTTTGCTGCTCGCCCTGCGGCGCGAGGGCTTCACATATGAAGATCACAACATCGTGCTCTTGGGAACGGGCGGAGCGGCGGCGGGCATCGTCCATAAAGCCGTATCGACAGGCGCAAAAACGATCACGATCATCGGGCGGAATATAAGGAAGGCGCGGACGCTCGCGAGAACCGCGCGCGAACATATGGCGAAGCTGCCAAACGCAGCCCCGAAACCGAAAATTCGCCTGATTGTCCACGATTTTGGTACGCATTCCGAAACGGTGCGCGATTCTGACCGACGCGACGGCAAAATGATATCGGCATTGGCCGGCGCGGACATCCTTATAAATGCCATGTCCCTCGGTATGGAGGGAATATCCGAAGGATTCACGGATTTTGATTTTCTGGACGCGCTGCCGAAGGGCGCCTTGGTCTACGATTTAGTCTACAAGCCGAACGAGACCGAACTGCTCGCGGCGGCAAGGACGCGCGGACTCGCCGTTGCGAACGGCCTCGGTATGCTGGTCTATCAGGGAATCCTTGCGGACGAGCTGTTTTTTGACCGAAAAATCGACAGGGAAGCGCTGTTTGAAACGATATACGCGAAATTACACAATGCTGTTTAGAAAGGGTGGGCAAGCGATGATTATTATTTTGAAGGAAGATGCCCTCGAGGCGCAGATCGATGAGTTGCGCAGGGACATGGAAAGCAAGGGCGTGGTGGTGCAGGACATCCGCGGCGAGAGCAAGCACATGCTCGGGCTCGCCGGCGATACGTCTTCCATTTCCGATGAGGCGCTTCAGCGGGTAGACTTCGTCGACCGCGTGATGAAAGTGTCGGAGCCGTACAAGCTGTCGGGTCGGCATTTCCATCCGGGTCCCACGGTGCTTGATCTGCCGGGCGGCGTCAAGTTGGGCGGCGGGGCGTTCGCGGTGATCGCGGGTCCGTGCTCCATCGAAACAGAGGAGCAGATTCTGTCCATCGCGAAGGATGTGAAGCGATCGGGCGCGTCCTTCCTCAGAGGCGGAGCGTTCAAACCCCGTTCGTCGCCGTATTCGTTTCAGGGGCTCGGCTTGGACGGTCTGGATCTGCTGAAGATCGCGCGGGAAAAGACGGGGTTGCCCATCGTTTCGGAGATCATGTCTTCCGAATATCTCGATGTGTTCGCGCGGGATGTCGACGTGATCCAGATAGGCGCGCGGAATATGCAGAATTTTTCTCTCCTGCGAGATGTTGGCTCACTCGGCAAGCCCGTGCTCTTAAAGCGCGGCGCGGCCAGCACCATAGACGAGTTTCTGCAGGCGGCGGACTATCTGCTGATGGGCGGCACGGACAGAGTCATCCTCTGCGAGCGTGGAATCCGCACTTTCGAGACGGCGACGCGCAACACACTGGACATCTCGGCGGTGCCGGTGATCAAGAAGAAGTCGCATCTGCCCGTCGTCGTGGATCCCTCGCACGGTACGGGCTATTGGGATCTCGTATTCCCGATGGCCTTGGCATCCGTGGCCGCCGGAGCGGACGGGCTGATGATCGAGGTGCACAATCAACCGGAATGCGCGCTGTGCGACGGACAGCAGTCCATCACGCCGGCATTGTTTGATCAATTGATGCGTAAGGTGAACGCGATGAGAGAGGTGATATAAATGGATACGGAATTAAAAAAGCTCAGAAACGGAATCGACGATATCGACGATAAGATCATTGAACTTTTCAAACAACGCATGAATTTCGCAAAGAATGTAGGGGTCTACAAGCGTGAGCACAACATGGCCATCCTCGACAGTGTGCGCGAGCAAGGCGTCGTGGAGCGCGCCTCGAGCCTCGTTCCCGCCGAACTCAAAGGCGAAGTGACACTGCTCATGCGTTCCCTCATGGCGTTCGCGCGGGAA
Organism: Eubacteriales Family XIII. Incertae Sedis bacterium; assembly: GCA_031274195.1. Classification (GTDB taxonomy): domain Bacteria; phylum Bacillota; class Clostridia; order Peptostreptococcales; family Anaerovoracaceae; genus JAISGB01. The sequence goes on from JAISQM010000097.1 coordinate 6,620, forward strand.
TATCAGCGGAGCCTGCAGTTTCAAAACGACGAGCCCCTCCTGCCTCCGCCGGCATCCCCAAAGAGCGGCGCGGTGGACTGCGTCTATCAGGGAGTACCCGGCGCGTGGAGCGAACAGGCGACGCGCAAGCTCTTTCCCGACGCGCGACTGTCGGCGGCGGCCTTCTTTGAGGACGTGTTCGAGGCCGTCAAGCGGAAAACGGCTGATTATGGCGTAGTTCCCATCGAAAACTCCCGATCCGGCGCCATCGGCGAGACCTACGACCTCCTGCGCAAGTACGGTTGCTACGTGGTGGGGCGCACGTGGATCGACATCAAGCACTGCCTCATCGCGAAGCCGGGCGCGAGCCTCACCGACATCCGCGAGGTCTATTCCCACCCGGAAGGGTTTCGCCAATGCCATCGCTTCCTCATGAACAAGGCCTGGGACTTGACCGCCTGCAGCAATACGGCCGTCGCCGCCCAAAAGGTCAAGGACGCCGCGGACAGCAAAGTGGCGGCCATCGGTTCGCGGCTCGCCGCCGAACTCAACGGCTTGGACGTGATCGCGCCGGACATCATGGATGCCGCAAACAATCGCACCTCTTTCGTCGTAATCGCCCGGGAACCGGAATACACAGAAAAGAGCGATCTGATCTCCATCACATTTTCCCTTGCGCACCGATCAGGTTCGCTCTGTGAAGCGCTGCTGCCGTTTACCGCATCGGAAATCAACCTCACGCGCATAGAGTCCAGACCCTCCGCTTCCGAGAACTATCGATTTTTCGCCGAACTCAACGGGAACATCATGGATCCCTTGGTCGTCGATACCCTGCGGCACGCCGCCGGCGTCACGGAGTATTTGGAGGTCTTGGGCTGCTACCATACGATTTGAAAGGTTACTATTCAAATAGAGTCAGGAGAGATATATGAAAAATATAGTAGTAATCAACGGTCCCAATCTGAACATGTTGGGTGAGCGGGAGCCGGACAAATACGGCAGCGAGACCCTTGCGGAGATTAACGCCTACCTGACGGTAAAGGCGGCGGAGTTGGGTTTGTCGCTGACCTTCTTGCAGAGCAATGTCGAAGGGGAACTCGTGACCGCCATTCAGGACGCCGCCGGTGCGGACGGGGTGATTCTCAACGCGGGCGCCTACACCCATTACAGCATCGCGATCCGCGATGCCATCGCGTCCATAACCGTACCCGTGGTGGAAGTGCATCTGAGCAACATATACAAACGCGAGGAATTCCGCCACGTATCCGTCATCGCGCCCGTGTGCAAGGGCTCCGTCGCCGGCTTCGGCAAGGACAGCTATCTGTTGGCGCTGTACAGCTTTTTCGTATAAAAAACCGCTCCGCCTCAGAGGAGTGAAGACGGAGCGGTCGATTCGGCGAGGTCGCAGGGTTGGCTGTCCGGTGTTGTCATATGATACGCTGCCTGAGCAACTTCGGATAGGAGCATCATTTTAAGGAGGATGAAAGCTCTGTTTTCCGAATAACCCCTGACGTTTATTAGCTCTTGCTAACCTCATCTACAATATTAGCAGAACCTAACGCCGGTGTCAACCGCTTTCCGTAAATTTCTTGAAAAACTTTGTGATGGTGATTCCTCTAAAATAACTTATCTTTTCCGTCCGTGGTGTGGTATATTATTCTTGACACATATCGTAGATACATCGTTTGAATAGTTGCAGTAATGGAGGTTGAAATATGAACGAACAATCAGCAGTCAATGCCATCAGGATTCTTTCGGCGGATGCCGTGCAGAAAGCAAATTCCGGACATCCCGGATTTCCCTTGGGCGCCGCGCCCATCATCTACAGTCTGTTCGCGCACGGCATGAACCACGCGCCGCAGGCCCCGGACTGGTTCAACAGAGACAGGTTCGTGCTGTCGGCGGGTCACGGTTCCGCCATGCTCTATTCCACGTTGCACCTGTTCGGCTATCCGAAGGTGACCATCGACGAGCTGAAACGCTTCCGCCAGTACGAATCCCTCACGCCCGGTCACCCCGAATATGACCTGACACCCGGCGTAGAGGCTACCACCGGACCCTTGGGCGCGGGCATGGGCATGGCCGTAGGTATGGCGATCGCAGAAGCTCATTTGGCCGCCAAATTCAACAAAGACGATTGCAAGCCCATTGACCACTATACATTTGCTCTCGGCGGCGAAGGCTGCCTCATGGAGGGCATCTCCTCTGAGGTTTTTTCGTTGGCCGGCACACTGGGTCTCGGTAAGCTGATCATACTCTATGATTCAAACGACATCACCATCGAAGGCAGCACGGAGCTCGCGTTCACGGAGGATGTCGGCGGGCGCATGGAAGCCTTCGGTTTTCAGGTATTGTCCGTGGAGGACGGTACGGACATCGCCGCCATCGGTGCTGCCATCGCACAGGCGAAACAGGACACCTCGAGGCCGTCCTTCATCAAGGTTCGCACGCAGATCGGCTACGGCGTTCCCGAGCGGCAGGGTACGGCAAAAGCGCATGGAGAACCTCTTGGGGAAGGAAATGTACGCGCGCTCAGAGCCTCATTGGGTTGGGAAGACGACACGCCCTTCGCGATACCGACCGAAATATACGAGCACTACAACGTGCTTTCGAGCCAAGGGCAGAAGCGAAGCGAAGAATGGCAGAGTCTCCTATCCGCCTATACGGAGAAATACCCCAAAGACGCGGCCCTGCTTTCGCAATACATCAGCGGAGAGATCGCCGAAGGCGTATTTGACGATGCCTTTTTCAAATACGAAGAAAAAGCCGACGCGAGCCGAAACATCTCCGGTCGCATTCTGAACGAATTAAAGGATGAAATACCCTTCCTCATCGGGGGTTCCGCCGATCTGGCTCCGTCCAACAAGACGCAACTAAAAGACGGAGGCGATTTCGCGAAAGACGCGTATGGAGGAAGAAACCTTCATTTCGGCGTACGCGAATTGGGCATGACGGCCATCGGTAACGGCATCCTGCTTCACGGCGGCCTGCGCTCCTTCGTCGCCACCTTCTTCGTGTTTGCCGACTATATGAAGCCGATGCTCAGGCTCTCCGCACTCATGGGACTGCCGCTCATCGCCATTCTGACGCACGACAGCATCGGGGTAGGGGAGGACGGACCGACGCACGAACCCGTGGAACAGTTGACGATGCTACGCTCCACGCCAAACCTCAACGTATTTCGCCCCGCCGACGAATACGAGACGCGCGTCGCATGGAAACAGGCTCTGTTGAACACGGATACGCCTTCTGTCCTTGCGCTGACGCGTCAGAATCTGCCGGTGCTCGAAGGTTCCGGTCCGGATGCGGAAAAGGGCGCCTACATCATCGCGAAGGAATCTGCGAATACGCCGACACTCATCCTATTGGCCAGCGGTTCTGAAGTTTCCATCTCGATAGAAGCGGGCAAAGTCTTGGAAGCGACCGGCATCGCCACGAGGGTCGTCAGCGTACCCTGCATGGATATCTTCGAGCAACAGCCCAAGGAATATCGGGAATCGGTCTTACCCGCGAGTGTGCGAAAGCGGTTGGCGGTGGAAGCGGGCAGCAGCTTTTCATGGGGCAAAGTGGTCGGTCCGGAAGGAGCCTATGTGACGATGGACAGATTCGGCGCCTCGGCACCCGCATCTCTGCTCTTTGAGACCTTTGGCTTCCACAAGGATCACATCGTCGAGAGAGCGCGGGAATTGCTCAACCGTTGATTTAAGATACGACCGTCTCGAGCGCGATCCGTATCATATCCGTGAACGCCCGCTCCCGTTCCTCCGTTTCTGACCGCTTGCCCGTCACAAAGTGGTCGCTCATCGTGAGGATGGATAGGGCGTTCACGCCGTTTACGGCGGCGTTCATATACAGAGCGGCTGTCTCCATCTCCACGCACAGTACGCCCATCTTTGCCCATTTTTTCCACCAATCGGGTTCGAGCTCATAGAATACGTCACAGGTCACCACATTGCCCGCGCGAATGTCTATGCCGAGGCTGTCGGCCGCCGCCTTCGCCTTCAGTATCAATGTCCAATCGGCCGAGGGCGAATATTGACCGTTGAGCGCGAAGGTGTGAGCGTAGTTGGAATCCGTGGACGCGGCCAAGGCCATGACGACATCCCGCAGGTTCAGATCCGCCTGAAACGCGCCCGCCGTACCGATGCGAATCAGATTTTGGACGTCGTACTCGGTGATGAGTTCCCACGTATAGATACCCATCGAGGGCATCCCCATGCCCGTACCCTGAACGGACACGGACACCCCCTTGTATCGGCCCGTATAGCCCAACATGCCCCGGATATTGTTGTAGCATACCGCGTCCCCTAGAAAGTTCTCTGCGATAAACTTCGCCCGCAGGGGGTCGCCCGGGAGCAGGACGACCTCGGCGATATCGGATTTGTTTGCTGCGTTTATATGTATGGACATGATCCACCTCCTTTTTTAATTATTATACTATATTTCACGCGCGTTTTACAAAAAGGAATAAGCCTTACATTTGAATTACAATTGCCTTACATTCTCGCCGTTTAGAAAATAATATGTATAATAATATATTATAATAAGTGTACCTGTGAATTTTTTGTTAATACAGGGCAGATAGCTTTGCGCATAGCGAACAATGAAGGGAGTATAATGTGGCAAATTTTTGTTTGATGGGACGTAAGCGGAAGAAAGGCTTCACATTTGCGGTGGCGGCGTTGCTGTTGTTTACGGCACTATTTGCGGCAGGCTGTGAGAAGACCGAGCCCCCTAAGACGGATGAGCCGGAGGAGGTCGTGGCGCCTCCCGAAGAAACCTACCAATGGCCCTACACGGGCATGGAAACGACGGATGCCGCCATCGTCGGAAACCGTCCGCTCTCGGTGAAGATCGAAAATTCATCCGCGGCTCGTCCCCAAAAGGGGCTGAACGCGGCCGACATCATCTACGAAACGATGGTCGAAGGCGGCGAAACCCGGCTCAATTGCATCTTCCAGAGCAGCATCCCCGACGAGGTGGGACCGGTGCGCAGTGCCCGCCATTCCGATCTGTGGATCGTGCCGCAGTATCAGAGCCTGTTCTTCTACTCCGGCGCAAATACAGAGGTGTTGGGCAAGCTGCGCAAGATCGATTTCGGGGATATGTCCCACAACGCGGCCTCCGGCATCTACCATCGCGTAAGTTTCCGTTCG
>JAISQM010000100.1 GCA_031274195.1 Eubacteriales Family XIII. Incertae Sedis bacterium
CCGCAACGGCGAAGCTCGCGAAGACGATCCTCATAGCCCTTTTGGGCACCGCGGCACTCCTCTTTGTGATGGATATCTATGAAAAAAGACGGGAAAGACGAAAAAAAGCGTTTGGAGAAAACGGGTAGGAGTAGCCCGCCAAAAAACAGAAGTCAAAACAAACGCTTGACATGCCCCCGGTCGAATGATAGCATATAGATGTCAAGTATTTCACTTGAACGCTATGGGATTGAGAGTGGAGTGATGAAGGCCGCAAAGAACGCCGCAAAGAACATAGATGTCAGGGATTTTGCTCGCATGAGTCTGCTCTTTGATTATTACGGCAAGCTACTCAGCGAGAGGCAGCAGGCCGTGTTCGGGTTCTACCACGAGGATAATTATACGCTCGAGGAGATTGCGCGGGAACTGGGCATCAGCAAGCAGGGCGTACACGACGCGCTTCGGAGAGCGCAGGCCGCGCTGAACGGCTACGAGGAACGGTTGGGACTCATCGCAAAGCACGACGCGTACCTGAAGGCGCTGAAAACCATTGAAGAAACGGCGGCGAAGATCAAGACCGACGAAACCGGAATCCAAGATCACCTCGGCACAATCCAAAAGACCATAGGCGAATTGGATATATAAAAAGTGTGTTGAAAATATAAAATAGATTTGAAACGATTGTGGCGTTTGAATAGTAACCCATAAAGGAGTAAACTTTGGCTTTTGAAGGCTTGTCCGAAAGACTGCAAGGCATATTCAAGAAATTAAAAGGGAAAGGTATCCTGACGGAAGCGGATATCGACGAGGCGATGCGCGAAGTGAAGTTGGCGCTGCTTGAGGCTGACGTCAACTTCAAGGTCGTGAAAGAATTCGTCGCCGCCGTCAGGGAAAAGGCGAACGGCGCCGAGATACACGCGTCACTGAACCCCAGTCAGCAGGTGATCAAGATCGTTCAGGACGAGCTCGTCGGGCTCATGGGAAATACGAACAGCAAGCTCACGTTTTCGCCGAGCGGTTTCACCGTGCTCATGCTCGTGGGACTGCAGGGTACGGGAAAGACCACCACCTGCGGTAAGCTGGCGGGGTATCTGAAGAAGAATGGGAAGAATCCCATGATGGTCGCCTGCGACGTGTACAGACCCGCCGCCATTGACCAACTCGAGGTCGTGGGGCGGAGCGCGGACACGCCCGTATTCATCGACAGGGAAAGCCGGGATCCCGTCACCATCGCGCAGCAGGCAGTGAAAGAAGCCCACATCAAGGGAAACGACGTTTTAATCGTGGATACCGCGGGTCGCCTTCAGATCGACGAAGAACTCATGGACGAACTGAAGGACATGAAAAAGACGATTCGCCCCCACGAGATATTGTTGGTCGTGGATGCCATGACGGGGCAGGATGCCGTAAACGCGGCGGTCGGATTTAACGATTCGTTGGGCGTGGACGGTATCATTATGACGAAGCTCGACGGCGACAGCAGAGGCGGCGCGGCGCTGTCCACCAAATCCGTCACGGGCAAGCCGATCAAGTTCATCGGCGTCGGCGAAAAGCTCGACGCGTTGGAATCGTTCCATCCCGACAGAATGGCGTCCCGAATCCTCGGCATGGGCGATGTGCTTACGCTCATCGAAAAGGCGCAGGAGGACTACGACGACGAGAAGGCGGAAGAACTCGAACGCAAGATGCGCAAAAACGCATTTACGCTGGATGATTTTCTCGAACAGATGGGACAGATCAAAAAGATGGGCGGTCTCGCGAAGATCGTGGATCTGATGCCGGGCATGGGCGGCGGCAAGGTCAAGGATTCGGATATCGAACAGGGCGAGCGGGATTTCATCAAAATGGAAGCCATCATGCAGTCCATGACCCGCGAGGAACGGCGCAATCCGTCCATTCTCAACGCGAGCAGGCGCAAGCGAATCGCCGCAGGTTCGGGGCAACCTGTCTCCATGATCAACAACCTGATCAAGCGATACGAGGAATCCCGCAAGGTGATGAAGCGCTTCATGGGTGGCGGGAAGCGCGGCAGAAATATGCCGAATATGTTTAATTGAGCAGATGACTGCGCAAGGGTTCAATCAAAACAGGGCCGTTGTGCAGTTGCAATAAAGTTATCAATCGTTGAAGTATTTTAAGGAGGAATCGTTAATATGGCAGTAAAAATCAGACTCAAGAGGATGGGCGCAAAGAAGAAGCCTTTCTATAGGATCATTGTGGCTGACAGCAGGAGTCCCCGCGATGGGAAGTTCATCGAGGAACTGGGATATTTCGACCCGCTCAAGGAACCTGCCGACATCAAGGTCGATGGCGAGAAGGCCAAGAAATGGATATCGAACGGTGCACAGCCCACGGAGACCGTAAAAGCCCTTTTGAAAAAATCCGGCGCACTGGAATAAGTGGAGGTAGTCATGGAAGAATTGGTAAGAACCATCGCTCAGGCGTTGGTCGACAATCCCGATGCTGTTGACGTCCGAACGATCGAGGAAGACGACGCGGTCGTCATTGAGTTGAGGGTTGCGGATAGCGATATGGGCAAGGTGATCGGGAAGCAGGGTAGGATTGCCAAGGCCATGCGGACGGTGGTCAAGGCTGTCGCCACGAGGGAGAATAAACGCGTTTCCGTTGAGATACTGCAATAACGAAAAAATCCATATCGGAAAAATATCCGGTGCTTCCGGCCTCAAAGGGGAGTTGAAGCTCTTTCATTATTCCGGTGAACGTGAACGTATCGCGGGAATAGGGGAGCTTTTTCTGCGTTCGAACACGGAAATGCGGCGCGTGGAGGTGGAATCCATGCGCGTTCAAGGACGAACGCCGATCCTGAAATTCGCCGGAATAGATGACAGAAACGCGGCGGAATCCCTCATCGGTGCAGAGGTCTTTGCGGAATCCGAAAGTCTCGTGCCATTGGAAGACGACCAGTTCTACGTAACGGAATTGGTCGGTCTTCGGGTGGAAGACGAGCGGCTTGGATATCTGGGCGATGTCGCCGAGGTGATCGACAATCCGGCGCACGACATTCTGCGCATATCGGGCGCGAATGGCGAATGGCTACTGCCCATGATCGACGTCTTCGTCCTGAATGTCGATACAGAGAATGGGCGAATCAGCGTCAGGGCGCCCGAGGGCTTGATCGGAAACGGATGTGTATCATGAACATCGATATACTGACACTGTTTCCCGACATGTTTGCGGGCGTGCTGAACGCGAGCATCCTGCGCCGCGCACAGGACAGCGGGGCGCTATGCGTCGCGGTTCACGACATCAGGGCGTACAGCACGGACAAGCACCGCAAGACCGACGATGCTCCCTTTGGCGGCGGCGCGGGCATGGTGATGACGCCGCAACCCGTGTTTGATGCCATGAGGGACATCGGCTCCGGCGGACGCCCGATCTACATGTCGCCTCGCGGCAGACTGTTGGACGGCGCTCTGGCTGAGGAATTGGGGCGGGAAGCGAACCTCTTGATTCTCTGCGGCCATTACGAGGGCATGGATCAGCGCGTGTTGGATCATTTTGCTTTCGAGGAAGTTTCCGTCGGAGATTACATCCTCACGGGCGGGGAACTGCCGGCGATGACGCTCATCGACGCCGTTGTGCGTCTGATTCCCGGCGTACTGGGCAATGCGTCCGCCCACGCGGAAGAATCGATCTACTCGGGACTGTTGGAATACCCGCAGTATACGCGCCCCGCAGCGTTTGAAGTCGAAGGACAGTCGCCCCTCACGGTGCCGGAAGTCCTGACGTCGGGCAATCATAAAGAGATTCGCCTGTGGAATTTTCACCGTTCTTTAGAATTGACTGCGGCGCTTCGTCCTGACCTTTTTCGACGCTTCATAGCGAAGCATGAGAACGGCAATCTATCGGCGGACGGACTCTCCAAAGAGGAACGGCGGATACTGGAAAATGTCGCGCGGCGCTATGCCGCTCAGTAGTAACATTTACATTACAAAATGTATATTTCCCTTGAACTGCCGTCTCAGGCAGTGTACATTTATACCATGAAAAGGCGTGCGTTTATATCATGAAAAAAAGTACAAAAGTATTGACCGTGATCTTTATCGTCGCGGCCATTGCCTTGTATGTGGCGATCTACGGCGTCCCCGGCATGCAGCACATGCTCGAGGAGACTACGGTGTTGGAATATGGAGATTTGCCTGTGCTTGACGAGGTCACTGTTTGTATGATTCGAAACGAAACGCTGTATGTCGCCGCCGAGGCCGGTACGATTGAATACCATATCGACGAGGGTACGAAGGTGCGGAGCGGCATGAGCATGTTGGGCATTACGGGCGGCGCTCCGCCGCAACCCGCCTCGTCGGAATCTTCCGCGGATGGCGCGGTCGATGAGGAAAAGGCGGCGATCGAGCGGGTGCTGTCGGCAGCGGGCGCGTCGGCGGAAGCTGTGCCGAACAATATTTCGCCGATTACCGCCGTGGTGAGCTATTTTGCGGATGGATATGAAAAGGTTTTGTCGCCCGCCGCTCTCGAAACGCTGACCAAGGCGGAGGTGGACGCGATTCCCGCCGAGAGCTTGCCTCTGACGCGGACGTATACGGAGAAAGGTTGGCCGATCTACAAGCTGACGGACAACAACCTCTGGTACATGGTATATTGGATGAACCGCGACACTTTCGACGCGAGCAGATATGCGGAGGGGGAATCCGTGAAGGTGGAACTGAATTCCACGGAGATCAACGCCGTGATTCAGTCCTTTACCGCCCAGGGGAGCGACGTGAAGGTCGTACTGCGTTCGGATATGTATTATAGTGATATGCCAAAATACAGAAAGATGGATGCCAAGGTCATATTCGCGGAATATCAGGGCTTGATTGTAGACGAGAAGGATGTCGTCACGCGGGACGGTATGCCGGGTGTCTTTGTGAAACAGCGAAACGGCAGTTTCAAGTGGGCGCCGATTCAATATACGAAGGGCGCGAGCGCAGGAGGCAAGCATATCGTTTCTGTGGGAACATTCACAGACGACGCGGGCGAACTCGTGCGTACGGTGAACTACTATGATGAAATACTGATCAATCCGGCGGCGGAGGGGTATAGCTGATGAATATAGCGGATAACTTAGAAGCGGTGCGAAGGCGCATAGATGCCGCGGCGGCGCGAGCCGGCCGAATCGGGTCGGATGTGCTTCTTGTGGCGGTGACAAAGACCAGATCCCCCGATGAAATGGGACTTGCGATTCGAGCCGGCGTAACCGATATAGGGGAAAATAAGGTTCAAGAGATTACCGAAAAATTTTCACCGGTCGGTATGCTTGCCGCGAAAGAACGCGCGGGTGCGCGCGTGAAATGGCACATGATTGGACATTTACAGCGTAATAAGGTAAAATATATCATTGATAAGATAGATATCATCCACTCGGTCGACAGTATCCGGCTTGCCGAGGAGATAGATCGAAGGGCTGTGGCCTGCGGCAGGATGATGGATATTTTGATACAGGTAAATACAGCGGGCGAGGAAAGTAAATTCGGTGTATCTGCGGAGGATGCGCGGCCGCTGATCGGCGAGATCATCGAAAAATGCCGCGCCATTCGCGTGAAAGGGCTCATGAGCATCGCGCCGGCGGCGGACGATCCCGAGGATGTGCGAAAGTATTTTCGGGAAGTGAAAGAAGTGTACGATCTCGTTTCGCGTGACGCGGATGGTGAACGGTTGACCGCCGAATATCTGTCCATGGGTATGACGCACGATTTTGAGGTCGCGGTAGAGGAAGGCTCCAATCTTGTCAGGGTTGGAACAGGCATATTCGGAGCGCGGGATTATAGCGGGTAGAGATATCTAGGGAGGTATAAAATGGCTGGATTTTTCAACAAAATTAAAACATTGGTCGGTGTAGAGGATGAGGAATACTTCGAGGACGAGATCGAAGAACCCGCCGAGACGAGAGGGAGCGGTCGGACGAACAGATTCGGGCTTGAAGAAGATCGGGTCTCCGAAAATCGTGATCGGCTGTGGGATGCGAACAGAACGCGTCCGACCCGACTTATGGGCGAACCGTCCAGAGAGAGAGAGAATGTGATTTCCATGCAGGACAAGACATTAAAAGCGATTACCAGCCAGTTTAAGATCGTCGTCATCGAGCCGAAAGGTTTCGACGAGTGCCCGAAATTGGTGGATAGCCTAAAATCGAGAAAGCCTGTCATCATCAACCTCGAGAAGATGGAGACGGACACGGCGCGGAAGATTTTCGACTTCCTCAGCGGCGCCACCTACGCCCTCAATGGCAACGTACAGAAGATCGCGAACAACATCTTCGTATTTCTGCCGGAGAATGTAGACGTGTCTACGAACACGGAGCATAAAGGACTTACATTCGGCAGCGAAGACGGCAATCCGTGGAAACTGTAGGGGCGTGCGGCGGAAAGGTAATGAACGGCGAAGATGATCAACTTGATTAATATAATTAACGTTTTCGCGCAACTGCTCATTTGGGTATTGATCGCGCGGGCGATTTTGAGTTGGTTTGCGAATCCGAGCTTCTCGAATTCAAATCAGATGGCTTTTCTCATGAAGCTCTATGCCTTTCTGTGTCAGGTGACGGAACCCTTGGTCCGTCCGATGCGTAGATTGCTTTCTCGGTTCAATACGGGGCCGATGGATTTTTCGCTGTTCGCCACGATGCTGTTGATCATCGCGATTCAAAGGATATTGATTCGCATCCTTTTGCTCGTTGCATAGTAATAGATTAGTAGGGAATATTGATGATTACGCCGGCAGAAATACAACATAAAAGCTTCACCAAAGGAGTGCGGGGCTACAAGGAGGACGAAGTAGACAGTTTCCTTGATTTGGTGACGCTCGATATGGATAAGCTCATTCAGGAGAACAAGGCGCTGAGGGATACCATCCTGGGGCTCAACGCCGAGATCGAACGCTATCGGGGTTCGGAAGGAACGATCTTCAAGACGCTCGAATCGGCAAAGGCTCTTATGAGCGACATATCCTCCAGTGCGGAGAAACGCGCGGAGATCGTGTTGAAAAACGCGGAGTTGGACGCGGAGCGCCTCCGCCGCGAAGCGAAGGAGTCCGTCGAGCGAATCACCGAGGAATCCGTCGAGATGGCGAGGAGATGGGAACAGTTCAAACTGCGCTACAGGAATCTGCTGCAGAA
>JAISQM010000142.1 GCA_031274195.1 Eubacteriales Family XIII. Incertae Sedis bacterium
TGTCCGAGCTGACGGGCGGCGTACATCTGCATACGGTGGCCTGCCGCGACAGGGCCGCGTTCGAGACCGTTTGCGCGGCGTTGGCCCGGCTGGGGATATTGCTTCCGGAGTAAGGAGCATGATTCTATTCATCCCCACCCGGAAGCAGGACCCTGTTTTCGCCCATTGCGGCGTCGCGCAGATGATAGCGATTTACGATCTGCGTCAGCATGGCGCTTTGCGCGTTCAACTCCTGAGAAGAAGCGGCGCTCTCTTCGGCGGTGGCGCTGTTGGCCTGAATGACTTGGGCGATTTGGTTGACGCCCGCTGTGATTTCCGCAATGGCCGCGCCGGACTGAGCAGCCGCATCCTTGATTCGAGCGATGGATTCCGCGTTGGCCCCGGCAATCACGCCAACCTGTTCGACGCTCTGCAACACCTGCCCGGCAATGTCCTTGCCCTGCTTCACGCTGTCCACGCTGCCTGTGATCAGATCGGCCGTTTCCTTAGCCGCCTCGGCGCTCTTGGAAGCCAAGTTCCGCACCTCGTCCGCCACCACGGCAAAGCCCTTGCCGTGCTGCCCGGCGCGCGCCGCCTCCACGGCGGCGTTCAGCGCCAGAATATTTGTCTGGAAAGCGATATCGTCGATTACCTTGATCACCTTGGCAATCGCTTGGCTCCTGTCGTCTATCTGCGCCATGGCGTCGGTCATCCGGTCCATATGACCCATCGTTTCGCTCATGAGCTTCCCCGCTTTCTGCACTTCGCTGTTGGCCAGGTTGGACAGCTCGGAGGTATGCTCGGCTTGGGTTTGCAGCTGGGATATCGAGGCGGACAATTCTTCCACAGCGGCGCTCTGCTGGGCGCTGCCCGAAGCCAATGTCTGGGATCCGGCGGCGATTTGGCCGGAACCGTTCGCCACCTGCCCGGCGGCGAGCTGTATCTCTTTCAGCATGGCGTTGTTGTTCTCCATCATTTTCACCAGACTGTTGCCCACGATGTCCCGGTCGGATCTCGGTCTGTAGGCGCCGCTCAAATCGCCTTCCGCGATATGGGCGATGATTCCGGCCTGCAGTTTCATCTCGGCGGACAGTTCCTGCATGCTCTGCTGCAAAACGCCGATCTCATCCGTGCGGTTGTGGGCAATCTCCGCCGACATGTCGCCGACGGACAGTTGCTTTGCCGCATCGCTGACGGCGCATATGGGCTTGACAAATTTTATAATATTATAACTGATGATGGGATACAGGATGATCAGTGCCGCAAAAAAGATGATTGCCCACATGCGAATGACCCAATTATTTGATTCCAACTGCATTATGGCCAAAACGCCGCCCACGACCTCGCCGTTCCGCCCCTGCACGGGAATGAATCGCTGTACGGCGTCCCGCCCGGCAATCTCAGTCTTTTCGCTCACCCCGTTCATGGCCGCAAGGGATTCCCATATGGCCGCGTCCATCGTTTCCTCCGGTTGATACGCCGCTTCGTCAAAGGTACTCATGATGGCGGCGTCGTGCTGGTAAATCACGATGTCACAGCCCGAGAGGCGCTTGAGATCCGCCAAGGTGCTTTCATTGTCCAGACGCCGCGAGAGGAAAAGCACACCGATCCGGTTGCCGGCGGCGTCCCGGATGGGAACCCCGGCCGTGATGCTGAAACCGTTGTTGACGGTGGGATAGGCGTAGGAGACGGACTCCCCGTTCAACGCGTCGGCAATGGCCAGAGAGGATTTGATGTTGTCCCCGTATTTGTCGGGGTTTGTCAGGCGGGCGAGCGCGTTGCCCTCCATGTCGGTAAAAGTCATGCCGTCGCAGCCGGAATATTCAAAAGAATCCTTTGTCAAGGCGATGATGGCCGCGACGTCGCCCTGCGCCATGGCCGCCGCCAACTCCGGAGACGGTTGATCCGCCACGATTTTCGCGTAATTCAGCACGGACAACCGCCACTCTTCCATGACGGCGTGGATGGTCTGCTCGGCGGATTCCACGATCCGCATGTTGGTGTCGTCGATCTGTCTTTCGGAACTGTACATGGATATTCCAATAAACGAAACGGCAACGCAAACCAAGGGAATTACGATCAGAAGCATCAATTTAAATCGTATAGATTGTGTGTAAGACACAGTGCCCCTCCTTTAGAATTGTGATTGCGCAAAGCAAACGGGCCGCCGGTCGTTCGCCGGCCTCGTAAACAGCGCATCCGGAATTTATCGAATAATTGCATTCTGCTATTATACCACAAATGCAAAAATTTTAAAACTGCCTTGACAAACATCGCCACATGTCCTATAGTTTACATATGTCTTGACACATGTAAACGAAAGAGAGGAAACAGAACATGGAAAATATAAGTCAAAGCAAAAGGGTTTGGAGCACACAGAAAATCACAATCGCGGCGCTTTTGACCGCAATCGGCATATTGATCCCGATGATCATGCCCAAATGGGCGCCCACGGACTTCGCTTCGTTCACGCTGGCCAGCCATGTGCCGATATTCATCGCGATGATGATCTCGCCCGCAGTCGCCGTGGCGGTCGCCGTCGGAACGACGATCGGCTTTTGGTTCAGCACCACGCCCGTGATCGCGCTCCGCGCCGCGTCGCACCTCGTATTCGTGATCATCGGCGGTTTCTATCTGCAAATGCGCCCGGAAACGCTTTCGTCGCCCGTGCGGGTCCATGTGTTTTCATTTCTGATCGCCGTTCTGCATTCCGTATGTGAAGTGGCCGTCGTATCGGTGGCCTATGTCTTTGGTTTTCTGGCGCCGAATTTTTATACGGCGGGGTTCAACACGGTGGTTCTGCTGTTGGGCGTCGGCTTCGTGATTCACAGCATGGTCGATTTTGAAATCGCCCTCGGGGTTTTTAAGGCGTTGTCACGCCAGCCCGGCTTCGCGGCCATGACGCGGAAGTAATGCCGGTCAGTCGGCGGGTTTGACTTGGAAACCTATACCATTTTTCGCTTTACCATCTCCGTGAGAATAAACGAAGCCACATCCTCCGCGTAGGTGTGCGGGCCGAAGCCCGCGTCGAAACCGAGTTCCTGCGCGAGTTCATAGGAGATACGGGGTCCGCCGCAGCACAGCACCACCTTGTCGCGTATGCCCTCGGCCTCCACGAGCTCCGCCAGGTTGGTCAGGTTTTTGATATGCACGTCCTTCTGCGTGACGATCTGGGAGACGATGACGGCGTCCGCGTTCACCGCGATCGCCTTGGCGACC
>JAISQM010000069.1 GCA_031274195.1 Eubacteriales Family XIII. Incertae Sedis bacterium
CGTCGATGTTTTCTGCGTCGCGAAGGACACGACCAGCATGATCACCACGGAAGCCGGGAAGGCGACAAACAACGGAGCGGCCACCAGATTCGGATTGAGTCCAATCGCATCGCCACCGAACTGAACCGCATAGTATATGATCGCGCTGGCGATCATCGTTGTGAAAGTTCCGACCTTCGTCGCTTTCTTCCAGAACAGGGTCATAAAGATCGGGAAGGCGAGCGCGCTGACCGCCGCGGCATAAGTCTCCGTAATGAGCTTGATAATATCATTCGCCCACAGCGTGATCAAGATCGTCGAAAATCCGAGTCCGACCATGCTGCAACGGAAGAGCAACAGGCTTTTCTTGTTGTCCAACTTTTTCTTCAGGAACGGATTGACCACATCGTCCGTAAAGCTTGTCGTCGCACAGATCAGGCAGGTCGAGGAAGTACTCATCGTAGCGGACAACACCGCCGCGAGAAGCAGTCCGACAAGACCCGTCGGCAAGAATTCCTTGATAATCGTCGGCAGAACCATGTTTGGATCGCCGCTTCCGTCCGCCGGACCTCCGTAGGCCGCCGGCATGAAATCGGCGCCGTAGAGCATCACCGCGCACATACCGATCAACACGACCATGATCGCCGCCGGAATGTATAAAATCGGAACCGACAGATAGGACTTGAACGCAGCATCCGCGGATTTGATTGAAGCTTGATATTGATAAGGTGCTTGCATGCAGATTCCGATCAGCAGACAGGGAATCACGATGGCACCGATCACGTACAGCCAACCGAAGACACCCGGCGCGTCGAGATGCGTCATAAAATTCGTAACATCCGTGTTTTTCAGCGTGTCCCACACCGTGCTGAGTCCGCCGCCGCCAAGCGCGTCGCCGGCTTTTTTGAAGATGATCGGCGGAAGGACAAACAGCATTCCGACGATAATGATCGCCATCTGAATCACATCGGTGAGGACGATCGCCCGAAGCCCACCTGCCGCGCAGTAGAAAATGATGATTCCCGTTGAGACGAACAGGCTGACATTGTAATCCCAGCCCATCAGCACCTTGATGACCGTCGCAGTCGCGATGATCTGTGCGGCGACAAAGGCCACATAGGAAATCGTATTGATGATGCCGACATACGCCTGACCGAATTTTCCCCAGCGATAGCCGAAGAACGAACCGACGGTATTGGCTCTCGAACGGAACAGAGCGCGCCACTGTCTTTTAACCAACCAGAGGAATGCCCAATACGCCAACCCTTCGCCGACGGAATACCAAACTGCGGCGATTCCGAGCTGATAACCCCAAGATGTTCCGCCAACAGATGTCGAACCACCCGCCGAGTTTGCGGCTTTTCCGATGCCTCCCATGAATGCCCCGAGCGAGCGCCCGGCGACTGCCGCGTCGTTTCCGCTTCTGACATGCTTCTTCGCGACATACAGACCAATCAAAACCAACATTATAAAGTACGCAATAATAATTAAAATATCGATAATATTCATAAACTCCTCCTTCACAACCTTCCATTGCACTTACTGCACTCGACCAACTCCAATTCCTCCTCTCTTTTCAACTACCTGTGATCGTGATCTTCTTTTGAGTTATATAATAAGAAAAGGCAACTCGCGTCTCTCCTTATTCAGCGCTATTTATGAAGGATAGTATACAACATCTACGCGTATACGTCAAACATTTTCGACATTTCGCAATATTCTGACAAATAGCATTCCCAATCCACAAAATGTCTATACTTTAGTATACAGCTTTGCACTAATAAATCAAGGGGAATATCAAAAATAAATAATTGCTTCTGCGCATCGCAGTAGCGGCCAGCTGTTGAAAAAAACAGAACTGTTGA
This sequence comes from Eubacteriales Family XIII. Incertae Sedis bacterium, assembly GCA_031274195.1. GTDB lineage: Bacteria > Bacillota > Clostridia > Peptostreptococcales > Anaerovoracaceae > JAISGB01. The sequence continues at coordinate 1,845 of JAISQM010000069.1, forward strand.
CACATATTGCAACGTATGCTATGATATCCCCATTAATATGGATTGCCGCTTGGCGAGACTGTCCACTTTCTATGATAGGAGGTGGAGCTATGGAACTACATATCATTCTGGAATTCAATCTCCAGATTACGATTGTACTAACTATAGTGATCGTGCTTCGAAGTAGACGAGAACGATAAGCAAACAGACTCGCCCACAAAGACGAGTCTGTTCTAGTAAAACAAATTAGGACAGCCGCCAGACGAAAGCGGTGATCCATGTTAATACTATTATGCCGTAAGGGAAATGGGATTGCAAGCGTTTTTTTGCCCACGACACGACGAGCGGAGATCGGATTTTCACGCTTCCATTGACAATCCCGCTCAATCGTGTTTGAATTTAGGATATGAGATTGAATAAATATATCGCGCGAGCCGGCGCGGCCAGCAGGCGAAAGGCAGACGAACTCACCGCGAACGGCAATGTCAAGGTGAACGGGAAGGCGATTTTGACGCCGGGCTATGATGTGAAAGAGGGGGACATCGTAGAGGTGAACGGGCGGCGGCTCTCGCCGGAATCCCGTTCCGTCTATTACGTGCTGAACAAGCCCAAGGGGTATATCACATCGGTGAGCGACGAAAGAGGCCGGCCGACGGTCATGGATCTGGTCGGAGACGTGGAAGAACGGATATTTCCCGTGGGGCGCTTGGATAGCGAAACGACCGGATTGCTGATCATGACCAATGACGGAGATTTTGCCTACCGCATGACACATCCCCATCATGAGGTGTGGAAGGTCTACCGAGCGAAGGTGTCGGGTGTCCTCTCGCGGGAGCGGCTCGCGGCGCTGAGGCGCGGTGTCGATATCGGCGGCTATACGACGGCGCCCGCGGAGGTACAGATCGTTCGTCAGGGACAGCGAAGCGTCCTCGTCGAGATTCGCATACGGGAGGGAAAGAATCGGCAGATACGCAAGATGTTTGCGGCGGTGGGAAACAAGGTGCTCGAGCTGGAACGAACCGCCATCGGGGATGTGCGCCTGTACAACCTGAAGCAGGGGCATTATCGCAAGATGAAGCGCGAGGAAATCGACAGCTTAATGAAATCATAGGACTCATAATGAAAAAAGACGAAAACAGCTCTAAAACGAATATGGCGATATACGGGGCGAAGCGCTCCGCGGAACCGCCTAACGTACTGCCTACTACGGCATGGCGGGTGGATAACGGCGAGCGAATTGCGGCCGACGAACTGCGTGTGTCGCTGCGGAAGCTCATGATCGAGCCGACGAGCTTCAAGCAGATCTGCGCGGAGAACAACAATGATCCCGATAAAATCAAGACGCGCATCATGGACATCGTTTCGCGCAGAGGCAAGATGCACAATCCCGTGACCGACACGGGCGGTCTGCTGTATGGGGTCGTGGATGAGATCGGCTCGGCCTATGAGAATCGTGCGGGGATCAAGGTCGGCGACAAAATCCTCTGCAATTCATCGTTGGCGTCCATTCCCCTGCACATCGAGAGCATCGGAAAGATTGACTTTATATTTTCTTTGGTCGCGGCAACGGGCTACGGGATCATTCTCAGCAAAATGCCGGTGGTCAAAAAGCCGGATCACATCCCCTCCGGTCTGCTCATGTACATCAGCAACGAGTCGGGTACGCTATATCGCGCCAGCACGGCGGCGGTCGGAAAGCGCGATTTTCTCATCGTCGGGGATCATCTCATCACGAATCTGCTCTTTGGCCGGGCGATTCGCAAGACCACGGGCGACGACGCTCGCATCGTCTGTCTCGTGGACAAGAACTCCGGTTTGAAGGTGAAGAAAGGGAACGCTCTGAACGCGCTTCTGGACGAAACTTTCAATGAGATTCACCATGTCGAAATACTCAGACCCGTGGAATGTATCGAGGCGCTCGATTTGGACGGGAAGTTTGATCTCGCCATCAACTGCGCCGACATTCCGGGCGGTGAAACGATCAACGTGGTGGCCGCGAAGAACGGCGGCGCCGTCATATTCGCGAATATCATCAACAATTTCAGCAACGCGCTCTATATGACGGAGGCGATTTCACGGGATTTGGACGTCAGGGTTTCGGACGGATATCTGGAGAAGTATGGAGACTTCGACATACAGCTCGCGACCGAGATCGCCCCGGCGTTCACGGACTCCGTATTTACGGTAAGCAAAACCGCAGGTCGTATGGACGGATCCGTCGCGGGAACGAAGCGAAGCGCCGAGATGCAGGGCTACCGAAACAGTCCGGCGGACGATTTCATCTGCGCGAGTGAGGCCATGATGTCCGTGCTTGACGAGATACTCCGCGTAGCGAAATACGACTGCAATGTGCTGATTACCGGGGACACCGGCGTGGGCAAGGAAAAGGTCGCGACCATGATATTCCAGAACAGCAATCGCAATATGTGGCCTTTCGTGCGCGTGAACTGCGCCGCTATCTCACCGCAACTGTTGGAATCGGAATTCTTCGGATACGAAAAAGGAGCATTTACCGGCGCGTCGGACAGCGGCAAGAAGGGATTCTTCGAAATAGCGAACAACGGCACCATCTTCTTGGACGAGGTGTCGGAACTGCCGCCGGATCTGCAGGCAAAGCTGTTGCGCGTCATTCAGGACGGGGAATATTTCAAGGTGGGCGGCATAAGGCCGAAGCGCGCCAATGTGCGAATCATCGCGGCCACCAATCGCAAGCCGGACGAACTGCGCTCCGAGGCGGGTATGCGCGACGATCTCTACTACCGGCTGAATGTATTTCCGATCCGCGTTCCGGGTCTCGATGAACGGCGCGAGGAAATACCGGCGCTCGCACGACATTTTCTGACCAAATACGGCGAGAAGTTCGGCATCAAAAAGACCTTCGCGGAGGACGCGCTCGCGACGCTGTGTGCGCGCGACTGGCCAGGCAACATACGCGAGTTGGAAAATATGGTTCAGCGATTGTTGATCGCCGCATCATCCGACCGCATATCCGCCATGGATGTCATCCGAGAGAACGAAGCGGAGCAGGTCGTACATTCCGGAAACCGCGCGCCGCGCATTGACGCAAACACGGATTTTTCCGGCGGACTCACGCAAATCATCGAGCAATATGAAAACCGACTCGTCGCGGAAGCGTATGAAAAATACGGTTCGTCCCGAAAAGCCGCGGAAGCGCTGGGTATCAGTCAGAGCCAATTCATGCGCAAGAAAAACCGTTTAGACGCGAACCATCACTGAATCACATCCCCGCAACATCTGAACCGATTTCGATTCAAATACATCTGAGGCCACGGAGGATCTTCGCATTTCTCGTAATTTTGTCGCGCCCTCGCGGTGGCATGTCTCTTGCGTAATTCCTTTATAGTACCGCATAGTACCGCCATTAAGGCAGTGGCTTTCACAAAATGAAACATTTTGGAAAGCTGTGCATAAAGCGTTCCACCAATTTGCGATGCAAATTGGGAAGCGCTATTATGGAAATATGAAAAGGGTAATATACTATGATTTCAACCGAGAAACCAGAAAGATTTACCGAGAATAACAATGGTAAAAAATCTTGCGCGAACGCTCGCGCAAGTAAAAAGGTTGCAAGCAGTCAAACGCAATAGCGATTGGTGGCAAGCGATCAAATGCCCAAGGGTGTTTGACAGCGAATCACCAATAATGCGAACACGTAATTGGCTGCAAACGTCAATGGCTCAAACGAATAATTGATTTATCAAGCGTTTGATTGAGTAATTGGCTGCGCAGGATTTTTTTCGCCCTGCAAGGCGCACGGATGAGGTGTAGCCGCCGCGTACATAGACGTACGCAAGGCAAGCCGAATTCGAGCAACGCAGCAGGACGGAAAAAAGACAAGCAACCAAGGTCAAGTGAATAAGAGCATAAGGCGAATGCCTTGGCACCGGAAGCCGATGAAGGACGTGACAAGCTGCGAAAAGCTGCGGTAAGGAGCAAATATCCGTTAACCCGCAGATCTCCGAATGAGGAAACTCACCTGTGGTAATGCGCAGGTACCACCGCCTGAATAAAATAGGGCGGTTGGAGGAAACGGGGGGAACTGAAACATCTAAGTACCCCTAGGAAAAGAAAGAAACATCGATTCCCTAAGTAGCGGCGAGCGAAAGGGGAAGAGCCCAAACCCGACGTCTATCCATAGAGATTATGGGAAGACAAGCTCAGAAGATCCCGAGAGGGAGAAATGAGCGAGCGAGCCATGATCGTTATGGTTAGGCGCCGGGGGTTGCGGGCCGCCAATATGTATCCTGAAACATAGCCGAACAGGACTGGAAAGTCCGGCGATACGAGGTAACAGCCCCGTAGGCGAAATGAGAAGGGAGCTAGGCGGTACCAGAGTAGTGCCGGACACGTGTAACCCGGCATGAAACAGGGGGGCCCACCCCCCAAGGCTAAATACGAACCGGTGACCGATAGCGAATAGTACCGTGAGGGAAAGGTGAAAAGAACCCCGGGAGGGGAGTGAAATAGAATCTGAAACCTTATGCTTACAAGCAGAGGGAGCAAGGGCTAAGGCCTAAGTGACCTTGTACTTTTTGTAGAACGGGCCAACGAGTTATGGTGTGCGGCAAGGTTAAGGTGTAAAGCACCGGAGCCGAAGCGAAAGCGAGTCTTAAACGGGCGAAGTTGCCTCGGTACCCAAGTTGCGTGAACAAAGCGGCGAGATGTGTTGTTGCCACGAGATGTCAAAAAATTTTGGCATACCGGGTCGTATGGCAACATTTTTTGGCGCATTGTGGCGGCAAGACAGCCGTCGCGACTTTACGATACTTGGGTATCGAGGCAACACAAGTCGTATGCTGTAGACCCGAAACCGGGTGACCTATCCATGTGCAGGTTGAAGCGGGAGTAAAATCTCGTGGAGGACCGAACCCATGTCTGTTGAAAAAGGCTGGGATGACGTGTGGA